>JBCDEZ010000007.1:0-38028 GCA_039179045.1 Chlamydiota bacterium | reverse complement strand
TCCTTTTCATCCAATGGCAGGGCTCTCGAGGTGCAATTTTAGTCACAACCAGATCGAAAAGATTCGCTTCGGAGGTGCGCATCAGATATGGAATCTGGATTTGAGTCACAATCTTCTAGGAGATTTGGGGGATACACTAAAACCCCTGCAGTTTCTAACGATTTTGAATCTAAGACACAACTCACTAAGTGATGTATCGAGTCCTTTTCATCCAAGGGCAAGCCTTTCGAGTTGCGATTTTAGTCACAACCGGATCAAACAGATTTGCCTCGGCCTCGTAAATACGTATGAGATGCGGGATCTGGATTTGAGTCACAATCTTCTTCCAAGGTTTGATCTTGATATTCATGTACGCGTTTTAAATGTGAGCCACAATCGTCTCAAACATCTGGATCTTCGTAATTTTGGAGTATATACACTCCATGCGCAGCACAATTTTTTGCGGGATGGTTCTTTAATGGTAAGTGCGTGTTGCATCCGGTATATGAACCTTAGTTTCAATTATCTGAGTGGATTTTTTCTCAATGAGTATGGTTCTTTCAGTTCCTGCACCACCCTCAACTTGCGCGCCAATTGTGTGTGGATTGTTCCTGCGTGGATTGATGAGGCTTTGCCGGTTGTTGAAAGCCTCGATCTGGGAGACAATGTCATGAGATTTCTTCCCGAGAGCATCGGGCGTTTGCGTAGCTTGCGGATCTTGAGCTTGAAAAACCACGGACTGAGAAAAATTCCCAAAGAACTTGCCCAGTTGCCTCTCCGAGTTCTCAATCTTTCTTCGGACATCTATTATAGACTTTCGCCAGAGATGGAAGATCGTGTTGATGAGATTCAAAACTGCCAATTGAAACACCACTCTTTAGTAGAGAGAACCATTGCGTACGTTCTTTCTATTTTTGAAAGCCTGGTTTTTTGCCTTTTGGGCCCCATGCACTTGTTATTGTACACCAGAGCTGGTAACTTTCTACTGGTTCTAGCGGTTGCTGGGACGGTGGGTATTCTCGTGACTGTAGTCTTGACTCGTGCGCTTGTGCCTGTTTTATTACTATATTTGTAGGAGTGAGGTCTTTGAGAAACCTCGCATCCCGCGATTTTTGTTCGCCTTTTTACGAAATAGACCCTGTTCGAGCTGCGTACTCGAGAAATTCTTTGCAGTTTCGTAAGGGCAGTGAAAAAAATGCTCAAGAGAACGGAAAGAGAGGGATTCGAACCCTCGGTACCCGCAAGGGTACGCGTCCTTAGCAGGGACGTGCCTTCGACCACTCAGCCATCTTTCCAAATCAAGAAAAGTTAAAGTCTAGAGTGTTTGGTTATTTTTCGCAAATCTGGACCTTTTTCAGGATCATTTTGCGCAAATTATAGAGAGCTTGCTACTATATTTTCATATGGCTTTTGCTCCTCTTAAAGTTCCTCCCCATTCTAAAGAATCAGAGATGATGGTTTTAGGTTGCATGCTGACAAGCGTCAATAGTCTGAACTTAGGTGCAGACTCTCTTTATCCCAAGGATTTTTACTTCCGCGAACATCAGATTATTTTCACGGTTCTTCAGATTGCCTACCAGCAGGACCGGCCGGCAGATATTCATATTGTTGCTGAGGAACTAAAAAAAGAAGGTTCATTGAAGAAAATCGGAGGCGTTAGCTACCTTGCAAATCTTGCCCAGTACGCGGGTACCTCGGCGTATGTTGAAGAGTATGTAAAGATCGTTCGGGAGAAGGCGGTCTTGCGCAAGATGATCGGAGCCTCTGAGACGATTACGAGCAAGGCTTTGCAAGAAAAAGAGCCGGCAGGGCAGCTGCTGGATGAGGCCCAAGGGCTGTTTTATGAAATTTCTCAGAGGACGGCTTCAGGTGGGGCTGTTAGCGTGAAAGAGATCTTATCTGGGGCAAAAACAGAGGAGAAAATCCCCTACCTAAAAGAGCTCCAAGTACGGCAAGAACGGTTTTTGAAACTCGGGCCAGAAGCAGCTCGAGTTACCGGCATTTCAACGCAGTTTTCCGATCTCGATAAGCTCATCCATGGGTTGCATCCCTCGAATTTCATCATTTTGGCTGCTCGACCTGCTATGGGGAAAACAGCCCTTGCACTCAATATTGCGGAAAATGTTTGTTTTGGACAGAATATATCTGTTGCAATTTTTTCCTTAGAAATGAGCGCATCGCAGCTTGTGCACAGGCTGATCTGTTCTCAGTCAGAAGTGGAATCAGAGAAAATCCTCAGTGGATCAATTGATGGGGGAGAGTACCAAAAAATCTTCTACTCTGTGCAGAAAATGCAAAAGCATACAATGCTGATTGATGATCAGCCCGGTCTCAAAATTACCGATCTCCGCTCTCGAGCACGCCGGATGAAAGAGGCGTACAATATCGGCTTTTTGATCATCGACTATCTACAGCTTCTCTCAGGTTCAGGGACGAACCGTTCGATGGAGAGTCGGCAGCTTGAAGTGTCTGAAATCTCCCGCTTGTTGAAGACTTTGGCAAGGGAGCTTGATATCCCGATTCTTTGCCTCTCCCAGTTGTCACGGAAAGTTGAGGAGCGGCAAGGGCACCGTCCCTTATTGAGCGATTTGCGCGAATCGGGGAGCTTGGAGCAAGATAGCGACCAGATTTTTCTCCTCATGCGTAGAGAATACTACGATGAATACGATAAACCTGGGATGGCTGAGTTGATCGTCGCGAAAAACCGGCATGGCGCGATCGGTACGATTCCTCTCGTATTTCGCAAGGAGTTTGCCCAGTTCAAGGATTATACTCCTATTGAGACAACTCCGACGGATGACGCAGCTTTTGCGGCTTTTTCTCCCACATGAGCTCTTTAGGGCTTGAGCATGTGTACACAAGGAATTTGTGGAAGAAATCCCTTTCCATGCTAGCTCCCTTCAAGAGTCTTGTGTTTGGGTAAATTGCTGATAAACAATGATAGATCAAGAGATTACGAATATTTTTCTCTCTGTAGAGCGTCTTATAATTTAAACATTCTCTATATTGTATAGATATCTGTAGAATAGAATTTTTTTTTATTGTTTATATTTTTGAAAATATTGTAAAATTAGTTATAAAAAATTTAAAAACTTAAATATGATTGTTGTTCGTTTACTTAGTTTTACTGGAGAGAGTATAAGTAAATTGCCCCATTTCGTATCGGGATTGTCGCGATTAGGAAATCTATCGACGATTGTGGATGCGTCTGTTTCCGGCTGGAGAGCAGTTGCGGATTATAAGAACTTGGGGCGTTACTATGCGGACTTTACTGACTTTGTACGTCTCCACACTCCCGACCCGGAGGGCGTTGCTTATAGCATTTTGCAATTAGGAATTGCTTATTTCGACGCAATCGACACAGCTGTTTCAGTTGGGCTAATTGTCCAAGGGATCTTTGATTGGGAAATACCGACTCAACTCTTGAGTCATCTTATCTTGCCTTTAGGAGGCATTTTGCTATTCCTCCGCTCATTTCTTGATATTTACTCGATTTGGAAGGGGCAAAAGCTGCTCGAGGAGATCGACGACATCGACACGGAAAATGTTCACGCTTGTATGAGCTTTGTGCGATCCCAGATGAGTGTAGAAGACGGTCACGCGGTAGATGTCGTACAATCGCCAGGTATTTTGTATACACAAAGACAGCGCAGCATTGAGCGAGCAAGTAGTTTCCAAATAGGGAACCTCTTCAAGAACATGAACCGCATGGTGGATGCGAATCCTGAATTAGAGCTGGATCAAGCACGAGCCTTAGTTTTAGGAACTCGCGATTTGATCCGTCGCAATATCTTTTTCAAAACAGTGCAGCTTGCTTTTTCGGCTTTGGCGATCATCGCCTTCCTATTTGCGTTTTGGCAGCCCATTGTTCTCGGGTTGAGCCTTGTTTCTATCGCTTTGGTCGGGCGCGGTCTTGTGGGCTTCATTTCCTACCTTGTTTTGCATGCTGGCTTGAACCTGCCATCACTCGATCCACCTCCTGCTTAAACAGCTGGCATCATTGCAAAATATTTTTTGATCCAAGCGCGCTATACAAGCGGAATTTCTCCCTAATTTCTAGAGGGACTTCCTTTTTGCATTTTTATTCTTCTTGCAGTAAAATCGGTAATTCACATCAATTCTAGGAGTATTATGTCTTCGGTTAAGAAAAAACGGAGAGCGAAAATCGCCAAGCACAAACGGAAGAAGCGTCGTCGTAGAGACCGGCATAAGAAAAAATAGCGATCCGTAGATGTGGAAGTATCCTAAGCGTTTTGACGTGATCGTCATAGGAGGAGGACACGCTGGGTGCGAGGCGGCTCACGCCTCGGCCAAACGGGGCGCTTCCACCCTTCTTTTGACAATGAATCTCGATACGATCGGCAAACTGAGCTGCAACCCCTCCATTGGAGGGACTGCGAAAGGGCACCTCGTACGAGAAATTGATGCTTTGGGAGGTCTCATGGGCAAGGTTGCTGATGAAACATCCATTCAGATGCGCCTTTTGAATGCCTCTAAAGGCCCCGCAGTCCGCTCTCCCCGTTCTCAACAGGACAAAATCCTCTACCAAATCTCGATGAAGGAGAGGTTGGAAAATCAGGAAAATCTTACCATCCAACAAGGTTCTGTCCTCTCTTTTTTGCTGGAAGATGACAAAGTATTCGGAGTGGTCACTGATCTTGGCATCAGTTATGAGGCCTCCTCTGTTGTCCTCTCTTCAGGTACCTTCATGCGCGGACTCATGCATATTGGCAGCTCGACTACGCCTGGAGGAAGGAGCGGGGAAAAAGCAGCTACAGGCATTTCCAAAGCTCTCCTCGACGCAGGCTTTTCCCTCGGAAGGCTGAAAACTGGCACGCCGCCGAGAATTGCGGCTAAAGAGGTCGACTTTTCTTCCATGCTTGAGCAGAAAACAGAGGAGGGAGTCTTTTTCTCCTTTGATGAGAAACATGCTCCTTTGGAAAAGCGCTCTTGCTTCATCACCTACACCACCCAAGAAAGTAAAAATCTGATCGTATCGAGCCTGCATAGGTCCCCCCTCTACTCAGGGAAGATCGATAGCAAAGGGCCTAGATACTGCCCTTCGATTGAGGACAAAATTGTCCGTTTTGCAGAAAAAGAGCGCCACCAGATTTTTGTTGAACCAGAGGGGCTTCGTACAGGAGAGCTCTACATCAATGGTATTTCTACCTCTTTGCCGATCGATGTGCAGCATGCCCTTTTGAAGACCATCCCTGGATTAGAGCGGGCACAAATTATGCGCCCTGCTTATGCTATCGAATACGACTACGCTCTTTCGGGGCAAATTTTCTCTTCTTTGGAGACCAAAAGGCTCAAAAACCTCTTTTTTGCAGGGCAGATCAATGGAACAACGGGCTATGAAGAGGCTGCAGGGCAAGGGCTTATTGCAGGGATCAACGCATCGCTAAACGCTGAGGATAAGGCCCCAATTTCTATCGAACGGTGGCAAGGGTACCTGGGAGTTATGATCGATGATCTGATCTCTACAGAGCTATTTGAGCCCTACCGGATGTTCACATCGAGAGCAGAGTACCGCTTGTTACTGCGGCAAGACAATGCCGATCTACGCCTTCGCGAAATTGGGTTTGCTCTCGGACTTATCTCAGAAGAGCAAAGAGCCTGTTTGGAGCGGAAAAAAGCACTTCTTCAAGAGGCTCGGAAAAACCTCCAAAAGACCTTTGTAGCTGCTGATCGCAAAACCCTCTCTTTAGAGCAGCTTCTACGCAGACCCGAAAACTCCTACAGATCCCTTTCACAAGCGTATCCAGGAAAGCTCCTTGCGTGTCCTTTTTCCCTGCAAGAGGATATCGAATACGATGTCAAGTATGAGGGCTACATCGCAAGACAAGAGAAGGAAATCAAACAGCTGCAAGAGTTGCACCACGTTTTTATCCCGAGAGACTTTCCGTTCCGATCTGTTGTTGGACTACGCAAAGAGGCGGTCGAGGTTCTCGAGAAGTTTTCCCCTACCAACTTGCAGACAGCCTCCAGAATTGCAGGTGTGACCTATGCAGATATTTCCATCTTGCGGGTGCATTTACAAAAAAGGGGCGCTGAGTAAACTCTCTCAAAAATGGAAGAGCTCTACCTACTTCGTACGAAAAACCTAGCAATTTTCTCCCAGTTGCAGATCGAAGAGGCCTTGTTACGCCTCGATGAGCGACCCGTCCTTCTTGTCAATGAGGGCTCTTGCCCTACCATTGTTCTCGGTATCTCTTCTCCCCTCGAAGAGCATGTCCACACCTCACTTGTGGCAAAAAATGCTCTTCCTCTCGTACGGCGCTTCAGTGGAGGAGGAACGGTAATTGTCGATGAGGAGACGATTTTTTGTACCTGGATCTTGCCCCGAGGCTACCAAGGCCTTGCGCTCTTTCCAGAAGAGCTTTTGCTCTGGTCGCATGGCATCTACGAGCGCGCTTTTCCCGAGAGCGGACTGGCGCTAGATGAGCACGACTTTGTCCTAGGCAAGCGGAAATGTGGAGGGAACGCTCTGTATTTTCGCAAGGAGAGGGGGCTTTTGCACACCTCATTCCTATGGGATTTTTCGTTAGAGAACATGCGCTATCTTACCATTCCTACCAAAGCGCCTGCCTACCGAGCCGGGAGAGGTCATCGCGATTTCTTGACTCCTCTATCGGCGCATTTTGTATCGAAAGACCGGTTCATGGATGCTTTTTTCTCTCTCATCAAGCGGGAATTTCTCGTTCGAGAGCTCTCTTTAAAAGAAGCGTATTCGATCCAAAAAAGGCCGTACCGGGCATCGACTACGAAGATTGTTCTTACTAAGAAAAAGCCCTACCACCTAGGGCCGTAGCGTATGCACATCAACGGTGTTTTGTGCTAGGTGGGTCCATTTCCTAGAGGGGAATGTACGTTTCCCGGTCTAGCGTCGTGGTCCCTTAACGAAAATTGTGTTGAACAGCTTACTTCAACTAGGGTATCCCAGGCGGCAGAGCAAATATGTACTACAATTTTACGACAATCTAGCTATTTTACAACAGCCAGATTGCTCGTTTTCTACAAAATTCCCTCAAGCTCCATAGGGCTACGAGAGGAAAATTTGTTGGAAAAAGAGCAGATTACAAGCGCATCTCCCAAATCACGGTATTGCCGTAGATCCGCTTTTTGCTGCGTAGTCTACCCGGCGGAGTAAAAAAGGCGTGCGGGGGTAGCTCTAAAAATACTATTCCGCCAGAGAGTAAAGAACCCCGGTCTAAGAGGAGCGCTACAAGCCGCTCCATTTTTTGCTCCAATGAATCTAGAGCGTAAGGGGGATCGATGTAGATGAAGTCAGCCTGCTCTTTCCAGGTTGTTAGGAAAGAAAAGACCTCTTTGCGGTAAATGCGGATGGCATCTTGGAGGCAGAGCAGCTCTACATTTTGCGCAATGGTGCGCGCACAAAGGGAGCTTTGATCCACGAAGGTAGATCGGGCAGCTCCTCTACTCAAGGCCTCCAGTCCCACGATACCTGAGCCTGCAAAAAGATCGAGCACATGCCTCCCTTCGACAGGAGCGATTTGGAAAATTGCCTCCCGCACTACTGCCTGAGTGGGGCGCGTTTTCCCTGTTTTAGGAGTTTTCACTCCCCTTCCGGATAGGCGCCCCCCTGTAATGCGCATCATGGGAAAAACTCTTCGAGCTGGTGCTCTTCTACAAGAGCTAGCGCTTCTTGGAAAAAGTGCTCCTCGCCCGATAAGAAGAACTGCTGGTGCGCTTCAAGAGCTTGGGCAAATGCCCACTGGTTGTCAAGCTGTGGGCCTGCCAAAGAGGCTTTTTTTAGCGAGATCTCCGCACGTATTTGTACCGACTGCTCCCCCGCTTTTCCATGTAAGAACAAGATAAAATCGTCCATCGAGTTTGTCTCTCCCATCACCAAAAAAGGGACTCCCTTATATAGACGTGGTAGTGATGGTTGGTGGGAGAGGGCAATTTGCTGCTCATGGTTGCGCGCGCAAGCGTGCAAAGAGATGCGCTCTGCAATCGGGTGCTCGATTGCTTTGAGCAGTTTGCTCAGTTTTCTTTTGAGGCCTCCTTTTGTGTGAGAGACGTACAACGATCCTTGATTGAACAAAGAGAGCCTCTCTAAAGAGGGAAGGTCTTCGTCACCGTCCATAGCTAAACAAAATATGGGAAAACGTCCTTGATTGTACCGGGAAAGCTGCCCGATGAGTTGTTGCCGCTCACTGCGTTTACCCAATCCCTCTCCATTGGTGATGAGAATGACAGTTGCCGGACGCGAGGAGAGCTCCCCTTGCAGAACGCTATACAAAGCGCGGTAGGGTTCAGAGGAAGAGAAAAGAGAGCCGAGTTGGAGGCGTTGCAAAAATTCTCTTGCTCTTTTTTTTCCTAGTAGGTTGGGAGTTTGGTTGTCTCCCGAAAAAAGCTCTAAGCGGTGATCAAAAGCGACCAAATTGAAGCGATCTTCATCGCTTAAGTAGGATAAAGAGCGGTTGACTGCATTTTTTGTCGCTTTGAGGCGCGCTTCTTGGATCGCATTGGATTTGTCAATCAGGTAGTAGATGTCTTGCGGTAGCTTTTCAAAATGCATATGGGGTTTGGGGAAAAATGTGACAGCAAATACGATCTTTCCAGAGGCTTTTTCGTAGCAATCGACATCCACAACAAAGGCCTCTTGCCAAGGAGTCGTCGAGAGATGCTCCTTACAGGTAAGAGCGCCCAGCTCATACAATGAGGCAAATGGTGCTAGTGGTGCCTTTTCCCAAGAGATTGGTGCAAAATACTCGTCTACGCATACCTCTTTTTCCACAAGCTGCGCCTGCATATATTCTCCAGATAGGGCGAGGGCAGGTGCAGGCAAGTGGCAATTGGTAGAGCGCTCTTCTGGTTCTCGCAAGACGCGCTCTTGCGAAATTTCGTAGGAGGTCCAACGGGGCGCATCTATCGCAAAAAGAGTAGGGAGAATGCTCTGGTCTTGTGCAAAAACGACCTCCTGTTGGGACTTGTTCGTAGACGCGTACCACTTCTCGGTTGCAAGGGGTGGTTCCTCCCGCAAAGGGGAGTCTACGGAAAGAGTAAGATGGGGAAGTTCTACATGGTCAGGGCAAAGAGGGGCAGTTTTTTCAGGCTCTTTTTTGGGATCTGGGAAGGAATGGTCTTGCGAGATCGCATCTTGCGCGAACACGATATCCAAGACCTTTTGAGGAGTATCTTGGTGTAGTGATACGTCGAGTGCTACTCGTTTTCCTGGAATATTTGTCGGGCAACAATTGCATAGTATGCCCATATGCAAACAGAACGAAATGCCGCAGGAAAAAATACCTAAAAAATTCTTGTTATATAATGAAAAAAACATATCGTTTGAAACGTTACCTAATTAAACAACTATACAAAGAAAATAAACGAGAGTCAATCTCGGCATCGGTCCGGTGGGGAGATGAAAAGATGAAACGCTCATGCGGGATGCCATGTTGTGAAACCGTCCTATAATGATCTTTTGGCCTTGGTCATGCAGTCTCCTAAAGAGCTTGCAAATTTCCGAAGACAAAATGTCGGGTTCAGAGAAAAGCTTGGTTTCAAATCGCAGAATAGCTCAAAGCCCTTAAGTACAGAACACAAGCGCAAGTCTTCAGGAGTAATTCTAAGATGCGTAGGAGGTGTTCAGAAGTATTCTTAGTTGTTGGCCAAACAGCGTTCTCTAGTTCAAATAACCTACGTTTCGGGTTTGACACCAGCGAGAATTGGTTGTATTCAGGCTAGATATTGAGCGACATTTTTTATTCTTAGGTGGCTACATCCTAGCATTTTTTCATCTCTCTTGGAGTAGGCTGTGAGCTTGAGAAGTACATACTTTACACCAAGTAGAGATCTTTTTTGCGGGAAACTTTTCCTATCCCAGTTGTTCAATCAATGCAACCCGAAACTCAGGTAGGGGCTCTTGTATCTCTTGCAAATTCTACGCTCTATCTTTGAAGTACTATGGAAAGCCTTTTTCAGGGTCGACTAACTAAAGATCTGAGCTCGTATGTGGTGACCCCAAAAT
The DNA here is from genome assembly GCA_039179045.1 of Chlamydiota bacterium. Taxonomy (GTDB): domain Bacteria; phylum Chlamydiota; class Chlamydiia; order Chlamydiales; family SM23-39; genus JBCAXK01. The sequence continues at coordinate 28,049 of JBCDEZ010000007.1, read as the reverse complement.
TTCTTCTTTCATTTGGGTAGAGGATTCTTGTCGCGCACCCAAGAGCGTTTGCTCAAGAACGGAGATCTTCTGAGCAGTATAGGGAGATTGCTGCTTGGAAGAGAGTTTCTGCAAAAGGAAAAAGCCCCTTTCTAAAAGTGCCTCTTTGGCTTCTAGCTGTTGTGGATCGGTGAGGTGCAATTCGGCTACAACCTCTTCCAACTCGAAAAGATCCATATAGCTCAGGTAGATCCTTTCTTTATGGGGAAATTTTGTACGGGCAAACTGGTACTCCTTGCTGAGGATATCTTCATCTGAGGAGAAGTGATTGCGCATTTTTTGCAGCAAAAAGCGGCGTCTTTGCGCTTGCTTGGCTGCGGGAAGGTGGCTTACAGACCAGTCGATATACAAGTGAGCCGCTTCGAGATGCAGGGGCTCTTGAGACAATTTTTTCTGTAAAACCAGCGTTTTGAGTAGTACCAAGAAAGACTTTCTCTTTTCAGCCTCTACTGTTTTTGCGAGAGGAAGGGCGGCTTTCGCACTTGCAACGGGCAAGGCGAGGGCATCGATCGGATCTAGATGCTCTTTTGTAACCCTCTTCTCATAAATACGCAAAGCCTCTTTGTAGTTTTGCTGAGCGCACTCTGCCTTTCCTAAGCGGAAGAAGAGGGGAGCTTTCCAGGCGGGAGACTCAGCAGAACAGGTCTCTAAGCAACAGTTCAAGATCTCTTTCATCTCAGCAAATTTTTCCTCTTTTTCGAGGAGTGCAGCCATCTGGATCGTAGCGCTTCGCTCCGTATCTGCAGGGAAATTTTCCTTTCTCATTTTTGCGAAAAGCGAACAGATCTGTTGCATCTCTTCAGGATCAATGCTCTCTTGTTCGAGCGCCTCTTCCGTTAGGGATTGGAAGAGCCAAAGGAGATTGTTCTCCTGCAAAGGAGCTCCTTTCATATAGGCAGAAAATAGACAAGAACGGGCGCGTTTTCGCTTTTTTTCTTCTTGCTTGTTTTTGTAGCTGCGCAAATAGAAATTGAAGAGCTTGAGATAGAGCTCTGCTTGCGTCTTCTCGGGGAGGGGGAAGTTGAGAGCTTTTTCTGCATAGGAGCAATAAAGGCCGTAGTTGTCTTCTGCCCGCAGAGCGCTCTCTGCCAGAAGAAGGTAAGAAGGTGCTTGCAACAGAGTTGGTGTGGTCTTTTTGAGGTAGCTTTGTACCAGGTCAGTGCAAGCGGAAAATGCCTCCATCTCAAATAGGGCCTTGGCAGAGTAGTAGAGATAGGTACACCTCTCTTGATCGGAGTATATCCCCTTTTGTTGCAATGCTATGTCTAGATCCTGTAAGAGGGCTTGTTGATCTTGTTCTTGCGCACGCGCTCCGAAGATCGCTGCATTGGCAAACATTTTCCAGGCCTTTTTCCGCATCTCCGTGTCCGAAGATTGGTCCAAGAAGCGTGACGCCATCTTCTTCGCAGCGCGCCAATACTCGTGCTGGTAGAGAAAGTAGGCGTACTCGTAGGCAATCCCTCCTTGCTCAGGTGCGCCATCTACTGCATTCAAGGCCTCCAGATAGTCGTTGCGGGCTGCCTCGAGATTCTGGTGTTCCGTTTCGAGGCGCGCTTTGAGAAGGTAGGCTTGAGCTGTTGCCAAAGAGCGGGGAAAAGCGCAGCTCAGCGCATAGGCCTCTTTGCTAAGTCTAGGCAGGTCTTTCAGGGAAAAAGCGCATCGAGCAGCAATAGCTCTTGCCTCTTTTACCTCTTGCAAAGGACCGAATTGCTGATCGAGAAATCGAGTCAAAGAGGCAAGAGCAAGTGCCTGCTCGCCAACGAACTCGTAGGCTCTTCCGAGGAAAAAATGCAAAATAGTTCTCTGCTTTTTGTCCATTGCACCCAATAAGAGCTCCTTAGCGAGCAGAAGCTGTTCGTAGCGCTCTAGTTCGAAGAGAAGAAGCATTTTGTGGTACGCAGCATCTCCTCTTTTTTCTCCTTGCAGGCAGTAGACTTGGGAAAATGTCTCCAACGCTTTTTCGGGAGAAAAGCGCGCCTGCAAAAGGGCTGCTTCAAAGAGATACTCCTCTTTTTTCTCTTCAATAACACGGGCAGCAGCAAGCAGGGTATCTACTGCTTTTTCCTGGTCACCCAAGTGCTTTGCTATGGTCGCTAAGGGAAAAAGAGTAGAGCGGTAATAGGAAGTGTCTGCAAGGGACGCAAAAAGGCGCTCTGCCTTTTCCAGGGATTCCCGGCTCTTTTCCGGTGTATGCGCATGCTCTTCTCCGTACGCCAAATAGGCCAGTCCAAGAAGATAGGTCATCTCCTCTCGATGAGCAGACTCGGCCAGTTTCTTGGTTGCAAGAGACTTCTGTCCGAATTCGATGAGCTCGGAAAATGCACCCAGGAGATGCAAACACTTTGCGTGGTTGAGAGCAAGTTTTCTTTGTAGCGTGGGATCGGTAATGTTTGTATAATTGAGAGATGCCTCTGTATAGTTCTCCTCTTCAAGAGCATACTCTGCCAAAATTGCACGCATCTGATCGGCATACAGGCTGTTGGGATAGAGCGTCAAAAACTCGTGAATCTGCTTTTTTACCAGCCCCTTTTCCCCCTCTTCCCAAAACTCCAAAATTCTTTGTAGGAAAAGAGGCTCTTCTTCTGGATCGGGTAGAGAAGTGGAAGAGCTGGCGTCGAGAGAAAACAGGGTGCAGGCAAAAGCAATATAGAAGATTTTTTTTTGTAGCACAAAAACTCCTTTTGTCCAAAATTATAGTCGCCTTTTATTAATTATCCAAGACTCGCGTGCAAAAAGCTCTTGCTTTTACGGGACAAACAAGCGGTTGCAATAAGATTGACTTGCGGAGCATTAGAGTATAACTTTGGATGTATCTTAAGAGATTTTGCGCAAGTGAAAGGTGCGCGCTTGACAAACAGGGAGTGGGATATGGGATCTCTATGTGTGACTTTTGCTGCCCTTTTTGCCGCTGCTTACAACCTTTGCATGCGCAAAAGCGTCGGATCGTTTCATGGTACGCAATCTTTTTTGATGGTTGAACTTTGGATGGCAAGTATTTGCTCCTATTGTCTGCAAAATGCCCTAGGCGCTGCAAGCACTTGGAATGGTATGCTGGTCCTTAGCTCGCTATCTCTAGGAGGTATTTTCGGTGCCACGCTCTACTACCTCGGCAAAGCGCTTGCATATGGCCCCTCTTCTTTGACGATTGCAAGTCTCAATGCTTCCAACGTATTGCCGAGCTTTTTGCTCTTCGCTCTTTTTGGCCCTGAACTTGGTTTTCCCTATTACTGGCACCATTTTTTCGGTTCTTTGATGGTTTTGGCAGGAATTTTTTGGGCTGCAAAAGGCTGCGGTGGAACGCATCAATGGCGCGCTTGGACTCTCTACTGCTTTCTTGCTATTTTCTGCCACGTCTGCTTTCTCGTAGGTCTCGAGTGGCGCTCTTGGATGGTTCGCTATCCCGATTCTTTCGCCTACTTAAGAATCTATCCCCAAGATGTTGCAAAAAGTGCCTATTTTCTCCCCTTGATGTATGTGGGAGCTGCTTGTCTGCACACGTTGTTCTGCATGCAAAAAGGGGAAAAAATCGTCTCTTTGCGAGCCTGTTATTTAGGTACTTTGGGAGGAGTATGCAATGCTTTTTATGCACTTTTTTTAGCTCGCGCCGCGCAGTATGCCTCTGTTTTGGAACATGCTGTTCTTTTTCCCCTTTTTTCTGTAGCTACGATCTTCCTGTGCAATCTTTGGGGGAAATGGCTCTACAACGAGATCGTACATTGGAAAGGGAGCCTACTCGCTTTTTCCGGAATTTTCCTTGCAATGGCAGATTGGCGCAGCTCTTACCTCTTTTTTCAAGATACGTTTCCCCACATTTGGGAGCAGTTGAGATGGCTATTTTCCCAAGCGAGTCGGTAGCTTAGGAGATGGTTTTCTCTCTTAGCGGACGGTATCGATGATGTAATTGATCAGCTTTTGACTGGAGCCTGCTTGTTGCAGTTGGCGAATCGTATCATGACTCAGGCGATAGGAGGTCTTCGTATGGTGGATATAGTGCATGATGATCTCATCGTTGATGCCCGCCTCATGCAACCGGATGATATCTTGAATCGATAGGGAACTTCCTTGCTGAATTTTTTGTAATGTTGCCGGACTAGTCTTTTCGAGTAGCCTGCGGTCTTGCTCGTCGAAAGAAGATCCGACAACAGACTTGCTTAAAGGAGGACTGCCCATGCCAAAAATGGCCTCTCTTTCTGTTGGAGAGAGGCCCGCAATTCCTCCATACTGGTAGAAAGCAGAAGAACCGAGATGGCATGCGGTCAAAAAGAAGAAGAGAAAAGAGACGGTCAATGGTTTCACAGGTGCTCCATACGGATAAGTGCAGGCCTACCTCATGTTTGACCTGAAGCGCTCACTCAAGACTAGAGTATATTCCTCTTGGGCGAAAAAATCCAAAGAAGTCTCTAAAAAATTTGCAAATCACGTGGGAGTAAAAAAAATTTCATCTGTGACTACAATCGCCGGCAAGCATTACCTATCAAGCGCTACCCGGAAAACTAAGGTGCTAGGGGCAGAAGGATCTCTTGTCCGATGGCAATTGTTTGTTCAGGACGGTTCATTTGCAGGATCTGTTCGACGCTGATCCCGTGGACTTGTGCAATGGACTCAAGGGTATCGCCTGCTTTCACCATGTAGGGGACACAGGGAGCGCTTCCGTGCACTTTTGCGCTCAATTTATGCAATAGCTCTTTGACGGTGATCAGCTCTTGCAAACGGTCGCTTTGCCCCCGCATCTCCGATGTCATCTCTTCGAGCCGTCCCTTGTACTGTACAAGAGCGCGTGCCCTATTCTGCCCCTGCAAGGAGAGGTTATCGAGCATTGCTTTCGTCTCCTTTGCCTCAATCCTTAAGCGGGTAATTTCCTGGTGGTGCTCCTCGACTGTTTGAGAGAGCTGTTGCAACGACTGCGTCAAAGATTTCCACTCGGTATCTTTCAATGATGAGAGGCTTTTTTCTTGATGCCGCATTTTGTCATCAGAAATGCTTAGTTCTGTTTGGAAGCGGTTGAGATCGTGTCTGAGATCATCGACATTTGTCTGGATTTCATGGAGTGTGAGCTCTGCCTGGTGCTTTTCTTCATCGGGAGATGAAGTGAGAGGAGTACAACTTGTGACAGCTCCTAAGACAAACAAAAGTAGCGGTTTCGTAGAGCGCATTATTCCTCTCGAAACAGTTTGAAAGTGACCCTGCTATTTTGCCGAAAAGATCCGGACAAAAAACCAGTAGATACCGCATGCTTTTTTCCATAGGATGTTGTATAGAGGCGATCTGCATCGATGCCTTTTTCTGCTAGGCGCAGGCGCACCTCATCTGCGCATTTTTTCGCTAAAGCTCGGTTGTAGGCGGCAGATGCTCTGCTGTCACAGTGTCCTTCAATGAGCAGGGAAAAACCAGGGTTGGTTTCGAGTAGTTGGGCAATCTGGTCGAGGGCTTTGCTCTCGTCTTTTCCGATTGCATGGCTATCTTCTGCAAAATAGATTGGCTGCAAGCGCTGCTCCGCTTCTTGTCGGTAGGCAAATGAGACCTCCAAAGAGCCGGGCGCTTCTCTAAAAAGTGCGCTTGTTTGGGCAAATAAGAAGTTTTCCTCCGCGAGGGTTCCTTCTAGACAGAGATCCTCTTCTTGAGAGGGAATCTCCCGCCCCTCTTGAGGTCCCAAAAAGTCTTCTTCAGTCGCGAGTTGCCGCGATTCTTCGTTCTCGAAACCTAAGAAATGTTGTACACTCTTTCGCATATAGCGGCTAGCTGTTTTCACATCTTCCCAGGTCTCAACGCTCTGAACGCCGCAACTGGTACAGCCCAAAAAGAGGAGCCACAAAAGGCGTGGAGTGAGGAAAAAGCATGGATGGAATGTCCTCTTGCATATCGCGCAAAGCGCGCAGCTCACACGGTTCAAGAACGTGCAGTAGGGAAAAAGCAAGCATCGAAGGAAAAAGAAGGGCTCCATAACGCATTCGCATATAGGTTACTCTCAAATTAAACCATGGACCAAAGACGCGTTGCAACCAAATTCTCCTTGGAGAAGCTCTTTTCCTAGGTCTTGTTTGTAGGTAAACCAGAAGATTTGTCCTCATGCATTTTTTCTCGAGAGATTCTTAGAGCGCAATCCTTGATTTCCCGAGGACAAAACTGGGGACAAAAAACGTCTACTTTTCTATTCTGTGTAGGAGACAATTCTATTTCCAGGATATATAGCTATGGATGCAAGACTGCCCTATTTCGATGCTCATGCGCACATTAGCGCTATGGATACAAGCGCTGAGGTGATGGAGCGAGCCCTACTTCTGAGCGACTTCCATGTTATGAATATTTGCACAGATGTAGACTCTTTACACGAGGGGAAAAGGCTCGCAAGTCTCTACCCCTCATTCTACAATGCAGGCGCTACGGTTCCCACAGATGTAGCAACAAAAAGTCGAGAAGATGTGCAGGTTTTTGGAGAAGCTGCGAAAAGAGGTGAGCTCAGCGCTATTGGGGAGACAGGCTTGGACTACTACCACACAACTAGTACAGCAGAGCTGCAAAAAGAGTTTTTACGCGCCTATCTTCATCTCGCTTGGGAGCTCTCCTTGCCTCTTATCTTCCACTGTCGCAATGCTTTTGAAGATCTTTTCTCCTTTTGCGATGCCGAATACGGTAAAAAAGGGGGATTCCCTGCTATGGTCCACTGCTTTACTGGGACAGCCAAAGAGGCTGCAGCTATCTTAGAAAGGGGATGGATGCTCTCTTGCAGTGGAATCGTGACCTATCCCAAACAGACCCTTAGTGAGGTGCTCTATGAGGTGCCTCTTACAAGCCTGCTTGTTGAAACAGATGCTCCTTATCTAGCTCCTCAGGGAAAAAGAGGGCGGGTGAACGAGCCATCTTACTTGGTAGAGACCGTAACGGCTCTTGCAAAAATCAAAAATATTTCCCTAGAAGAGGCTGCTCAGTCGACCTTCAACAATGCAGTCCGGTTCTTCTCACTGGAAAAAGATGCGGCTAAGCGCCGCAATGCGAGTCTTTCCTAACCATGTTTGTTATGGTCTGTTTTCTGGTCTTGTAGGAGAGCTGGATATAAATGGAATGTTCCCTCTTGCAAAAGAGCTAGAACTTCGTAGGTTCTATTGGATGGGGAATGGGAAAAGCGGCATTTTTCCTTGAAAATCACCTCATCGCACCACTCCTCACATATCGCTCCCCATCTACTCAGCGTGCTTTGAGCGATTTCTCTCAAATAGTATAGCCTACTGCAGCTTGCCTGGAACAAGGAGAGAGAGTGTAGACTAGCTCCCAGGGTTTTTCCTAGGCGGGATTTGCATTGTAATCGGGCTTTGAATTCCTGTATTTGATTTTCTTGAGTTTTTTTTGTCATGGCAAAGCTCATCAAAAAACAGTGCAGGAGCACGTTGCAAAACAAGATCTGTAGAAATTGTTCCGGATTACCTCTTCCCACGAATACCTGGTAGATCCAAAAGCGGGTAATCGCTCTGATTGATAGCCCGAAGAGCAAGAATTTTCCTAACGCAATTTTTTCAATTAGGAAAGTTTTTTCCAATGTGCCAATCCAGTCATGCTCTAATTGCAGCAACTGCAGGGCTAATCCCGATGTATCCGCTATACCGACAACAGAAAACCACTTGGGACCAGAAGGAAAGCGCTCTAAAAATATGCTGTTTAAGAAAAGAAAGCTCTCTGCACTTACAGTAATGTAAAGACAGATTGCAGGACACTGGTATCCAGCAAAAAACGAGCTGATTAGATTGAATAGCGATTCGACCAGGCAATCTACGCAGTATTCCATTCTCTTCCGCACACGGTTGAACATGATCCCTTCGCAAGGCCGAATAGTTGAGCTGTCTATTTTTCTTGAATGCATATTCTGTTCTATCTGTAAAAGGATTGAGTATGCCTACTTTCCATGTTTCTTGCAGCGGTGATCTTTTTCAACCAAAACAAAGCCCTCCTCATACGAGGTGCGATCCTTGATTTTGCAGCAGCGAAAAAGTAGAGAGCTTTTCTGTTTACCAATTCATATTTCAAGATTTTTATTTACAAAAACTCTGCCGATAATTCAGAATTTATTTCTGAAATTTATAGGTAGTCTTGTGCGTCTTTTTTGTTGTTTGTTTTTCTTGGCTTTTTTCCCCCTTGTTGGAAATCCTCCTGAGGATTATGGACTTCTCTTCAATTTTTTTGGACCGGAGAATCTTCTCATTCGCCAGGCGCAAAGTTTGGTTGTGGGAGCCGATGACCGGGTCTATGTTCGAGGAAACACCGCAACGCAAATATACAATGCGGATGGTTCTTTTTATCGGGCAGTCAATACAGCTCCTTTCGCTGCTGGAAGGACATCGATTGCTACCGACAGTGAAAATCGCTCCTACATCATTGGCAATATTCCTAGCGAATTTTTCCCCGATTTTTTGGTCTTTGTGTTTGATGCAGAAGGAAATTTTGTTCTATCCTTTGATGGTTCGGCAAACGGAGGCCAGGCCTTTTCCGATCCAGATAGCGTTGCTGTATCGCCCGAGGGCAACGTATATGTTGTCGATAACAATCTTTCACCTCCCGTCCAGGAATTTGATGCAAATGGTGGGTTTTTGCGCGCCTTCACGGGAAACGAAGGAGGTGGGAGCGCTTTTGTAAATCCCCTCTCGATTTTTATCGATCCTCAAGGATTAATTTATGTTGTAGAGCCAGGACGCGTACAAATTTATGACGCAAATTTTTCCTTTTTGCGGGAGATTCCCGGTCTTACGAATGCAGTGAATGTGGCTACCGATAGCTCTGGATCGATCTATGTACGCAGTTTCAATAATGTACAAGTGTTTGACTCTTCGGGCACGCAGACAGGATCTTTCTCTACACCTTCTTCTTCTTTAGGAGGGATCGGAGTAACAGAAAATGGCACGATTTTCGTGTCCGCTCTAAATTCTGTGACCGCCTACGACCCGAGTTTTCAGGAGATCTTTTCGATTGATGGGATCATAGATGGTATATCCCGTTTGCTGGAGCCGATTTCAGCTGTCGTCGACTCTCAGGGCAACTCGTATGTCTTGGATAGAGACTTTGGAAGGCTCTATATATACAATCCGGATGGATCTGTGAAAAATAGCTTCGATGGAACAGGAAACGGAGGAACTGCTTTTTCCTCAACTGATCTGAGTATAGCAATTAGCTCCCCTGGACTGATTTACGTAGTCAATGAATCGAGCGACTCGGTGCGCACTTACGACTCATCAGGCAATTTTCAATTTACTTTTCCCGTTCCGGGCGTTTCTAGCTCTCCGGTTCCGACTTGGGTGGCTATCGATCCATCCGATAGGGTTTATGTAGCAGATGTAGGGCAGGACTTGGTGTTGGTTTTCGACGATCAGGGGAATTTGCAATTTTCTTTCGACGGAACTGCCAACGGAGGCAGTGCTTTTATTCGTCCTTCAGCCCTGTATGCTGCAAACGGAGACATCTATGTTGTGGATTCTAGTGCGGGAGTTGTAAGCGCTTATACGCCTGAAGGCGATTTCACGGGATTCCAGATTACAGGACTCGATTTCCCAGAAGCGTTTCCGATAGGGGCAGCCCTGGATCGCTCGGGCAATGTGTATGTTTTGAGTTTGCCAGAAGATCCGGGTGGTGAGGTCTACGGAGAGCTCCTTGTTTTCGATGCTACAGGGGAGCCTTTTTTTTCCATTCCTGGTATTCCCACCGGTCCGGGTGATCCTCTACTTATTAGTGAAGTGCCTAGTTCAGTTTTTGTAGACTCTTTGGATAATGTGTATCTTGCCGACCAAGGGCTCCGATCCATCCAGGTATTTGGTTACTTAGAGAATGTGTTAGACATCGACTTTTCGGGGCAGTGCTTGCAAGACTCTTTTTTGGCGCAAGACGATCTGTTCATCGCAGTAACTGCCAATGTAGCGCTCAAATTGCCTGTATCAATACAGAGTGTGGATCTCTTTGAAAATGGATCTCTCGTAGATAGCATGTCTACAGCTGGACAGATCGACTTTGTGAATCGTCGTAGCACTATCGGGCAAATTTTCCAGTATACTCTGGAGGTCACTACGACTAATGGATTGAAAGTATCGAAGGCCCTGTCTGTTCTTTGCGAATCTTAGTTTCCAAAGGCAGAAAAAACTATGCCGTGGCTTTTCTGCCCAGTTTGCTATAACCCACATTCCGCACCGCCTCCGCAAGATGTGTAAGGAAATTTAGTTTTTTTTGAAGGACATGCATTTGCATAGGTATTTAAGTTTATAACAGACAGTAGACCAGTTGCTTCTTTCGGATCCTCAGATGACCATTACTACTGACCATTATGGGACTATGGTACGCAACGAGCTGGGATTCACCTCTCTATTTAGGAGAGCAGTTTTTCGCGAGTCTAGACAGGGTCCTCGGAAGGGACTAGGCGGCGCGATCCATGACGACCGTTTAAGAAGGGCTTTGGACCGTTTCTACGACTACTGAAAGAAACAGGAAAGATAGTACCCAGTCAGACAGGAAAACCGGGTTTACAATGGATTTTCCAAATGTTTGAAGGGGTGCATCTATTACTCAAGAAGAATCCATCCCAAGTACACGAGGTCGTTTTGAACTTCGACCCTACTCAACGTCATATATACTTGCAATAGTGAGGTCCCCGTTTGAAGAAATATACGCGTCAATATGAAAGGGTGCGGAATGCGGGCTATAAACTAAAGGATCTATTGAGGGACTTTTCCCGCCCGAATTTTTTCTCTGGTCATTTTTCTCTTTTTGAAACAATATGAAAATAAGGAAATTGTAGGAATTCTTGTTAAATAAGTAGTGGGGTGCGCTTGTCCTTTTTTATAAAAAACACATGCTTTTTCTTTTTTTGTGCTTTTTTCTCTATTCTTTATGCCGACACGTACACTACTGTTAGAGGAGCTTACTACTACCCAACATCGAGCCGTTTTAGAGAGATCTACTCGGATGCGAGTATCTACGAGCTGGAACTCGATACGAGCGTCTACGACGACTTATATGCTTGGATCAGTTACGGAACGCTGATTGCCTCAGGCAACTCTACACCCTTCGGCTGCGAAACAGAGCTCTTCATTCTTCCGCTCAAACTGGGATTGAAGTACTACCTCAAAGGAGAGTACCTCGGTGTCTACTCTGGTCTCGGAGCGGTAGGAGCGTACACAAAAATCCAGAACAACTCTTCTTTTGCAAACCAGAGGCGTACTAGTTGGGACCTGGGAGGGGTAGCCAAACTGGGAGCTGTTTTGTATCCAGCTCATGGGATGGTTGCCGATCTATTCTTGGATTACACGTATCTGCGCGCGCATTTTTCCAATTCGAGACCCAATGTAGTGAACTTAGAAGCGGAACTAGATGGGCTTGCAGCGGGAGGAGCCCTAGGGTGGAATTACTGACACGGTCAATTCAGGTGTCCTTCCTACCATTTGGTGCGCGAATGAGCGCATCCCCCCACAGATCTATGAAGAAAATTCATATTATAAAGCCGATTACTGGAGGTCTGTTTTTTGGTAGTTGCCTTTTGTCTCTAAAAAAGAAGAAGACCACGACCTCTCCGCGCCTCAGCACCTTCCCGGCTATTTTTCAATACTAAGCTATTGCAAAGTGCAAAATGAGCGTTCTTGTTTTTCTTCATGACTAGGGGAGGAGGACTCTTTTTCCTGATTCGGTTGTAACGAATTTTTTCTTTCATGCCCTAAGTTCCAATTAGAGCCTTGCGTGATACTAGGACCACTAGCGATGATAGTCGAATTTGAGGTCTGCATGGGTCCATGGTTCTTACTTGGGGGTTTTTTTTGGTCGGATAAACCGATTTCTTCAAGGCACAGGAACGAAAAAGACTCTCTTGTGACCGTAGTTGGCAAACAGCACCCTCCTAGATTTAGTTTCTTGAGACTGGTAGGAAACTGCGTCCATTTAACTTTCGTCAAAGGATTGTTACCCAAATCGATATCGGTCAAACGGCAAAATTGTTGGAAAACCTCAGGGACCCGCTGTAGATTGTTCTCCTGCAAATATAACTTCTCAAGATGTTGAAGTGCAGCCATGCCAGGCTGTAGATCCTGCAAACAGTTGTTTTGGAAATTCGCACACCGAAGTGTTTTCCCCCATTTGTAAACGACACGGGGAACTTCAAGCAGCTTGCCGGAAAGCCAGAGAGTGTTTAGTGCTTTTATCCCAGGAGATTGGACATTGGCGTAAACTCCAAATTGTCTAATTTTTCCTTCTTCACCGGCGATTATATGAAGATGTTTGAGTTTGGACAAAACTTTGCTACTCACAATACAAGCAAAGTTCAAGGGACGGGTGAATCCTCTCAAAATCAAACAGGCCAGTTGACTTGTGTGAGCCGCAATTGCTCCTAAATCAGCGTTGCTCAGACTTCGATCAGTAATTTCTAGCCGTTTCAAAACAACTAGTCTTCCCCTAAACCTCAAAGATTCCAAACCACCACGGACAGGTAAGATCCCTAAATAGAGGAATTGCAAACCCTCCGGTAGTTTCTTGAGTTGGTTATTTCTATTCTCTGGCCAACAATTTTCTTCCTCATTAGTACTCTTTACGATCTTAAGGGCGGGGACCTTCTTTTTGTTTATGTCTGATAAACCAATTGGATGAATCTGTTGGAATTCACCGGTAGGTTGTATGCAACTAGGAATTACGGGATCTCTCGCCTTATAATCGGTAGGTTGTATGCTTCTGGGATCTCTCGCCTTATAATCGTCTCCTGCCGCCCTATTTGGAAATATCCACATCTCACATATTCTCAATGTTTTTCTCATATTTTATTTGTGCATTTCGATTAAAGTACATAAAAATTTTAGGTTTTTTGCGAGAGCAATCGATTCAGGGTAAGTTCTGTCTGTTTATACGAAACTAAAGAGGGGCAACAATTGTGCGTAGTTCTTGAGATGATCTCTTTTTTCGCCAGATTTTGGATTTTTTCGGCTAGTTTTTCTGTAGAAGGATCTCAAGAGACATTGGAGCTGTTTTCTGAGAAAGTTGTAAGAGAATAGAGGTATTTAGCCTAAGTAGTAGGGTTGGTCAATCTGCTTGCCATTCAAGGCATTCCAAAAGGTGGTCATCTGCGAGCCATCAGGGTTTTGGACTGTGATGAGGTATACCGGAAGATAGACCAGCATCTCTTTGCGAATTGCAAAGTCCTCTCCAAAGGCCGCTTTCGCGGTTTCTTTGATATGCGTTGTACGAAAGCGCGCTGTCATCCGCTCTGCTTTTTTTGCCGGTTTGGTCACAAGCCTCTGGTCGATGTTTGTGATGGGCCGCACTCCCAGTTTCGGGTCTTGCATGTGGAGCCGGTAGATGTTGCCCTTTTGGACAATGAGGTTCTTTCTACGGCAATTTTCCAACATGAGGTTGAGCTTTTCGTTCTCTACGTTCTTCAAGGCTTTCACAAGACCCTCTCGGTCTAGCCTTCCTCCATGATCTACGAGGGTATTGATGATTTTGAACTCTTGTTTTCCAGCGCGTGCGTAGATGCAATCGCTAAAACCGTGCGTCTCTTGCCAATTGGAAGTGTTGATCACCATCTCCCCATCTATCAGGCTCCAAAGGAGAATCCCTTCCGCTGTTTTCTGGCTATTTTGTGCGGTGTACTTCACTTCCATGAGAAGGTAGGGGTAGAAAGTGAGCTGCGGCTCTAGATAAGCGTGCTCTGCGTCGAGGAGTAGCTGCCTGCGGTTCCTCTCCATGATCGATTCGGGCGAGTAGCGCACCTCTAGTGTTTGGAACTTCCCTAAAGAGAGCAACTGGTTCACAAACGAGCGGAACTCAGGAACCGTCTCCCAAGCCCAATAGGGCAGGGCGAAGGAGAGGAACAGGCAAAAGCAGTATGAGATAATCCGCGTCATTGCTCCTCTTTTTTTTGTCTTCCAGGCTCCATGTTCTTCTAGATAGGAAATTTTCTGTTTTTAGAAAAGAACTTATTCCTTCATGGAGAGCAAAAATTCTGCGTTGTTCTTCGTTTTCTTGAGCCTTCCCATCAAAAGATCGAATGCGTCTTGAGGCGTCAGGTCGGCTAGAGCAGCGCGTAGGAGGTAGATCTTTTCGAGCTCCTGTGGATGGTAAAGCAGTTTTTCTTGTCGCGTACTACTTCTCATATCAAACGGTGGGTACTTCCTTGCCTCGGAGAGTCTGCGGTCTAAAATGAGCTCCATATTCCCTGTTCCTTTGAACTCTTCGAAGATCACCTCTTCCATACGTGATCCCGTATCGATCAAGGCAGAGGCGATGATGGTCAAAGAGCCGCCATTTTCGATATTGCGAGCAGAGCCGAAAAACCGTTTTGGTTTGTGCAAGGCATTCGCATCGACACCACCGGTCAAGATCTTGCCCGAATGGGGTTGCACGGTGTTGTAAGCGCGCGCAAGCCTTGTCAAAGAGTCGAGAAGGATCACCACATCGTATCCCGATTCGACCATGCGGCGCGACTTTTCGATCACCATTTCAGCAATTTGCACATGCCTTTCTGGGGGTTCATCAAAAGTAGAGGAGATCACCTCACCGTTTACGGTGCGGATCATATCAGTCACTTCTTCTGGTCGCTCTCCGATGAGGAGAACAATTAGGTAGACCTCTGGGTTGTTTTTCTCAATCGCGTTCGCGATCTCCTTCATCAAAATCGTTTTTCCCGTCTTGGGAGGTGCAACGATGAGAGCGCGCTGTCCCTTGCCGATGGGAGCTAGGAGGTCGAGCACCCTTGTAGAGAACTTGTTTTGCTCAGTTTCCATCACTAAGCGATCTTGTGGGTAGAGAGGAGTCAAGTTGGAAAACAAGAGGCGCTCTTTCGACTTTTCTGGAGAGAGATTGTTGATCGTCTCTACTTTGAGAAGCGCGAAGTACTTCTCCTTTTCTTTGGGAGAGCGGATGGTGCCGTAGAGAGTGTCTCCTTTCCGTAAATCAAAACGCCGAATCTGCGCAGGGGATACATAAATATCTTCGGCAGAGGGGAGGTAGTTGTAATTGGGAGAGCGGAGAAAACCAAAACCGTCGGGCAAAATTTCGAGTACACCTTCCCCATACAAGACCTCGTCGGGACGACTAGAGATCAGCTTGACCAGCTCAAAGACAATTTGCGATCGGGTCAAAGAGCCCATCGACTCCAATCCTGCCTTTTTTGCGAACTCTTGGAGCTCGGCAATTCGCATTCTTTGCAGTTCAGAGATGTTCGTGATTTTCTTCGTGGGAGGAGACTTTTTCTCAGCAGGTTTTGCTTTCGACAAGGTCGCTTGAGGATGAGACTGGTTTTGGCTGTCATTCATGAGAAAACGTACTCCTGGTTTTATGATTTAGTCAGCTGGATGTAAAGTTGTTCCGCTTTTCTTTGCAATTCTTGTTTGGAACCTGTGTTGTGGACCACAAAGTCTGCTCTTTTTGCCTTCTCTTCATCAGATATCAGGCGGTTTTTTCTTTGAGAAAAGTGGGATTTATTGAAGCGTTTTTCTACTTTTTTTTTGTCGTGCACACCGATGACCACTATACAGTAGTCAAAAAAATCCCGAAGAGCCTGCAAAGGAGATTCAAACAGCAGAGGAACCTCGACTACGAAAAGAGGAAAAATGGGATTGAGTGTGCGGTAGACAGAGACAATCTCTTCAAGAACTAGAGGGTGGACGATGTTCTCCCAATCTCGTAGCTTAGCAGGATCTACAAATGCTTTACTGGCTAGCTTTTGCCGGTCGATTTCATCACCTACTAGGATGCTGCTCCCAAACAAAGCGAGGCTTTTCTGCTTTAGAATTCCTTTTTTTTTGATTAAATGATGAACAATTTGATCGCAATCGAGGCAAAAAGCGCTACAGTTTCGGAACATCTCTAAAAGGGAAGACTTTCCAGCAGCAACAGCACCCGTAATTGCTATTTTTTTTAATTTTAACATTCTGCCCAATTTTTGCCAATAGATAGATCGACGACAAGGGGTACACGTAGGGGCAAGGCGTTCTCCATAGCCTCTTGCACAAGTGGTCTGAGTAGGGAGAGCTCCTCTTCGGGGAGCTCAAAGATCAGCTCGTCATGTACTTGCAAGACCATGAGGGATTGCATCGAGGTAAGCTTTTTTGCAATCGTGACCATAGCTAGTTTGATGAGGTCGGCCGCGCTTCCCTGGAGAGGCGTGTTGATCGCAAGTCTCTGTGCAGCTTTTTGTATCATACTATTTTTGCTGTAGAGGTCGGGAAGAGGGCGTTTTCTTTGCATGATCGTGGAGGAGTAGCCTTGTTCTTTTGCCTCTTCCACTGCGCTTTTGAGATACGCGGCAACCCCAGGATACCTAGCAAAGTAGGTTTCGATGAAGATTTCCGCTTCTTTTTGAGGAATACCTAACTCTTGGGATAGTCCGAATGCGCTTTGTCCGTAGACGATTCCGAAATTCACCGCTTTCGCAGAGCGACGCATCTCTCGGGTGACCTCTTCGATCGGAACCTGATGTACCAAAGAGGCAGTATACGCATGGATATCTTTTCCTTTAAGAAAGGCTTCGATTAGGGTGGCGTCTTGGCTAAAGTGAGCCAAAAGGCGCAGCTCAATTTGTGAGTAGTCGGCAGCAAGATAGAACCAGTCTGGTTTTTCTGGACGGAAGGCTTGTCGTATCTTCCGTCCTTCTTCCGACCGGACGGGGATGTTTTGCAAGTTGGGGTTGTGCGATGCGATTCTTCCTGTTGAGACAACCGATTGGTTGAACGTGCAGTGGATCCTTTTCGTTCTAGGATGCACAGCTTTTGGTAGAGCGAGTGCGTAGGTCGACAAGAGCTTGTGTACCATCCGGTAGTCGAGAATTTTTTCTACGACCGGAAACTGGGAGGCTAACCTTTCAAGGATTTTGGCACCTGTTGCGGTCGCTGTTTTCGCTCTTTTCGGCTTAGGAATGCCTAGCTTGGTGAAGAGAACCTCGCTGAGCTGTTTCGGCGACTGCATGTTGAAAACCGATCCTGCCTCCTCGTAGATTTTCTCTTCCAATGAAGAACACCTTTTCAAAAGCTCATCACAGAGTTTTCCGAGTAGGGAGGTATCGAGAAAGATACCTGCTTGCTCCATCTCAACAAGCACCGCAATCAAAGGGATCTCGATCTCGTAGAAGACCTTTTCTAACCCGTGCTTTCGGATTTCTTCTCGGAAGACTTCGGCTAAGCGAAAAGTATAGTCGACGTCCTCGCAGCAGTAACGCCCCACTCTTTCTACCGGAAGATCTGCTAAGGAGCCGATCTTTTTTTTCCCAGGAAAGAGATCTTGAAAACTCTCCTTGTTCTTGTCGAAGTACTCGAGGCAAAGAGCGCTCAAAGTGTGCTTGCGCTTGCCTGGATAAAGGAGGTGCGAGGCAATCATTGTATCAAATGCGATCGTTTTTACTTCGATCCCAACGCTTTTCAAGATGTGCAAATCGTATTTGGCATGGTGCGCTATAAAACCAATTTGGGGCTGCATGAACCAGTCTTTCAGGAGGGCAAAAGAGGACTTCTCCTCGAAAAAGGCGCCTGGTATATAGTAGCCGGTTCCCTTCTGAGAAGAGAGGCCCAAGCCGACAATCTTTGCATCGAAAATCTCTAGGCTTGTTGTTTCCACATCAAAGGCGACAAAAGGCTCTGTCTGCAGCTTCTCGAGCACCTGCGCAAGCTCTGCATGCGTATGAAGAATTGTGTAGGAGAGGTCCTCCTCTTTCGCGCTGTCTTTTGCCTTTGCAGGCAGCTCTTTGAGCAAGGTGTGGAAGTCCATTTGCTGGTAAAAAGCTTGAAGAGAGGGAGTGTCGGGGTCTTTTCTCTTGTAGAACGACCACTCCTTGGGAATGTGCACTTCCGTGTAGAGAGTCGCGAGCTGTTTTGAGAGGAGCGCGATTTGTCTTCCCTCACGCAGCGTTTCCTGTTTTTTTGCTCCAGGAGCCTTCTCTGGATGGTCGAGTAGATACTCCAAACTGCCGATACTGTTGAGTAGACGGGAGGCAGTCTTTAAGCCAAATCCACTTAGACCTGGTATGTTATCGGAAGCATCTCCCATGAGGGCCAAAAGGTCGAGCATCTGATCGGGTCTCACTCCATAGGAGGCCTCTACCTTGGCGGCATCGATTGGTTGGAGGTCTTTGTGCATGTTGATCACATAGACGTCTTCTGAGATGAGTTGCAGAAGATCTTTATCACTTGTACAAAGATACACCCGCCTTTTTTCTTCTTTGGCCCATAGGGCGACGGTAGCCATCGTGTCGTCTGCTTCTACTCCCGAGACAGAAAGGCAGGGTATGCCTGCTTTTTCACAAAACTCGTAGGCCCAGCCGATCTGCGAGTAGAGATCTTCGGGTGCCTTTTTTCGGTGCATTTTGTAATCAGGATAAAGAGCCTGTCGACGTTGCGCATTGTCAGGTCCGTCGAATACAGCAACAAAATGCTGCGGCGAATAGGTCTTAAAAAGTTTCTCCAAGGAGCGAATGAAGCCGTAGAGACCGCCGGTTGGGACTCCCTCGCGGTTTGTCATCGCTCCAATAGCATAGTAAGAGCGAAATACATAATTGACGGCATCTACGATGTAAAGGTCGCTCATGAATGGTGAGAGACGTCAGAAAGGAAGAGGCAAAGGTGCTCGCCTCGTCCCCAGAAAAGGGAACTGAGAATCTGATGCCAAGCATAAGACTTACCAGAGAAAAGGTCTTCGAACCAAGAGTTTTTCGGTGACATCTCTACCACTTGGTACTCGGTTCCCTCTTCAATGTTTGCGGCTACGAGAAGCTCTTGTAGCGTCTTCTTATAAGAAGAGTTCCCATCATCGATATAACCGAGCTCTTGCGCCTTTGCGGCATCAAATAGCTGCGCTCCATATGTCTGCACCAAAGCCTCTTTGTCTATTCTCGGCCTAGATTGCGCGACGAGATCGACGAAACGCTCGTATTGTGCGCTTAGGATTTCTTGGATTGATGCTCCCTCGTCACTTTTCCAGGGGCGGAACATATTGAGTGAGTCCTTGTCTTTTCCCTCGGTCAAGGTCTTGGCCTCCAAGCCAATTTTCTCCATCAGCGTGTAGGCATTGAAAAAAGGACCTGCAACCACGCCAACCGATCCAATAACAGACATGTCTGAGGAGAGAATTTTGTCTGCCGCACATCCTAGATACATTCCTCCTGAGGCGCAAAGGCCCTCTACATAGGCGAAAATGGGCACATTGTACTGTTTCTTGTACTCTTCGAGGTACTGGTACATAGCATTAGAAGCGGTTGACGTACCTCCAGGGGTGTTGATGTGCAAGAGAACGCCTTTTACTCGATCGTTAGCGAACTGGCCTCTTCTCGACTCGGTCAAAATAAGATCGAGATCGTCCGCCAGCACCCCTCCTTCCATTCCGATGATCCCATGAATGTTCACTCGAAGAATAACAGGCGAAGAGGGGGACAACGGTTCCACATTGCCGGCAAGATCAGGTAAGAACTTCGCATCTACTTTTGGAGAAGTAGGCTGATCTGATCGGAAAGATCCCAAGAGAAGAATGAGAGGGATCAAGGAGACTCCGATACCAATCATAGCGGAGAAAGCCTTGCAAAAACTACGAATTGTACTCGAAAAAATCGATTCGTGAACAGGATCCATATATCTCCTATGGGGTATGATTACTCAGAAACGGGAGTGTGCTGACTGCGAAAGAACAGCTCTAAAAACGCACCTAGACCAAATACTACAAAAACCCAGTATAAACTGGAAGGAAAAGAGCAACCAAGCGTCAGGCCCACAAGTACGCAAAATTGCGCTGCTGTGGTGATTTTGCCAAAGATGGCTGAACGGAACTGGTGATTGGGCCATTTTTTGCTGTATTTCAAATAGGCGCCGTGCAAGACGACAAAGCCGTCTCTTGAGGTCATGGCAAATAATGACCAGAGGGGGACTTTGCTCTCTAGGAAGAGAATCATGAGAGCGAAGTAGACAAAAAATTTATCCATCAGGGGATCGATGACCGATCCGAAAACGGTCGTTACTCCATAACGCCTGGCAATCCAGCCATCGATGCTGTCGCTCAGGATAGCAATGCAAAGAGCAAAAAGCCGCCATGAGGCACTGGTGTGCAGAAAAAGAAGTGCGGCAGGCGCGCGAATAAGAGATAAACTGTTTGATAAAAAATACATAAATCCCTGTAACAAACAAAGGAGTCGGAATCCTACTTACAAAATCATAGACTCTACACCCAACAATACACAATAAAAAAGAGGCAAAAGCGGGAGGCTTTTCTCCAATATAGACAGCAAGCATGCCTTATTGGCAAAAGAAATGGGTTTAGATAGGCTTTTCCATAGCTGGTTTCGCAGGAATAGGAGCCGCGTCTCGTATTGTCTCTTCTTTCTCTTCTTCAGAAGAGAGAAGAGAGAATTTTTTCCCCAGGGAAACAACCGAGGTAATCCAGACTCCGATCACGCCGAAAAAAAGGAGCGCAACAATCGGTATGGTGGCAGATACCGTCACAAATCCCATAAGAAGAACCTGGTAGAGCAGAGAACCGCCCGACTTGCCGAGTCGCGATCCCACCCCGTCGATCGAAGCTTTTCCTCGCCACTTTGATTCTTTGCTAAGGGGAACGAATGCGAGCTCTTTCGTTGCATCAAACAAGGTGTACTTCGATGCTCTTGCGAAGCAATTTTGCACGGTTCCCAAAATAACACTCAGAAGAAGAGAAGAGCTACCCAACAATGCCTGTGAAAAGGAAAAGCCGTAATAGTCACAAAGAAGAACAAAGAAAAAGGCTCCACCCGTTATCAGCATGACAAGAGGCGCAATGACCGCATTGGTTGTCCAACTGAATCTGCGTAGGCAAAATCCTGTGATGAAAAATGAGGTGCACGTTGCCAACAAGCCCATACAGATCATCACCTGTCCCATAAAATAGGTGAAATCGCTAGGGTCTGGATAAAGTTGCTTGACCTGGTTTTTCCATACAACTTCTACTAAATTTATCGAAACATTGTAAGCCAGAACAATGAGAGCAATCGATAAGAGATAGCGCGATTTGAGCAGGTAGCGGAAGTTATTGCGAAGGGACATCTTCATTTTAGGTTGTTTTTTTGTGGGGGAGACCTTTTCGAAGGCAAGGGTGCGTTTGTACAAAACTCGGAAAAGCGCGATCACCGCTAGGCCTGCTATCAAGATGGTCGCGTTGAGGAAAAAGATGTACTGCTCCCAGGGTGTGGTTCCGTAGGGTAGGGAGGGAAAAAAAAGATTGTTGGACAAGACAAGGATCACCTTCCCTGCTACAATGCCTGAGATATTGGCGCCCAGACTAAAGAGGCCGTAAAAGCGTTTTGCCTCTCGCATCGAGGTCACTTCATTCGCAAAGCCCCAGAAAACTACCGTAAAGATAATTGCGCTCCATAACTCACTCATTACGTAAAAAAGGGAAAAGATCCAATTGCGAAAGATTGCAACAAATCCTTTACAACCAAGAGGAAGATAGGACTGCACGGTATCTGCAAATGTGTGAGGGTGTAAATGGTCTCGGTTAGGAAATAGAACAAAAGTAAAGAGGAAAAAAAACCCGAGGAAGATACTCACCATCAAGTAAAAGGAACGCTCTTTAGAAAAGCGGTTAGAAATCCGGGTGAACACATACGTCATGAGAAAAGCCATTGGAAGCATGAACCAGACCTTGATGAAGGGAATAGCTTCTGCACCCGAGGAGGCAGCTGTCACAATCAGGGTATCTTTCGATGCGCGTAGCAAATTGTAGATAAAGGCGATCAGGAAGAAAATCAGAAACATGGGAACGAACTTTTTGCACTCGTGAGAATGGATAGGGAGCAAAAAAGCGCGGAATTTCCCAAAGGGTTTCTGACTTGTCTTGTTCATCAGCTGTCTTCTTTACTTGCGTATCTAAAACAGCAACAAGAATTGCTTAGCAGCAGACAAAAAAGATATCTATTAGATTCGGAATACATCTAAACAATTTTTTCATATAGCAATAAAGAAACTCACCAAAAATCCCTTTATTTGCTTAAATCATAAAGAAATACAGTTTTTCAGTAAAGAATAACTTAGCGGTCTGTCAAAATATCGATGCTTGGCAAGTGGCCGAATTCGATGTACTCAAGGGAGGCCCCGCCTCCTGTCGAGATATGGGTAAATCGTTCTTCTAAATGGAGCTGGCGAATGGCGCTGATCGAGTCCCCTCCTCCTACAATCGTTGTAGCAGGCGATTTAGATAGGAAGCGAGCCATTTCAAAAGTTGTATCCGCAAAAGCGGGAAATTCGAACACCCCTAGTGGACCGTTCCAAAAAATTGTTTGAGCATTGGCAAGAGCCTCTTGCCAGTCGGCGCAGGTTTTCGGGCCGATTGCCATCCCTTGCCAGTCGTCAGGTATCGCATCTTTAGTTCCAATCACTTCATGCTTTGCATCGGCAGAAAAAGCATCAGCAATGTACAGATCAGAGGGGAGCCAAAGTTGCACGGCCTTGGCAGCGCAAATTTTGACGATCTCTTTGGCATTTTCCATCTGGTCTTCTTCCACAATCGATGTGCCTGTTCTCTGTCCCCCTGCCTTTAAAAAGGTATAGGCCATACCCCCTCCGATAAAAAGACCGTCGACTTTATCGAGTAGGTTGTGAATTAAGCCTAGTTTGCTGGAGATTTTTGAGCCTCCAATGATCGCGAAAAAAGGGCGTTTGGGGTTCTTGAATACGTTTCCAAGAAAGGCGATCTCCTTATCGACAAGGAATCCCGTTGCCGATTTGCCTCGAAATAGTTGAGGCACCTCGTAGGTGGAAGCGTGTTTGCGGTGTGCTGTCCCAAAGGCATCATTGACGAAAAGATCTCCCAACTTCGCGAGCTTCGCAGCAAAAGAGGGATCTTGTTCTGGGTGCTCTTCTTCTGGATGAAATCGGAGATTTTCGAGGAGGAGGACTTGCTGAGGTTCCAACCCTGCGCTCAACTCCTCGACTGCTGGACCTACGCAATCTTCTGCCATGAGGACAGGTTGTCCCAAAAGCTCTGAGAGGCGGTCTGCTACGACCTGCAACGAGAGATTAGGATCTTTTTTCCCCTTTGGCCGCCCTAAATGACTCATAAGCACAAGGGACGCGCCTTGATTCAAGATGTACTGAATGGACGTCAAAGAGGCAACGATCCGCGCGTCATCTGCAATTGATCCATCCGGGCGTAGGGGAACGTTCAAATCGACACGCATCAGTACGCGCTTATTCTGTAAGGGCAAATCTTGAAGGGATAATTTATTCATCATACTATTACAAAACTGTAAATCGGTTAAATGCATTAAGTCAAGAAAACTCAGCTTCTACGACTCTTGGAAAAGAGGGCGGAAACGGGGAAAAGACGCTCGTGGAAAAGGTATAGTTTCTCAGCTGGTAGCGCTACTCATAACTCTATTTGTTGGGGGGTTGATTGCAGATTACTGGTACTATCCGATCTCCAGAAAGCATTGCAGATAAGCTCGTTTTTCAAGGATCTAAGAGCTCTAAGAGATAACGTTACATTGCAATTGAAGAGGTGCTCGTGAAAGGCAGGGTGTTATTGCAGTCCGCTATTTTGATCCAAGAATACACCACGCTTAAAGAAATCTTCCGCGGTTCTTTACCGGATGCAAACCTTTTCGCTTGGTTTTTTTGAGCGTCCATTCCCTCTTTTGCCCTTTCCGTAATCGGGCTAAAACTCTCTAAAGATCGGAGAATGGATTGGAAGACTGCTCGAAAGACTGGCGGGTTCTGCGCAGCTTTAGCTCGGATCGTATGGAAAACAAGAGATCGTTATCAAAGTTTTTCTTTACTGCCCATTTGAGATATTCTAAGGGCACCTCGGAAAATTTTCTCCCCTTATGTTTGCCCAAAGGCATCTTTTGCATTCGGATTGGTTTGCTCAAAATCTTCTCGAGCTCCTTCACAGTCGTATAGTCCTTCGCTAAGCACTTGAATACTTCGATGTTGACAAGGACGTCATTCATCGCGCGATGCGCTCCTTCAAACGCAATCTGGAAGTGCTCGCGCAGTTTTTCCAAAGAGTTGATAGGACTCTCTCCATAAATGCGCGCCATCCTTAAAGTATCGATTTTCTTAGGTTTGGGGTTGGGAAGGGGGATGTGCTCTCGCTCTGCTGCAGCATGTAGTGCTGTGATATCAAAATCGATTCCATGCCCTACAATCGTATAGTGATCCATGAGAGCTAACACTTCAGGGAGAATCGAGCCAATCGTAGGTTTGCCCCCTACCATGGTCTGGTCGATTCCGTGGATATGAATTGACTCTTCTGGGATCACGCATTTCGGATCAACCAGACTTTGAAAAGAGGTCAGAATTTGATCAAAGGTAAAGATCGCTAAGGCAACCTCGATGATCTGGTCATTTTTGGGATCGAGTCCTGTAGTTTCTAAATCGAGACAAAGAAATGTCTCTTCACGCAAAAGTCCCATTTTGTAACCTCATTAACAGTTCTTTAGCTCCTGACTTCTCCCGGTAGCTGTATGCTATGCCACGGATGCCGAGCTCTTTTTGTAGAGCAGTTTCCCTTTTTTCTTTTTCTTGGCGACGCAGTTTGTCGCTTTTTGTAAAAAGGAGGAAACAGGGGAGTCCGCTTTTTCGGATCCAAGCAAGCATTTCCAGATCTTCCAGGCTCGGGTTATGCCGGATATCGAGAAGAAATAAGATGCAGCTTAGGTCTACATTTTTCTCCAAAATACTCAATATGCTGGAGTTCCAAGTAGATTGGATTGTTTTGGATACGCGCGCAAAGCCGTATCCAGGAAGATCGATGAAGATCCCTAGCGGAGTGAGAAAAAACTGTGGCATGACTGTTTTGCCAGGCTTTTTCGCCGTTTTTGCAATTTTGCCGAAGAGATAATTGATCAAACTTGATTTACCCACATTGGAGCGGCCCACCAGGATAAACTGTTGAATGCCTCTTTTCCCAGGGTGCTGCTTGTGAAAGTCACTTAAAGAGGGATGTGAGCCAAGAAATACGCCCTTTACCATGCTACCCTCCTTCTGTCTTCCCCTACCATGCGCATTTCGAAGGTTTGCATTTTCTCGGGAGTGCGTTCTTGGAGCCTTTCGGGCCACTCGATCAAAGAGACTCCTTTGGGGTCTTCGAGGTACTCGGGAAAGCCGAGCTGTAGGAAAGAGACCTCGGTCATTCGGTACAAATCAAAATGGTAGACAGGGGGAAGGTCTTCCCGTGGAGGGTCGTACACATGGAGATAGGAGAAAGTGGGGCTGGTGATGAGGGTTTGCGAAAATCCCAAGGATCCCAGAATCGAGCGAATCAGAGTTGTTTTCCCGGCTCCTAAAGAACCTTGAAATCCCGCAATCCATCCCGCTCGGAAGTAGTCCTGCGCGATTCTATCTCCCAATTGAAGCATCTCCTCGAGAGACACAGTTACTGCAGGCATACAGAATCATCCCGTCCATCGCTTGATGTAGGAAGAAAACTCGGGGAAGGCAGACAAGCTTTCTACAAACTGTGTAATTCCCTCTTCGGTAAGGTGCGTCTGGATAAGGGCAAGTAGCTCGTCTGCGATTTGGAAGCGGTTTTGGTTTTGCACCTCAAAAAGGGAGAGTTTCTTGATGTGGTTTTTTCGGAAGTCTTCTAAAACAGCCTCTTTGCTATGGAAAAGCTTTCCTGTAATGACCGAAGAGTAGACGACTTTTTTGATCGCAGATTTGCGCTCTTTGATGTAACTTTTGATCACTTCGGGATCTTCCGAAACAAAAAATCGCTTTAAAGGGAGTCCTCCTACGCGGTCTTTGTTTTCGGGGCACTGTGAGACCCAGTCGTAAATTGCGTCTTGAGGGTTGGGATGCGTGTTATCTCCAAACACCTTCCCTGTGTGGGGACAAATATAAATTTTCTTAGTATCTTCATTCACGCTCTCTTTCACAAACTGTATCGAGATTTCTGTCTCGTGCCAAAGTCGCCCTTCTCCTTCCAATTTGGAAATGAGGGTGTCCAGACTCTCGTAAATCATTTTTTCTTTCGGGAATAAGATGGGCTGGATACGCAACTTTTTCTGCACGAAAAAGAGGTAAGTGCTAATCAAATCAGCCGACTTGATCTTCTTTAGGTGGCTGAGTAGCTGCGTTTTCAAATCTTTTGAAATCGTTGTTGTGTCCATTTATTCTCCCAAGGCAATCGATAATTTGGTGGACATTGCGTAACTGATGAATACGAATGATTTACCAATAATTTATCGAGATTCTTATTAAGAATCAAGAGCTAGGAGGGGCCGTTGCGGGCAGGAGAAAGGGCGCACGTAGAACAAATAGGCCTCAGCGTTTGGCGCTCAACATGGCAGCTACCGATTTTTGTAGCGCGTTTTTGTTTCTTCTTGGGCCAAATGCGTACTGGTAGAGCTCTTGTTGCTTTTTTTGCCCCCGCCAATTTTCCAAATGGGGGATGATTGATGCGTAAAGCTCTTTTCCTTTCCCCTCTAAAACGACACCTGCTTGGTGCAACTGTCGGATAGCAGCTCCCTTGGCATTGGGGATCGGATCGAAGAAAAAGAGGGGTTTTTCAAAAAAGAGCGCATCGTACCCAATCGAGGAAAAATCTAAGATGCAGCCATCTACTTGGTCGAGTAGTGGGTAGATAGGGGAAAAATCGTCCATCATTTTCACGCGATCGGGCAGCTCTGCGGGTAGAGCCGCAAAAAAGGCAGCGGGCGCTGTCTCCTCGAGAAGTGGATGCGTTTTGATCAAAAGAGCGATGTCTTCGGGCAGGTGTGTGACCAATTCTTCGACACGTTCAAAAAAAGAAGAGAGATGCTCATAATCGTTCCAAGTAGGAGCATAGAGTAGGGTATAGCGTTTTTTAGGGAGGTGCGAAAAGATTTTTTCCTCCGCTAGATTGTTGTAAAACGTGCGGTTTTCGAGATAGAGTTCCAAGCGATAATTGCCCGTGATGGCGTGGGGAGGCAGAGAATCCCAGTGGTTTTGTTTCTGGAATCGATCGATCATATGCTGTCCGTATAAGAGTACGCCATCTTGGGTTTTGAGCTGTCCCAGCAAAGAGTGGTCAATATGACCTTTGTCTGAGTTTCCATGCGGGCAGTAGATGAGCTGTACAGGCTTTTTGCAAAGTTCCCCAAAATAACGAGCTAAAAAAGCGCTATTGAACGTGCAACGAAAAAGCGCGTCATACTCATTTGCGAGCCGTTCTAAGGAGGCTTCGCTCCTTTCCTGGTAGAGGGTATTTACCATGGGATAGAACTCTTGAGCAAGAGCATAATTGTCTTCTTCTGTAATCAGGAGGGGAATATCCAAGAGAGCAGCAAGAGGAGCGATGTGGTCGAGGATGTGGTGGTTGAAACCCATCAAAACGGCTAAACAACGCTTTCCCAAAACCCTTTCGGTGCGAGACATATTTCCTCCTTAGCATCGGACAAAAGTGTACCTTCTCTATTGATTTTGCGTCACGAAGCGTCTCAAACACGTCTCCACCAGCCGTCTCGAAATGCCGACTGGATGCATTCCAATGTAGATTGTCAAAGTAGCAAGGCTCTTACACTTTTCAAGTGCGTTTATCAAATTGCGAAGTAACCCAAACCTTATCTCAATGTCCCATCTAGGAAACAGACGAGATTTTCTGAGATAAGGTAATTCCTTGACTGTTTTTTCTCCGTCTCTTAGAGTCTGAGCCATTTCTATCCCATAAGGGGATTTATGCGTCTCTTCGGTCCTTTCCTTCGCCTTATCCTTCTCATCACCACCTTTTCCCTCTTCGGTATTGAGGAGAAAAAGTGGGAATTACCCGACACCTACGATGGAGTCTTGCAGATGGTAGGCGACTTCGAGTCGGGAGATATCATGAAAGAGCGTTCCCTCGAAGAGATAGGACAAGCCCTAAGTTACCTGGCCCTTTTAGCAAGGGAAGGAGCGCTCCCCAACCAGCCTGCAAGAAACTTAGAAATGGAAGAGAAGCTCCAAGAGCTTCTCTACGGCCATGAAACCCTCTTGGCTTTTTCTGCATCTCATGAGCTCTACGAGGACGCATCCCTTGACCAATATCTTGAAGAGGGATACGAGATCATTCCGTGTGGGGGACTCAGTAGCTTTTGG
>JBCDEZ010000006.1:0-40668 GCA_039179045.1 Chlamydiota bacterium | reverse complement strand
TTGCATGTATTTTTTAATTTTGGACCGCTAAATCATCCGAAAAGTGCCTGTTTTTTTGAAAAACAGTCCATATCCCGTTTTTCCATATCCCCACTGCATAGATACTTTTTTGCAGAGCTCATCGCAGAATCTCTTGAAAACCGACAGGTTCCCAGATTAGTAACTCTGCTTGTCTAACCGCACCTTACCTCGAAAAATGCGGTAGACCCAATAAACATATACGAACATCAGAGGAAGACCAATGCACGCGACCGTCAGTAGAATCTGCAAGGTTTTTTCCGAAGAGGCAGCATTGTAAATCGTAAGGCTATGCTCAAGCGCTCTGCTCGAGCGGAGAAGATAGGGAAACATACCGACTCCAAAGAGGGAAAGTAGAAGCGCTATGGACAAAGAAGAGTAGACAAAAGCGTACCCAAAAGATCTACGATACAGGCAATAGGGAACAAAACAGATAGCGCAAAGGGCGCAAACAGGCAGGATAAAAAGAGGGGGATACCGAAAAAAGGGAGCTAACATCCAAGGAGCTTTTTGCAGGACATCGATCGTAGTCAAAGAATAGATCACAAAGAAAAGCGCCACGGCAGCAAGAGCAAACCTCCTCATCTTATTTTGGAGAGTTCCCTCTGTTTTCATACAAAGATAAGCACTACCATGCATAGTAAAAAGGGACACGGCGCACACTCCTACAAGAAGTGCATCAGAGCGAAAAAAAAGGGATAGACTGCCTACAAACACAAGATCATCCGTAAGAGGAACCCCAAGAATGAGATTGCCTACCCCCGTACCTAGAACGAACGCCATGGCCAGACTCGAAAATGCAAAAGCACAATCCCAGGAGCTGCGCCAGTAAAGCGAAGGGAGTTTCGAGCGGAACTCGATCGCTACAGCTCGAAAAATCAAAAAGAAAATCAAAATCATCGTGGGCGTATAAAATCCGGTTAAAAGAGTTGCGTAGGCTGGAGTAAATCCCGCTAAGAGCGCTCCCAAAACCACTACAAGCCACACTTCATTGCCATCCCAAACAGGGCCAATGCTATTGAGAAGAATTCTTCTTTCTTGATCTTTGCGAAAAAAGAGGTACAAAGAACCCACACCCAAATCAAATCCATCTAGTATGGCATAGAAGATGACAGCAGCACAGAGTACAAAATACCAAATGAGGGGAAGATCGATCATGTTTCTGGAAAAATATGGTTGTATGTGGAACTAGCTGAAGACTCTTCTTGCGGCGCAATCCCCTGCTTGATCTTCCGGTCGAGCAAGAAGATGAACAGGAAAAATAGAAGCAAGTAGATGAGAACAAACATCGTAATCGATCCCCAAAGCTGCTCTTTGACGAGGTTTTTTGAGACGCCATCGGCTGTTCTCATCACACCGTAAATGATCCAAGGCTGTCTCCCCATCTCCGCTGTGAACCAACCAGTTTGTAGAGCTAGCTGTGGCAAAATCACAGAAAATACGCCCACGCGCAAAAAGATGCGCGCGCGCGGCAAGCGCGCCTTTTTCCACTGATAAAGCCCATAGAGGACAATCAGCAGCATAGCAGCCCAGCAAGCGAGCATGGTATGGTAAAATTGGAAGATCAAAGGCACATTGGGCCAATTCTCCCGGGGGATTTGATCGAGTCCCGGAACGGGCGTTGCAGGATCACGATAAACCAAAAAGCTGAGTAGACCTGGGATCTGTATTCCGTGTACTCTCTCTTCTTTAGAGTCGACCCATCCCATCAAGGAAATGGGTGTGTAAGGCTCTGTCCGGTAGATCCCCTCCATTGCTGCGAGCTTGGCAGGCTGGTAGCGCGCTACGATTTTCGCGCTCGAATCTCCTGAGATCACCTGCAAAAGGAGAATAATCAGAGAGAAAAAGAGGCTGATTTTGATCATGACAAAGGCTTCTTTTTCATGACGGCGATGCAAAAGATAGTAGCAGCCTACACTGAGCACGAAAAAAAAACCTGCAAGCCAGCAACCCAAAATCACATGAACGAGGCGATCGAGAGACGAGGGATTCCAAAGCATCTCCCAAAAGTTGGTTACTACAGCGCGCGCAGAGCTTCCCTCCCCTTGAATGGCATAGCCTGCAGGGGTCTGCATCCAGGAATTGACAATCACAATCCAAACCGCGCTAAAGTGCGCTCCGATTGCAACGCAAATCGTCGAAAAGTAGTGGGCCGAAGGGCGCACGCGATCTATGCCGAAAAGGAGGACTCCCAAAAAACCTGCTTCTAGGAAAAACGCAAAAATTCCTTCGGCAGCGAGGGCTGAACCAAATACGTCTCCTACAAAACGGGAATACCGCGCCCAATTCGTCCCGAATGCAAAGGTCTGTACCAGCCCTGTTGCCACACCGATCGCAAAGATAAGAGCGAAAATTTTGATCCAGAACTCGAGAAGCTGCCGGTAATGATCCGAACGGGTCTTCATATAAACGCCCTCTAAAACGACTAGAAATAGGGCAAGACCGATGCTCAAAGGGGGATAGATAAAGTGAAAGGCGATGTTTAAAGCAAACTGAATTCTTGATAGAAGCAATGTATCCACACCAACACCTCCAAATCCCTTATAGTCCCTTTTTCTTTTTTGGACTATCTATCTATCAAAAAATCGGCTATGCCTGCATTAGACAAGGGAGATGCCAATTGATGAGGCAAGTACAGGTACTACTGCTCCTCTTAATTCCTTTTTGTGCGCCTGCCTGGGTGCTATCGAGAGAGCTGGCCGAAGAGATTGCTCTAGGGGAAAACCCCCTTTATCTAGCATCACACGAGAAGGTGTACCAGTCAGTGCAGAAAAAATGGCAAGCCGTAGCCGACTGGTGTCCCAAAGTCGTCTACGAGTCTTTCTATGCCTACACCTTCGAACCCACGATAGTCGAGGTAGTAAGCTCGGGTGCTTTGGGATACAAACAACACCTAAATATGAACAAATTTGGCCTCTCACAGCCCGTTTTCTCCTCGGATTTGCTCTTTGATCTCGATCGGGCAGATCTGGGGCTAAGACGATCACAAGAAGAAAATCTGCAAAAGAAAAACCAACTGCTCTTCTCAGTGAGAAAAAGTTACTACGCCACTCTTTTAGCAGCGCTGCAAGTAGAAACTCAAAAAGAGAACATCGGTTATTTGCAAGAGGCGCTAGCCATTGAGAAAAAACGGTACGAGTCGGCAGTCGCTCCCCCTTTGGATGTGACGAAAAGCGCTGTGGCCAGCTCCAACGCGATTTCCCTATACTATCAAGCGCTCAAAAAATGGGTCAGCGCAAAAAATGCTCTCGTGCAGATCTTGGGACTCGAACCTGCCGAGGCCGATACCATTGCCCTCGAAGAGACCTCTTTCCCTCTTAAGGAAATTCCTATAGTGCGTGAGAAGCTCCAAGAAGCAAAAAAGCACTTTTGCTCGAACAGCATCACATTTTTAGGTGCTTTGAAGCAAGATCCCACAGAGAGCACTTTGTCTCTTTTTTCCGAAGAGGAGCTACGCGCATATGTAGTTCGCGCGCTGGAATATTTCCCCGAAATACAGCTCGAAAAGATCGCAGTCGACCTGCAAGAAAATGCTCTAAAAAAAGCCTACGGGAAATATTTTCCCCATATCGCCACATTTATCGATTATCAGAAAAATGCGGGAGACCCAGGCGCTCGCACCTTCAGCGAAGACTCTTTTAGCTGGGCGGCAGGTGTGAAGTTGTCGTGGAATCTTTTCGATTCCTTCGGCAGAGAAAGAAAAATCAAAGAGGCGGCATCCAAAAAGATCGCAGCCAAGCTCCGCTACAAATACGCCGCTTTGCAAACAGAAGTTGCCCTGCGCGATACCCTGCGCCAGATCGAAGAGGGCATCTACGCCTATCTCCATGCAGAAAATGCCGTCTTTTTTGCCAAAAAAGCGATGGAGCAGGCAAAAGAGCGTCTGTTGATCGGAACCATGCGCCCGTTAGACTACCGTGACTCGGTCAACGAGTTTTCTCAAGCGCAGTACCTGCGCAATGAAGCAGCTTACCAGACAATCTGCGCCTACTACCAGCTTACTTATTTATCCCAGTCAGCAAACCACACCAGGCAGGGAAACACTCTGCGAACTCATTAGCTAGAACGCACCCGTTCAGTACTATTGGGACTACATGCCGGGAGCTGGCAATGTTTTCTTCGGTAGCAAGTTTCTGAAGACTCAGGAAGGTCGCATCCAACGATCGGGAGACTTTTTCCCTCAAGTGAGAATTTCCCCATGAAGGGAAATTTTTACATGAAAAAGCTGCCATAAAAAGCTCTGTCCGTATGCACCCCTTTATCCGGATCCCTCATTGAGAGCACTGAAAACGGGGCCCGTGTGCGTTGTTTGACCAAAATACGCAGAAAATAGATGGTTTTTGTCTGATTTGGAGCGCGACAACCAGCCAATCTGCACAAAACCCAAAGCCGCTGAACGGATACACTCATCCGATAGGCGTGATTCAAAGCCCCGTCAGACGGACGAGTCCAATCCGAAGAGCGGCTTGTCCTTCCCTTCGGAGAGATTCTTAACTTACGCAACACAAAGAATCGATTTTTCCCTGACAAATGAAGGTAATGCAACAGATCCTATTGTATCTCGCGCAAAACCATCCGTTGTATCTTGAGAGATTCTTGCAAAAAGGGTCCCTATTCTCTATGTTATGTGACATGTATCGAGAAAAAATAGCTACTTCTTTATGGGATCTCACCCCTTTTGACCCTTATAAAGAGCGGGTAGAGCTCCTCCAAACCTTCCGCCATCTGGGCAAGTGGAAGGCCTCATTGTACGCTGGAAATAAAAAAATGAGCGCTTCGTTGCTTGAGAAAATCGAGCAAGATATCCAGGAGGGAACATTTCCAGGAGAGCCGTACATGAAAAGGTACCTAGTAGAAACAATCCGTCGCTTAGGTCGCAGGTTTGCTACCTCTTCTGGTAACGTGTCTCCCTTGCAGGCTTACCAAGGGGAATTTCCCTTGCAAGATACCTTAGTGCGCCGCTTTTTGCGCGCTTGCCAAAAGCAGGTCAAACGGTGTGCTGCCGATCTCTACCAACTTGAAGAGTGCCTATACACCATTACGAAAGAGACAAAATACCAAAAAAGAGGGAAAAACGCGCAGAAAAGCGCAGAAAATATACTGAGCGCCAAGAAGCTGGGAACCATCCAAACCCATGCAAAATCTCTCGAAAAGTTTTTGAGCAGGTACACATCTCTTCTCGAGATTTGGCCTTCGAGAGAAATTGTAGAGTGGATCGAGATTCTCTCCCCCTATCAGACGCACTTTTTTTCCGAAGTTTCCTACGCTTTTTCCCTTCTCTCTTCTTGAGAGAAGGCTTTGCGTCGTTGAAAGTGCGGAGGCTAAGAGAGATTCGTCTCTTCGACTTGCCTTTTCTCCTGTTCGAGAAGCTGGAAGAATCCTTGCGCCTCTTCAAAGATGACGGGGCATAGAAAGAGCAGACCGATCAAGTTGGGTAGTGCCATCAGTCCGTTCATCAGATCGACCAGTACCCAAACCACATCTAGAGAGAGCAAAGTGCCCAAAAAGGCAAGGAGGATGAATACAATCCGGTAGTAGAGCAAAACGCGCACTCCGAAGAGATACTCCACGCATTTCTCGCCGTAGTAAGCCCAACCTAGGATTGTGGAGTATCCAAAAAGCACAATGCAGATCCCTACAATCCAATGCCCGAAAGGGAGAACCGTACGAAATGCCTCCATCACAAGGGGAGCTCCGTTGAGAGCGTCTCCTGAGGCATCCAAAGACCCCATTACCCCTGTAACGGCAATGATCAGCACTGTCATGGTGCAAACAAGAAAGCTCGAGATGAAAACACCTGTCATGGAAATCAGAGCCTGCCTTCCCGGTACATCTGTTTTCGCAGCTGCAGAGGCAATAGGAGCTGAGCCTAAGCCCGCTTCGTTCGAAGAGATGCCTCTCGATACCCCGAGCTGCACTGCTTGCATAACTCCAGCTCCCACGAACCCCCCAAAGGCGGCTTGCCCTGTGAAAGCGTGCAGAAAAATCTGCTGGATACTCGGTAAGATCAAAGGATAGAAGTAGAGCAAGACAAGTGCTCCTCCTCCTATGTAGAGGAGTGCCATTGCAGGAACAAGGACAGCATTGACTTTGCCCAGACTGCGTATACCCCCTAAAATCACAATGGCAGTAAAAAAAGCGATCACAACACCTGTAATGCTTTGTGGAATTCCAGTAAGGTGGTGTATAGCGTGGGCAATCGAATGCGACTGCGTGATATTGCCCCCTGCAAAAGCACAAATTGCACCAAAAACGGCGAAAGCAGCTCCAAGGCGGGGCCAACCGAGTCCCTGATGGATGTAGTACATCGGGCCTCCGCACATCTCTCCTTTTTCGTCCACTTGCCGGTATTTTACAGCCAAAATAGCTTCAGCAAATTTCGTAACCATACCGAAAAGAGCGACGAGCCACATCCAAAAGATCGCACCCATTCCTCCCGCCATGACCGCAGTTGCCATCCCCGCGATGCTTCCAATCCCCATGGTCGCTGCGAGAGCTGTCATGAGAGATTGGAACTGGGAAATATCCCCTTTGCCTCCTTTTTCCTGGGAAAAAAAAGCGAGACGCAGCGAGTAGGGCAAGTAGCGAAGCTGCATCCCTTTGAGGCGGACCGTGAGGTAGACTCCCAAGCCGAGGAGCAGAACCAACAAGCACTTTTCCCAAAGGAAATGGTTGAATAATTCCAAGTATTCGATCATGGATAACTCCTTTCTTGGTACGCTTCTTGACGTAGCAAAAGCGACAAAGAGCGCGTCTCTTCAGCGACAACACTGCTCAAAGCAAACAAACCCAAAAGATTGGGAATGGCCATCACACCGTTCATGATGTTTGCAAAGCTCCAAACAACACTGAGACTGACCAAAGAGCCAGGTAGTAGCGCTGCTACGAAGATGAGGCGATAGACCAAAATGCTTTTTTGCCCAAACAAATATTCCACACATTTTTCTCCATAATACGCCCAGCCTAAAATGGTCGAATAAGCGAACAAAAGCAACGAGAGGGTAATCACAACCCCCGATCCTGGAAGGGCTGTATTGAACGCCTCAATTACAAGACGAGAGCCACTTAAGAGTGCGCCTTGGCTATCGACCTGCCCCAACACACCTGAGGTAGCAATGGCCAATCCTGTGACAGTGCAAACTAAAAATGAGGTGATGAATACCCCACTCATCGAAACGAGCGCCTGCCTACCAGGCACATCTGACTTCGCAGCAGCAGCAGCAATCGGAGCCGAGCCCATGCCTGCTTCTGAAGAAAAAATTCCTCTAGATACCCCATACTGCACGGCAAGCAGAAGGGTCGATCCCAAAAAACCTCCCGTCGCTGCCTGCCCTGTAAATGCGGTCTTCACAATCTTCGCAAGAGCGTCTGGAATCTGGTCCCTTTGTAGGAAAAGAACGCAAAGGCCTCCTCCTACGTAAAGTACAGCCATGAGAGGCACCAAATAACTCGATACCTTCCCAATGCTTTTGATACCACCGAAAAGCGCGCATGCGGTAATTGCACACAAAAACAGGCCAGAAAACCAAGGAGAAAGGGAAAAGCAGGAGAAAAGAGATGAGGAGACTGCATGCGCTTGCACCATGTTGCCTGTGCCAAAAGCTGCCACAGCACCTGCCATCGCAAAAAATACGGCGAGAACACGACCGGATCTTTTCGAGCGAAAACCCTTTTCCAAGTAATACATGGGCCCCCCTGAGAGCTCTCCATCTTCAGAAGTCACGCGGTAGCGGAGCGCTAAAATTGCTTCGCTATACTTGGTAGCCATCCCTAAAAAAGCAGCAATCCAGAGCCAAAAAAGCGCTCCGAGCCCTCCGATTGCGATTGCGGTAGCCACGCCTGCTACACTACCAATGCCGATGGTTGCAGCTAAAGCGGTCATTAAGGCTTCAAAATGGGAAATATTTCCCCTAGAGGCAGCTCCTAGATCCTGATTTCTGCTGAAGGCAAGCTTCAAAGAGTAGAAAAGGTAGCGCACCTGTACAAAGCGGGAGACAAAAGTCAGGTAGACTCCAGAGGCGAGCAAGAGAGCAAGAAGGGGGGCGCCCCAGACGATCTTTTCGAAGTGCTGTAAAAAATTTTCTACCATATAAGCTTGCGCAAACCTCTATTCTTATAAAAAACTATCTGGGGAGGAAGATTGCACATAGTATAGACGAAAAGGATTTTTTCTACAAATTGCTCTCTTTTAAGAATTTCTTGGCAATTTCTCGCCGAGGTACTCCTTGAGCAAAGGCTGCATTCATTTCGCGCATCTTCTCGACTGAGATCTTGTTTTGCAATTTTCCAATGGTGGCCACTATCTCAGGATGTTCCATCTCCCAGCCCTTACGTGCGAGGCAAACGGCTGAGTATGCGGGAAATAGATCTGGATCTCCCTCCAAAATTTTTACTGGATAGCGGAGAATATCTCCATCGGTATGGTTCGCAGAGATCACATCGAGAGCAGAAGATTGCAATGAGAGATACAGCAAGGCTGTATCCATAAGACGGCAATCCTGGAAAGAGAGTTGGTAACGGTCTTTTAGCAACTGGCTCTCTTTACGAGCTATAAACTCGGCATCAAAGCCGTACCGCAGGGGCATTCCGGTAAGATCTCGTATGCGATTTTGCGGAAAATCTTCGCGAGCCAACAGAACATAAGCATTGCGAAAGCCGAAGGGAAACACAATCGATATACCGAATTGCTCGGAGAGCTGTTTCTCGATAGCTAGCTGTTCTTGCAACTCTGAGAACGTTCTTTTAGAGGGAATTTCCCCCAAGATCGTCAAAAGTAGTGTACCTGTATAATCAACGTAGAGGTCGATACTCTTCGATACAAGAGCATGGAATGCAACATACGTGCCCTCCAAACAGAGCATATTGCGCACGGGATAGGAAGTGTCTCGCTCCACCATTTGGGTCATGATCTCGGCCAAAATCTGGCACTCGGGGTTGTTCTTAGCTCCAATCATAATGCGGTCTTTGTTGGAAAACGAAGGGAGATGAAACAACAAAACTACTAATAAAAAAAACATTCCGTAAAGAGCAAGTCGCCCATAGAAAGACTTCATAGGCGCCTTTGCACGCACTTCGATGCGCACTTTGCAATGAGGGCATCGGAAGCAACTGCCAGTACCATCAAAGGAATCGTCCCATAGCAAAGCAAAGAGGGATTCATGCTCCTTAGACCTTGTAAAATCAAGTCCCCAAGACCTCCCGATCCTATAAGTGAGGTAAGCGTAGCAGAGCCAAAAGTCCAGATAGACGCGGTACGAATCCCTCGAAAAATCTCTGGAAGAGCTAGAGGAAACTCTACAAGATACAACATTTGCAAGCGTGTCATTCCCATTCCTCTGGCAACTTCGGTAAGAGGACGTCCAATTCCTCGAATACCTCCATAGGTGCTATGTAAAATGGGAAGAATCGCATACACAGACAGTACCAAGGTACCTGGCACGAATCCCGTTGTAGGAATGGGAAAAAAGGGGCGAATCCATACAAAAAAAGCAGTCATGAGTGCGATGAGCGCGAGGCCGGGCATCGTCTGGATCGCAGCGACAATGCGCAGAAGCGCACTTGCCAGCACTTGCTTGCCCGTTTTCGCCAAGAGAATACCCAAAGGGATGGAAAGGGCTGTGGCGAGAAATAGTGCGGTGAAGGTAATCCGCAAATGCTCGAAAATTTTCCCCAAAAGATAGTAGTAAAATGTACTATCCATTGCCCTGCCTCCAAAGACTTTGCAGTTCTTGTAAAATCAATTCTTTGCTGATGTTTCCCAAAAACACCTCCTTGCGGTAGATGCTGATCGTATCGGCCTCCTCTTCAAAAAAGGTATTCATCGCATCGAGTAGTGTCTGGTTTACTCCAAGCCTGGTTCTTTGCGGACGCCCCTGCTGGAGTGCCATCTTTCCCAATTTTTTCATATTCATGAAAAGTTGGAATTTCTGGTGGGAGAAAAATGCCGCTACAAACTCGTTTTTAGGATAACAAATGAGATCGGCCGGAGTACCGATCTGCTGCACTTCCCCCTCTCGCAAAAGAACGATCCGGTCCCCCATTTTCACCGCTTCTTGCACATCGTGCGTCACGAAAATCATAGTGGTGTCCAATTTTGTCTGCAAGTCGATGCACTCGCTTTGTAGCTCGCTTCGCGTAATCGGATCGAGCCCTCCAAAGGGCTCATCCATCAGGGCAATTTTCGGCCAATGTGCGAAGACGCGCGCAGCGCCTACCAGCTGCCCTTGCCCCCCGCTGAGCTGTCTTGGCAATTTCTGCCCGAACTCTTCTGGATCAAGACGCACCATGCACAAAAGCTCGTAGACCCGCTCTTGAATAAATGCCTCTTTGTAGCCTAAAAGGCGCAATAAAATTGCGATATTGTCCTGCACAGTCATATGCTCGAAAAGGCCTGTATCTTGGATGGCATAACCTACCTGACGACGGAGAGCAATCAAGTTTTTTTTCACAATATCTTCCCCGTCGAGCAAAATCCTTCCTGCTGTCGGGTCGATAAGACGGATCACCATTTTGAGTAGCGTGGTTTTTCCTGACCCTGATCCCCCGAGCAATACAAGTCTCTCGCCTTTTTTTACACGAAAAGAGACATCGTGGAGTTTACGCTTTCCCCGGTAACTTTTCACAATGTTTTCAAAGGAGATCATGAATCTAAGGTGCCTGTTTTTATTATTTTCGCCTGCAAAGAGCGTGCAGAAAAAGGCACTTTATTCGCCTATTTTTTCGACCCACAACCGGCTCTGCTCCTCACGCAACTCCCGCCCTATTCGGTCTATCAGGACTACTTTATAACACAAAATCTGTCTACCTAGCTCAAAACAGGGGAAAAAAAAGATGTGCGCCCCTCTCTGCCTTTTCAAGGGGTGTATCTGGATCTTTTCTTCCTGATCTTGCAAACGAACTATAAGAGCCAATTGAGGATCAAGATTCCACTCCTCATCCGAGCAATTCCAAGATACGATGAGATTTTCCCCTATTGTGGGGGAAAATCTCATCGTATCTTTTGTTCCCACTCGATTGCTTGCAAAATAGTCTGCAGTTACGATCTGTCTTTGCACATCGAGCGCTTGCGGAGAAAAGCTACAGCCTGTAATAGACAAAATAGCGCCAAAAAAGTAACCATACTGAAACGGTCTTCGCATAGACATTCTATCCTAACGCGAAGCAGGGAGATTTACCTAGAACAATTTGCACAAAATGCCATGAACCAAGCTGCTATTGCAATCGTATTCACTGAAAATCGAAAAAAAATTTTGCTCGTAAAAAGGCGAGATGTGCCTGTCTGGGTGCTACCAGGAGGAGGAATTGAACCGGGGGAAGAGCCTACAGCCGCCTGCGTCCGAGAAGCGTTAGAAGAGACGGGTTATACCATCGCAATCACACGCAAAGTAGGCACGTACCACCCTTGCAACCGTTTAACTCAAGTCACGCACATCTATGAAGCGAGCATCCTTTCCGGGACTGCAACCCTCTCGGCAGAGAGTCAAGCTGTATCGTTTTTCCCCTTAGACGCTCTACCGAAAAAGCTCCCTCCTCCCCATGGAAACTGGATTCGAGAAGCACACGCAGATCTTCCCTACACAATTGAAAGAAAGATCACGGAGGTAACCTATACCCGCGTCATTACAACATGGATACGACATCCTATCTTGATGACGCAATTTTTCATCACGAAATGGAAGCGATCTCTGGATACAAAAGAAAGTTCATAGAAGATGGCCTAAAAGGGAGGAAAAAGCCATCTTCTATGAAGGGGGTAATTTATGTAATCAATTTCTTGATCAAATTACTTTCGTGAGTATATTTCAAAGCGCGATTTATGTATAGCGAAAACAGTTTTTTTTATCCTGCCAAGATCTCACAGAAAAAAACCCTAGACTATCCGAGGAGCAACAGTCCGAAAACAAAAGCAAAAAGAGCAAATGATTCAACAATTCCGAGAGCTGCAAATGTCTTTCCAAAAATGCTAGGCTGTTTGGCGCACGCTTGAATAGCGGTCGCAGCGCATCTTCCTTGATAGACTGCTGAGGTCATGATCGCAAGACCAATGAAAAACCCGATCCCGATCCCGGACAAAGCAGAGAGACTCCCATCTTGCAGAGCATTTTTCATCAGAATCATCAAGATAAATCCATAAATCGACTGAGATGAGGGCATCGCCGAAATTCCGATAAATTTTCCATGCCCCTCGTCAACGCGGCTCATTGCGCCATGCGACGCCATTCCTGCGATGCCACAGCCAATCGCGCTGCCTAAGCAGCCTAGTCCCAAAACAATCGCGGGACCAATCATTGCATAATCCATGCTTGTACTCCTATTTTTGTAACAATCTCAAAGGGTTGAAGGCTTTTCCTCCTCCCGTAAAACTATAGTGATACCATTCTAAAAAGTTGAGACGTAGACCATGAATCACCCCTCCCATAACACCGAGAACAAGGTTTACAGAGTGTCCCAATAAGATGATGAACCAACCGATCCAGGGAGTAAACTCCATTCCAATCTGGTTGAAGGTATCGGCCATGATCATGCCTGCAAGAGCGAGTGCGTAGAGGCGGAGATACGATAAAATATCGGCAAACACCTGGATCACATTGGCCAGTTCGAGCAAACCTGCGAAGCGCTCTTTATACATCGCAATGAGAAAAGCAAGACCAATACCTCCATAGAGAAGAGCGCTTCCTAAAAAGGGGAAGGAGATACCTGGGATTTCCCCTGAGAACTGCACCATCGACACGGCTCCTAAAAAGGGAGGAAAGTAGAGATACCCCCCCAACATCGCAATCATCCATCCAAGCCCCCCTGGATTCGCGTGAAGATTGCGCAAAAAAGAAAGAGTAAGATGGATGATCCCGATCAGCAGGGAAATTTCGATCAAAATAGCATTAGTAAATTCTTGCAAAAGCTTGTAGTGCACTTTCCCTTGGATCACATTTTTTCCCTCCAAAAACCACTCTTTTGGACTTACGCTTCCCTCCAACTGGGGATATCTTTGCACCCACTCTTGATAAACAGTATCTTTTTTGTCTATGTGATAGCGCGCCTTTTTTTTTGCGAGAAACTGCACAAAAGAGATTTTTTTCAAGGGGTGCTCTGGACTCAAATTGATTCCGAAATATGAACCAACAAGCACGCCCCACCCAATAGAAAAACAGGAGATCGTCAAGAGAAGATTTTGTGCCCTTTTTTTACCCTCCTTCCAATTGGGAAATCGGTACTTCAAATAAAGCGCTAAAAGAAAGTACAAAAGGCCGTACCCTGCATCTGCAATGATCACCGCATAAAAAAATGAGAAGAACCAAAAAACCCAAAAAGAGGGATCTCTATCATGGGTAGAGGGAGTATCGTAGATCTGAACGAGATCTTCTCCGATCCTCTCCGATCCTCGGTTTTCCATATAGGTAGGTGCTGTTTCCCCCTCTTCGAACAGAACCTTTTCGATATAGACAGCGTAAGAGCGCTGGAGCTCCTCTAGAGCATGGACTCTACTTTTCGGCACGTAGGCCTCCACGGAAAACAACTTCTGTTCAAGCTCTGCATTACTCAGGCTCGCAGCTTGCACTAAGTGGTCTTCATTCAGCTTACCCACCAAGGCCTCTTCCATAAGACTGCGGTATTCAGCATACTCTGTAAAAAGGTGCTCGATCTGTGCAATTTCTGTTTCCACATCTTTCAGATCGCAGAGAATCAGCCCCAAGGGCTTTTCGATCACCATCTCGATATAGCCCTCATACGCTCTTTTTTCCCGATGCAATCCGAAAAAGTAGTCGAGGTCATGATCGGTGGCAAGATAGATGAGTTCAGCAGGTGGGGTCTTTTCTTGTTTCTGCGCTTTCCTCGAATAGAACTGCACAAAACGGTGGGTAGTTTGTTCGAGATCTGCGATCTTTTCCTGGTCAAAATCTCCGAAGGGGCGGATCCGGGAGGCTTCCGCCTCTAAAAGTCGTTTCTTCTCGAGAAGCTGCACGTAGGACTCTTCTGCCTCACAAAGAGCTTTTGCCACAACCAACGGAGCGAGCTCTCCCCCCGTTCCATCTGCATTATATCCTCGAGAGCGCAAGGCTCGAAGAGCTTTGTAAAGAAGGGTCGCCTCAGTAGAAAGAGGGCTCTTTGGGGAGGTTTTTCTCGGTACAAATTCGAGACAGCCCTTTTTTTGCGCATCGCGAAAAAAGGAGTCAAGGTCTGTTTTCAATCCAATGATGACATACTTCTCTGTAGGAATGATCATAAACGCTCCCTTTTTTCCTCAGTCTTTTTCTTAGCAATCTTTGCCTGCGCAACAGAGGCAAGTTCCTGATCGCCTAGGAAAACGCGGATCTTTTGCACCAATATGCGCGAGCGGGGAATCAGGATCTTTTCAAATAGGTTTACCCGGATCGAAACATCCCTTAGCTCTTTTTCTACATTCCTTTTTTTCTCTTCGAGAACAGCGATCTCTTCTCGGATCTTGATCGCATCTTTGGCAAAACAAAGAGCACTTTCAGACCAGGCGGGGGTATCGAAAAGAGAGAATATTTCATCGGGAAACGTGACTCCCTGAAATACAGGACTCTCCACTCCTGCAATATTCTCGTAAGACTTGGATACATGCGTGACTTCCAGTAGATTGGAAAAGGGCAAAGCGTCAGTTGCAAAAAGTGCAGAGAATCGATCAAGGCCTCTTTTTGCATCTTCTAAAAGGCGCAATTTTTCACCGATGGTCCCTTTGGTGCTTTGTACCTCTGCCTGCAGCAATCCCTTTTTTAGCTGCAACGTGGGTAAATACTTTTCAAGTTGAGAGAGCTTTCTTTGTTCGTCTCTAAGAGCATTTTTTGTAAATCGGACCTGGCTCATCCCTGCTTAGGCCAATATTTGTCTGTGAAGGCTTGTTTGATGCCCACCTCTTGCATCAAGAAGCACTGCGCGAGGATATGCCATCCTAGATCCAAGGCCTCTTCTAAGGGGATATTCACAGAAAGGTTCATCATATGCTTGGAAAAAAGCGCCGCATAGTGGAGCAATTTTTGATCCCACTTCGAGATCCTGAAACCCATCGCCTCACGTTCCTTTGCCTTTTTGGACTCAGCGTAGAGGCGAATCATCGTATTGGCAAGGTCGTTGTGGTCTTCACGCGTCGCTTTGCCGATCACCTGCTGCTTCAATCTCGAAAGAGAGCCGAACGGATTGATCCCCTCTTCTAGATAGAGCTGCCCTTCCGTAATGTAGCCTGTGTTATCGGGAATTGGGTGGGTGACGTCGCCGCCAGGCATGGTAGTAACCGACAAGATAGTGATCGAACCGCTTCCTGCAATGTCGACTGCCTTTTCGTAACGGGAAGCCAAATCGGAGTACAAAGATCCAGGATATCCCCGATTAGAGGGAATCTGGTCCATGGTGATAGCAATCTCTTTGATGGCATCGGCAAACGCTGTCATATCGGTCAAAAGAACCAGGACATCTTTCCCATTTTGTGCAAAGTTCTCCGCAACAGCTAAAGACATATCGGGAACCAGAAGGCATTCAACGAGAGGGTCAATTGCTCTGTGGATGAACATCACCGTTTTGTCCATGGAACCTGCCTGGTACGCGTTGTCCAAAAAAGCTTGGTAATCATCGAAGCGAAGCCCCATACCTCCCAATACGACGACATCGGCATCTGTCTGGTTCGCAATCCGCATCATCAATTCGTTGTAGGGTTTGCCTGCCGTAGAAAAGATCGGTATCTTTTGCGATTTCACTAAACAGTTGAATACATCGATCATCGGAATGTTCGTACGCACCTGCTCTTTAGGAACACGCCTATTGGTGGGATTGAAAGAGGGGCGACCAATCGCTACTTTTTTTCCCTCTACCTGCGGCCCTCCGTCGAGGGGAATACCCTTGCCGTCCAACTGCCTACCGAGTAGCTTTTCTGAGTAGGTAGCGCGCATACTCTCTTTAAGAAAAGAGACCCGGTCTCCCGTGGAAATGCCTCTTGTAGATGCGAACACCTGCAAGGAGACTAGATCTCCATCAAATCGGACAACCGAGGCGAGTGTTTGGCTACCGTCTTTTTTTTC
The DNA here is from genome assembly GCA_039179045.1 of Chlamydiota bacterium. Lineage (GTDB taxonomy): Bacteria > Chlamydiota > Chlamydiia > Chlamydiales > SM23-39 > JBCAXK01. The sequence continues at coordinate 24,619 of JBCDEZ010000006.1, read as the reverse complement.
AATCAAAGCAAGCTCTCCGAGGCCTGCTCTTTTGGCGCGGATGGTGATCAAGCTACCACGCACAGCTAAAATGCGATCATGCACTTTTCTCATACTAACACTCCGGCAGATAGACCTATCTTCTCTTCAATCAGGCGATACGCCTCTTGATACTCTTTGGATCGGTAGACTAGGTAATTCATATTCTTCAAATGGTGCTGTAAATCGAGGAAGTGGGTTCTTGCTTCATCGTGCGTGTTGAACCGAAATTCCTGGCAAAACAGATGTTGCAACAAGCGGAACATCTCAAGCTGCCTTTCCAAAGGTGTATACGTATCCTCGGGATCAAAGGCATTTTGCTGCAGGTAAGCAGACTCGTAAAGTTCCGATTTGAGATAAGTAATCATATCTTGCGTAGAGACTCCCTCTTCTCCTACTACCTCCATCCGTTTACCAATCTCATCTCCTTCCCGCACCATCTTTGCGCATGCAAGAACCGATTCTGTCCAGTTGGGTAGCAAGGTGGACATCACCTTCCCTACTTTAGGAAGGTACTTCGTCCAGGAAAGAAGGGGATCAATCGCAGGGTAACGACGCGCGTCAGAACGCGCTCTTGAAAGGGCGTGGAACCCCCCCACTACGCTAAGAGTTGCCTGAGTAACCGGCTCTTCGAAATTTCCTCCCGATGGAGAAACCGTGGTTCCCATGGTCAACGAACCTGTTTTCCCGCGAGATGAGATCACGCCAGAGCGCTCGTAGAAGGCCGCAATGCGTGAGGCGAGGTACGCTGGAAATGCCTCTTGTCCTGGGATCTCTTCGAGTCTTCCTGACATTTCTCGCATCGCTTGCGCCCATCTCGAGGTCGAGTCGGCAAGAAGTAAAACATCTAGCCCCATCTGTCTGTAGTACTCTGCAATGCTGGTTCCCATATACACAGAGGCCTCTCTTGCAGCCACAGGCATCGAGGAGGTATTGCAGATGATCACTGTGCGCTCCATAAGAGGACGGTTGGTTTTCTGATCGACAAGTTCTGGGAACGTCTCCAATACTTCTACAACCTCACCCGCTCTCTCTCCGCAGGCTACAATCACTACGATATCGACTGAGGAATATTTTGCTAAGTGTTGTTGGAGGACAGTTTTCCCGGCTCCAAAGGGGCCGGGAGCACAGAAAGTGCCCCCCTTCAAAATAGGGAACTGCGTATCGATGATTCGAAGTCCTGTATTCAAAACCTCTTCAGGAGACCGTTTTTTTCCGATTTGTAGGGGAGATTTGACAGGCCATCTTTGTAGCATCGTCACTTCATGTAGATTCCCTTCCCTGTCCACAATCTTTGCGATTGCATCTTCGATCTGGTACTCTCCTTGAGGAGCGAGAAATTCGAGAGTCCATTCTCCGTAACACGAGAAGGGCAACATGATCTCATGTGTGATATTCCCCTCTTGTACGCTTCCCAGTAGATCTCCGGGGACAAGAGGCGCCTGCACCTCTTTACTAGGAGTGAATAGCCACCGCTTTTCCCGATCGAGGGAAGGCTCGTAGACACCCCTTTCTAAGAAGAGTCCCGATCTCGCGGCGAGCTTATGCAAAGGATTCTGTAGTCCATCGAACACCGTCCCCAGAAGACCCGGCCCAAGCTCTGCCTCCAAAAGGTGCCCTGTAAAAGAGACCTTTGCTCCGTACACCACTTCTTTGGTGTCTTCAAAAACCTGCATTTTTGCTTGGTTCCCTGCGATTTCGATCACTTCAGCCATCAAAGAGAGATCACCTAGTAGGACAGCGCCTACCTCTCCTTGTCGGATCGCACCTTCAAATTCTACGCTCAGTAGGTTCCCCAAAGCCTTGGTTACCACTCCGGTTGCCTGTTTCATATCCTATCCTTATCGTTCCTATACTATGCGTTTGAGGGCCTCTTTTCCTCTTTCTTTGTCGAGAAGATGCCACGATTCGATCAAGAACAGTTTGATCGCAAAAGCAAGTACCTGATCTATTTCGAAGGGCTTCCCCTCTTCGAGCTCTTCGATCGCATCGATCTGGTAGGCAAGAAGCGCTTTTTCCAATAGAAGAGGGTCCGTTTCGTGCTGGCAAAAGACCTCCTTCAAACGAGAAAACTCGGGAGGTGGTTCAAACTGTGCAGCATCTTTTTGCGCAATGATGTATGCAATCAAAAGATCCTCTTCCTCTTCAAACTGCAACTCTGGCAACAAATTTTTTCCCTTGCTCTTTGCCCGCAGAGCAGCGAGCACCCAGCGCATCTGGCGCAAGTGGGAAAAATAGGCCCCTAAAAACCCTTCTTTTTTCTTCTGAAAAAAGGAGATGTATAGCTGCGTAAAGTGCGCAAGACGGTCTTTTGTCTCTTCGAACCGATCTAAAAAAACAAAGACGTATTCAGGAAAACCTTCCCGGAAGAGCAACGCCTCTTGCAACTCTTGTTTGGAGAAAAAGCCTCTGGCATCAATCGGTGCTCGCACTATAAAAGAGCGCAAGTTTTGCAGGTCAATATACAGGAGGAATTCCCGGTAAAGAGCGAAGTCTTTTTCGGACAAATTCTCTACAAGAACCTCATGCAATTCTGCAAAAGAGAGCTCGGGGGACTTATCCAACTGCAGATCGGGAAAAGAGGTCTTCAAAAAGTAGTAGAGCATGGCTAAAGGAGCTTCTTTTCACCGAAAAGCAGCTTCCGGAAATCTTCCCGAATAAACCGTCGCAAAAATTCTTCAAGAGCTTTCTTTGTTACATCGATTGTCAATCCAGCTCCCTCTAGCTTTATTTCGATTCCCTCACCCAAAGGTAACGAATGCAAAGCTTGGCCAAGGCGCTCTTGCATGCTTTCGGTCAGAGCGCTAAGAACGGCTTTTTTATCGATTTCCTGGCCCACAAAAACGGCAAGATCCCCTTCTACTCCCTCTTTCTCCAAACCGCGCGCTACTGCCTCAATAAGACGCACTGCGATCTGAGAATCCTTGCAAGGGGCCGATAAAAAAGAGGCGAGAGCAGGACTGAATAGCTCGTGTTCGATGGATTGCTTGAGGGTATCGATCGCCTGATCCATAGAACGCTTTAAAGAGGTAGTAAATGCCCGCTCTTTTTCCTCCAAATGACTCTCAGCTTCCCTCAACAGAGTAGCACTTTTTTGTGTCGCTTTTTCCACGATCTGACCGGCCTCAACGCGGGCATTTTCAAGGATTTCCCTCGCTTGTTCTTGCGCAGGCGCGAGGGTCTCTTCTCGCAGTAAAGAGCAAATCTGGGAAACCACATTTTTCGAGGAATCGCGTGACATAAATTCTCCTTTAAGGTTTCACTTTACTAGAAACGCGTTTTTATTGCGATAACGATTTCTATGCAGGAGGAGATAGGCTATCAGTAAGATAGGGCTTCGAAATCTCCTTGAAACCTTCCCTCTCAAGAAAAACTTATGGAAAATTATATACGCATTGTGTTTTCTAGTTTTTAGATGAAGGTTTAGTTCTAATGGCTAGGCTAGTTGATTTTAACAATTGGAGAAAACAATGAAAAAATTCGCCACCCTATGCATGGTGCTCTCTATGATGCTTTGCAGTATACCTGCACATGCCGACATGGGAAAGCATGGATACAAATACAATGGCAAATCTACAAAAGGTGTAGCTGCCATGGATAGCTCTGATAACGTCTTTGATATGGCTTGGCCTGTTGCCATCGGTACGCTCGCAATCCTCGTCACGATTGCAACGCTCGCTGCAACCAGTGCTACAGATCGCTCTCCAACGTTTTCTGAGCCGAGCGCTTCATAATTTTGTACAGCAAGCATCGCCTCTTTCAAGAAAAAGAAAGAGGCGATGCTTTGATTTTTTAAGGATGTTTTTATGATGCGCTTTCTCCTCGCCTTTTTTTTCTTGTTTTCCCCTCTTTCCGCATACAATTCTTATCCCCCTTTGGATGAAACCATGCTCCATACAAGGGGAGAGGCAGCGATTAGCAGCTCAGTAAACCTCGTTGCTTACTCGATGGTTGCTTGGGGAGTCATCATCGGAGTTTCTGCTGCAATTTTGACCGGTGTGTTCCAAGGGTCGAGGCAATAGAATCTCTCCATGCATTCGACCTACCACCTTGGCTTTTTCTGTTCTTTGCTTCTGTTCTTTTTTCCTCTTTTTGCAGAAGAGACCCCCTATTTCGTACCCCCTGAGGGATGGCAGGAAATGCACCCGAAAAATCTTACCTCATTCGTACAGATGGGATACGTAGAGCCGCGCCGTGCCTCGTTCGCCCCCTCCATCAATATTGCTGAGGAAGAAGTAGAAGATTGCTCGCAAAAAGAGTATGTGCAGATCGTACAAGATCTCTATGCAAATAAAAAGAGCGCCTCTTCTCGGAAACTAGGCGCGATCAAAACCAAGGTGGGAAGAGCCGATCTTTTGGAAGTAACGATGCAAAAAGGATCTTTTACCGTCAAAATGCTGCAATGCATACTCGTTCGTAAAGGCAAAGCACATATCATGACAGGCGCCTGTTTGGATAAGGAGTGGAGCGCCCTTCGACCCGCCTTTGTGGAGGCATTTCGCTCGTTCAAAGTCGTAGAAGATCTCCTCGAAGACTTGAGCGATCCTAGCCGGAAAGAAAAAATAGAAAAAACTCTACAAACTTTAGCAAGCATTCTGCAAGACCCCTCTTTTCCTCAAAAGGCAAAAGAGGACAAAGTCCTAGAGTTTCACGCACACCTTGCCAAAGAGTGTAAGGAGCAAGGCAGCTACTGGCACTATCTGGTAGTACAAAAGCTCCATACAATGCTTGCAGGCTAACCGCTCATCTTCGTCTGCAAAAGGTCTTCCAATTTCCGTATATCTGCGGAAAACTTCCGAATGCCCTCGGCAAGCTTCTCCACAGCCATCGGATTTTCATTGCATGCAAAGCGGAAAGTGGACTCGGTAAAACAAAGCTTGTCTCCTGCCTCTGCTTTTTCCGAAGGGAGCTTGCGCTCTACTCGATCTTCGCTCGCAGCCAACTCTTCTAAAAGAGGGGGGGAGATCGTCAAAAGATCGCAACCTGCGAGAGCAAGCACTTCTTCCTTGTTCCGGAAAGAGGCTCCCATCACTTCCGTAGGATATCCAAATTTCTTGTAATAGGAGTGGATCCGTCTTACGGAGCGCACACCTGGGTCTTCTTCAGGAGGATAGCCTTCCACCTTTTCGTGCTTTTTGTACCAATCCAAAATTCTTCCTACAAAGGGAGAGATCAAAGTCGCTTTCGCCTCAGCACAGATCACCGCCTGCTCGAGGGAAAACAGGAGAGTCATGTTGCAATGAATTCCCTCTTTTTCGAGAACTGTTGCTGCTTTTGCTCCCTCCCAAGTCGAAGCGAGTTTGATCAAAATTCTCTCCCGGCTCACTCCCCTCTCTTCATAGAGATCAATGAGCGCGCGGGCTTTGGCAACGCTTGCCTCCGCATCAAAAGAGAGCCTAGCGTCGACCTCAGTCGATACTCTTCCAGGTACAATCTTGGTGATCTCATGACCGAAATAGACGAACACGCGATCGAGCGCTTCTTCAAGAGTTTTGGCATCTTGGACTGCCTGGTCGATGAGAGAATGGTATGCGGGCATCTTCGCTGCAGATAAGATCAGGGACGGGTTGGTCGTTGCGTCTTGCGGGTGGTAGCGCTGCATCGATGCAAAATCCCCCGTATCTGCCACAACCACGGTCATTGTTTTTAAGGCTTCTAGCTGATTCATGAAGACTCCTATTTTCCTTCACCATAAAAAGAATTTCTGTTAAACGGCTACCATTTTCTCGATCGTATCGAGAGTTTCCAGCACTCCGCACGCGGCAAAATCCTTGTAGCCGCGCAGCGCTACCACAACTCCTTAGAGCGAGACGATGTTCTAGCATTCTCAAAAAAACTGGAAAGATGCTGCCTAGAGAATGCGCGCCCATCAATACTGAGCATCTAGTGGAGAAAATATGCATAGACTTTTTCCCGCAAAATCACGAAAATTTGGGTTTTCATACTATCATTCCAAGGAATCAATGATTGCACCTTCTTCTATTGCAAGTCGTTCCTCATCTCCATTTGCATGCATTTTTAAAGATCCAACGAGACAGCGCCTATTCCAGGTTGAGATATATTCTCTACACACAAAAAGAGGGCTCGACATTTTTCACCACAGTCTCAGATCATTTTGTGCTGTTCAAGACGCTCTAGCGAATAATACCACATTCAAAAAACTCCGAGAAGCCCTATGGAGCCAAGAAGAATCCTGTTCTGATGATGAGGTAGATGCAGAGTTAGAAGCGATCTCCTCGAAAGATCGCTTGACGATGCTTACTATAGCTGCGACTTTTCCAAGGAAAAGTTGGGAAAAGTTGCAGAATATGAAAAAACAGGCGAAAACGTGCGAAACTTCTCTCTCAAGCAACTCCGCTACGCATGTCCTTTTTTATACTTCTCTCGATGACGCGTACGAATCTGAGGAAATTGCTTTCCCCAAACTCTCCCTCAAAGCTGACCCCCAAAATTTATCTTCTATTTTTGCAGCTATATCTGAAAATCAACCGGATGGATTTTTTGCTCTCAAATTGCGAACCGGACCTATCCTCCCCATGTGTGAAATACTCCACGCTTTTACAAAGCACGCGAGACACACTCCGATCGATCCAGAAATTGTTCCTCAAGTAATGAGGCGATACTTCAAATCAGATAGATGCAACCGAGAAACACCTCTTCAAGAGGAAAAGGAGCAACAACCGACCGGCCAAAAAGAAAAGAGCCAGCATCACGCTCATCCAGAAATCACATTCTCCCCGCAAACTGTTGCAAATCTAACTTGGTCAACAAGATACTTATTGGATATGCCTCCTAATCGAGGGGGCTCTTCAAGTTTTTCACAGGTTTCTTTTTCTTTAAAAAACGAAGCGTATGAGACCTCTTTTTTCTTTTCTCTATACGATACGAGCAGCAAAGAGGGCGCTCGCATTTTCCGGAAGGCCCTTCAGATATTCTGCTCTACGCAAGAAGCTCTCGGAAGAAATTCAACTATGCAACAATTCTATAAAGTAATGAATGACAAAGGCGACGATAAGTGTGCAAGCGATGTATGGGAAACCTTACCAGAAAATGATCGGGACACCTTAATCGATGTCTGCCCAAGATTTGAAAAAGGTGTTTGGGAACAATATGTTTCTATGGATAAAGTTGCGAAAGAAATGCTAGAGGGCAATTACTCTTCTCCAACAACACACATCTTTTTTTACCACCGCCATAAGGTGGTATTCCCAGAGAATTTTGTCGTTTTGGATCCTCATGACTTCTCTTCTATATTGAAAAATATCGCACAAATCCCTTTCAGCGGATTTATACTTCTACAAATTCAGGATCAAGATCGTAAGCCTCCTATTTGTCGGATACAGCATGTCTTTACTAATCATCTCTTGCCCGATCATCGAACTGGGATTCCCCGGTATGTTCCCCCTCTGGATTTAGAAGTTTTTTTCTCGGCGATGGAGATATATTTTGGCTACGAGGCACCCCAGAAAAAGTCGTCTTCGAGAATCCTGTCCTCAAAAAAGGAGGTCGCCCCTAAGGAAGACTTCAAAGAGAAAAGACAACAATCTGGGGGCCATATCTTGCAGAAAGCTCGCAGTCCGAAGATCGTATTCTCTCAAAATACTCTTGGCGAGTGGCCCACCCAAAAGCGTAATCCACCTTCTTTTGTTGAGGAAAAAGAAGCTTGCATATGACTTGCTCAATACTTTTTCCAGCAAAAAACGTATACTTGAGACAATAAAACGAAAAGAAGCATTACACACATCTCTTTAGAAGTGTTCAAGTCTCTGACAAATCTGCGAATCTTCAAGAGTCGAATGCATCCGATGCAAAAGAGCATACTTTCACTTAAGTACAGATCCTATTCTCTTTGTTCTACAATCTAATTCTTACGAACTTCCGCATGTTAGTCTATCTTTTGCTCTTTCAATCCGGGTGGAAGTAAAAGTCAAAAAGAGGGGCTCTTTGGCAATTGGGCCAAAAAAGCCTGCCTTTTGTGCTTACCGCCCAAGTTCTTTTCACAAGCAACAGGGCCCATCGACATCGATAAGGACGATACAAAACTGGGGAAAAGACCACCTCCAGAAGATTTGTACTACAATCGGAGCCAAAGGAGATGGATGGAGATGGATCAGGAGCATAGGAGGATCTTAGGAATCTATGCTAGATGGACTCGCTCCTTGATCTACGCTCACAAGAATGATTCCAAGCACAGCCAACCCAAGAGCTGCCCCTGCAAATGCCCAATTCTGCACATATCCCGACTGCAAAGACTGCTCAGCGCCTGTCCCCAGATTCGGATCTTGAGCGCACAGAGGACTTAGAAAAAGCAAAGAAAAAAATAAACGACACAACATGGGATCTCTCTCAAATTTTTCCACCATCCTAACATAGATCTTCTTTTCCTAAAGGAATTCAGACGAAAGAAGAGCATTTTCCAGAAATCATCGGAGGGAATCCCTGCTCTGAGCTACGCAAAATGGGGAAGTGAACAGGCCACTTCCCCATTATAGTCTCGCTAAGCACATTTCCAGAAATAAAGAGCGTCTTTAGATCTGGACAGGTAGCTCCTCATTTTCGAAAGAAAAGACGAGATCGTCTTCGAGATCCTGATCGACATACCTTCGGATATAGGTTTTCACTTTTTCGTGGTGTCTATACCCCGTACCACCTGGTATGATATGTCCTGTGATCTTGTTCACCTTGTAATCGGTAAGGTAGTCGGTTTTTCCCTGACAAGATGAGTCGACCAATACTCGCGGCGTCTCCTGGAAAGAGGCAGCTGACATGAATGACTCGGTACCGAGAGATGCCTTTGTGATCCCCAGAAGAACAGGAGATGCTTGCGCAGGCTTACCTCCCTCGGAAAGGGATGTTTGATTCGTTTCATGGAAACGCTTCTTGTCTACATCTTCCCCGTAGAGGAAGGTGGTGTCGCCTGGATCGATGATCCGTACTTTTTGGAGCATCTGGCGTACAATGATCTCGATGTGCTTGTCGTTGATATCGACACCTTGCAAGCGGTAGACCTCTTGGACCTGGTTGACGAGGTACTTTTGCAGTTCGCGTACTCCGCAAACTTCCAAAATCTCCTGCGGCACAATGAGCCCGTCTGTGAGCTGCTGGCCTTTGATCACATGATCCTCTTTTTGGACGATCAAGTGCTTGGTCAAAGGAATGAGGTGCTCTTCTTCCATACCCGAAGTCTCATCGCGAACAACTACAATGCGTTTGTTCTTCTGCACTCCTTTGAAGTCGATGACTCCATCGAGTTTTGCGATTTCGGCAGCATCTTTTGGCTTGCGCGCTTCGAAGAGCTCGGCCACCCGGGGCAGTCCTCCTGTGATGTCCTTGTTCTTGATAGCTCCTCTCGGGAGCTTTGCAAGAACCACACCTGCAGAGACTTTTTGACCCTCTTCAACGATGATCACAGCGCCTGATGGGATCGCGTAGGTACCCACCAGATCTTGATGATCAGGATCGGAAAAGATTGCGATCTGCGGATGCAACTCCCCTCGGTGTTGCTTCACCACAAGCTCAGTTTGTCCAGTCTGCTTGCTCATCTCTTTTTGGGTAGAAATTCCTTCAACAAGGTCTTCGTACTTCACAAATCCTGGCTTCTCACAGATGATCGGACTGCTATGCTCTTCCCATTCGCCAATTTTCGTACCTGCAGGAATTGCAGAACCATCGGCGAAGTAGATCTCACAACCGAGCTCTACCCGGAACGTCTGTAACGGTTCGATCGACTTCGTATCCAGCAATTTTTTGTACTCTTCGAGGGGACGTCCCTCATCTTTTACGATATGCAAAGTACCATTCTTATTGAGAGCAAGCCAGTTGGCCGCGTCATTTTGTACAACGCGTAGATCCATATAAACGAGAACACCTGATTCGACTACTTCGAGCTCGGGGCTCAACATGGCAGCTGCAATTCCTCCCGTATGGAAGGTTTTCATTGTAAGCTGGGTACCCGGTTCACCAATGGACTGCGCTGCGATGATCCCAACAGCTTCTCCTAAAGAGGCAATCACCCCTGTAGCGAGATTGAGGCCATAACACTTTGCACAGATACCACGCCTACTTTCGCAAGTAAGAGGTGAGCGAATCTTGATTGATTCGATGCCCGCATCGTCAATTGCCTCCGCTTGCTCTCTTGTGAGCACATCGCCAGGCTCTGCGAGAACCTTCGTGCTGTCCCCAGGCTGACAGATGAGATCGACAACGGTTCTACCATAAATACGATCCTTGAGAGGAACAAGTTCTTCTTGACCTTGCTTAATGGACGTGATTTCGATGCCACTCAAAGTTCCACAATCGTCTTCTGTAACGATCACATTTTGCGCTACATCAACAAGTCTTCGGGTTAGGTAACCAGAGTCTGCTGTTTTCAAAGCAGTGTCGGCAAGTCCTTTACGAGCCCCGTGCGTCGAGATGAAGTATTCCAAAACAGAGAGACCCTCTCGGAAATTCGCCGTTACCGGAGACTCGATGATGTCTCCTGAGGGCTTCACCATCAGACCTCGCATTCCTCCAAGCTGTTTCACCTGCGAGCGATTTCCTCGAGCACCTGAGTCGATCATCGTGTAGATTGGATTCAACACCTCTCGATGATCTTCGTTCATCAAAATATCAAAGAGCTCGTCTGAAAGATCCTCTGTTACCTCTGTCCAAAGAGCAATCGTTTTCGACTTCCTTTCTCCATCTGTAATGATCCCATCTTCAAACTGTTTCTTGACTTTGGCCACTTTCTCGTAGGTGGCAGAGATCGCCTCTTCCTTGTTCTTCGGAACGATTACGTCGGTAATCCCAATCGAAAGGGCAGCTTTCGTAGCGTGCGCAAAACCCAACGTCTTCATGTCATCGAGAAATTTTACCGTAGCCTCTAAACCCACTTTTTTATTGCAAAGAAGCGCGAGCTCAGAGAGCTTTTTCTTGCGGAGTGCGTAGTTTTGAAAGCCCATCTTTTGGGGGACAATGGTATTGAAAATGACCCGTCCAGGAGTGGTTTCAATCAAACTGTCTTCAATAAATACCTTGATCTTTTCGTGAATATGAATTCCTCTTCCTAGATCATCGATCCGTCCGCCTGCGCTTTTTTCATACCGGTTGTAACTAAGGCCCGACTGCATAGCAAGGAGAACCTCTTCGGCATTGCGGAACACGGAGATCTTTTCTCCCCTCGCTTCGGGGTCGTGAATAGGGTCGTGCATCAGATAGTAAAGGCCTAGGATCATATCCTGACTCGGAACCGCAACAGGCTTTCCAGAAGAGGGCAAAAAGATGTTGTCCGATGCCATCATCAACAGCTTTGTCTCTAGCTGCGCTTCGATGGATAACGGTACGTGCACCGCCATCTGATCTCCGTCGAAGTCTGCGTTGAAAGCAGGCGTTGCGAGAGGATGGATCCGGATCGCTTTCCCCTCGATCAGAACAGGTTCAAAGGCCTGGATTCCTAATCTATGGAGAGTAGGTGCCCGGTTGAGAAGTACAGGGTGGCCTTGGATGATCTCTTCAAGAACATCCCACACCTCTTCCGACTGCCTTTGGATCATTTTCTTTGCGCTACGAATTGTGTAGACGTAGCCGAGGTCTTTGAGTCGCTTCACGATGAATGGCTCAAAGAGCTCGAGAGCCATCTGCTTTGGAATACCACACTGGTTGAAACGGAGCTCAGGACCCACGACAATGACCGATCTTCCCGAATAGTCAACTCTTTTCCCTAGAAGGTTCTGACGAAAGCGGCCCGATTTTCCCTTCAACATTTCGGAAAGGGCTTTCAAGGGACGGTTCCCTGCTCCCATCACAGGATGCCCGTGCCTTCCGTTGTCGAAAAGAGCATCGACAGCCTCTTGCAGCATACGCTTTTCATTACGAACGATCACAGCTGGAGTCTTCAACCTTAAGATCGACTTCAATCGATTATTGCGGTTGATGACACGGCGATACAAGTCGTTCAGATCGGATGTAGCGAATCTTCCTCCATCTAATGGGACGAGAGGACGTAGGTCAGGTGGAATGATGGGCACACAGTGCAAAACCATATCCTGCGGAGAGTTCATGCTCTTTGCAAAGCCCTCTACAATCTTGAGGCGCTTTGCCAGCTTCATTCTTGCCTGCATCGATTTGGTGCGGCGCAATTTCTCTTTAAGGTCTACAACAAGAATAGAAAGATCCTCGGTTTTGAGAAGCTCGAAAATCGCCTCCCCTCCCATCATAGCTGTGAAAGCATCAGGTCCCCACTGCTCTTGCGCCTCCCGGAACTCGGTGTCGTTGAGAAGTTGCTTTTTTTCCAAATCTGAGTGCCCAGGATCAGTGACAATGTACTCTTCGTAGTAGATCACTCTCTCTAAGTCTGAGGTAGACATGCCAAGGACATTACCGATCCTCGAGGGCATTGTCTTAAAAAACCAGATATGGACAACAGGAACTGCGAGTTCGATATGCGCCATTCGCTCTCTTCGAACACTTGACAAGGTTACTTCTACGCCGCAACGATCACAGACGATTCCTTTGTGCTTGATTTTTTTATATTTACCGCAAGCACACTCCCAGTCGCGAGTAGGACCAAAAATCTTTTCACAGAAAAGGCCCCCCTTCTCCGGTTTGAAGGTACGGTAGTTGATCGTTTCTGGTTTTTTTACCTCCCCTCGAGACCAGGTGCTACGCACTACCTCTTCCGATGCAATGCGAATGGTCAATTTGTCAAAATGGGAGTTTGTAAAATCTTCTTTTTCTGGCATCGATGATCTCCTAATTTTCTTCTAAGTGTTCTGCGCGTATATCTAAACAAAGGCCCTTCATCTCGCTCATCAATACATTGAACGACTCTGGGGTGCCAGCGGAAAGAACATGTTTTCCCTTTACAATTCTTTCATAAATTTCAATTCTTCCTTTCACATCATCCGATTTGACAGTCAGCATTTCTAAAAGGAGATGGGCAGCGCCATAAGCTTCCAAAGCCCAGACTTCCATTTCTCCAAATCTCTGTCCTCCCATCTGCGCTTTTCCTCCTAGAGGTTGCTGCGTCACTAAAGAGTAAGGTCCAATTGATCTCGCATGAATTTTATCAGCTACAAGGTGCCCTAGCTTCATCATGTACATATACCCCACAGCTACGGGATGGTCGAAACGCTCTCCGGTCCTCCCATCATAGGCGTGGAACTTCCCATTTTCCGGCATGCCTTGCTCGCGCATCATCTCCCAAATTCTCGATTCAGGAAATCCCTCAAAAACAGGTGTTTTGATGTAGATACCTGCTTTTTTCGCAGCGTATCCGAGATGCGTTTCCAATAGCTGGCCGAGATTCATTCGGGAAGGAACCCCCAAGGGGTTGAGGATCATCTCTACGGTCTCACCCGATGCCAAATACGGCATATCTGCCTCAGGAACCAGGGTCGAGACGACTCCTTTATTTCCGTGGCGACCCGCCATTTTATCGCCGACTTGCAAGGTTCTTTTCGTAGCGACGTAGACTTTTACTTGGCGAATCACACCAGGGTCAAGGTCTGTGTCCCCTTTCCTTGTGTATTCCACCTCTGTCTTGTGCGTTGTAGCAAGTTTTTGATGCGCCTGCTCAAACTCTTGCAAAATCCGCTTCAATTCCTCGTAAAGGGGGCAAGAGTCCATGAGTAAATCTTCCACTTTTTCCGCTTCCAAAGACTCGATCATATCTTGTGTAATGCTCTCATCTTCAGCAAGGATTACGTGCCCTGTTTTTCTATGCATGATCGCATGCGGCGCCTTCTCATCGAGAAGAAGAGCGCCTAGTTTCTCATGCAAAGAGAGGCGTAGTTCTGCGTCTTTTGCGTGGTAAGTTTGATGAATATCCTTGATCCGACTAGCCTCTTCAACTAGCTCATCGTCGGTTTTCGAAAGGCGATCTCTTCTTGAAAAAACTTTTACGTCCATGACAACCCCTTCTGTACCCGGAGGTGCAGTCAAAGAGGCATCTTTCACATCGGCTGCCTTTTCTCCAAAAATAGCGCGCAAAAGGCGCTCTTCCGGAGAGAGCTCCGTTTCTGATTTAGGAGTGATCTTCCCCACGAGAATATCCCCCGGGCGCACCTCTGCACCAACCCGGATGATCCCATCTTCTCCCAAGTTCGCAAGAGCCTCCTCAGAAATGTTTGGTATGTCTCTTGTGATCTCTTCTTTACCAAGTTTCGTATCGCGTGCTGTCAGCTCGAATTCTTCGAGGTAAATCGAAGTGTAGGTATCTTCTTTGATCAGTTTTTCTGAGATGATGATCGCATCTTCGTAGTTGTATCCACACCAAGGCATGAACGCGACAAGTACATTCTTGCCAAGAGCAACTTCCCCTTGGTCCGTTGCGGAACCGTCGGCTAAAATGTCACCAGGAAGCACCTCATCACCCACGCTGCAAAGAGGTGTCTGGTTGATGCAGGTGCCTGCGTTCGAACGCATGAACTTTTTCAGACGATAGACTTTTTTCTCCATCGGATTGTCTTTCGGACGCACGACGATGGAAAACCCGTCAACGTAATCGATAACGCCCGCTTCAGCAGCTACAATGACTGCTCCAGAGTCGCGTGCAGCTCTCGACTCGAGGCCTGTTCCCACAACGGGAGCCTCTGTTTTGAGAAGAGGCACGGCTTGCCTCTGCATATTCGAGCCCATGAGCGTTCTGTTCGCATCGTCATGCTCCAAAAACGGGATCAATCCGGCTACAATAGAGATCAGTTGCTTAGAAGAGACGTCCATGTGGGTGATGGTGCTCACATCCACCTCCATCGGGTCTCCTTTGTAACGAGCCCAACATGTGGAGGTTTCAAACATTTGGAACTCATCGAGAGGAGCCGAGGCTTGCGCGATTACATGCTTTTCCTCTTCGTCAGCAGTCATGTATTGAATCTCTTCAGTCACTACTCCTTCTCGGACAATTCTATAAGGAGTTTCAATGAAACCAAACTCATTGGTCTTTGCGAAAGAAGAAAGAGAGGTGATCAGACCAATATTGGGACCCTCAGGAGTTTCAATAGGACAAATCCTTCCATAGTGGGAGGTGTGTACGTCACGCACCTCAAAACCGGCCCGCTCCCGATTGAGGCCTCCTGGTCCAAGGCAAGAGAGTCTCCGTTTGTGGGTTAGCTCCGAAATAGGATTTGTCTGGTCCATGAATTGAGAGAGCTGGGAGCGGCCAAAAAAATCTTTAAGAACTCCTGCAAGCCCTTTAGCAGAGACGATTTTTCCCGGGGTCATGGTGTCGGAAGAAAAATCGAATAGGTTCATTCTCTCTTTGATGATTTTCTCCATGCGCGCAAGCCCAATGCGGCACTGATTTTGGATGAGTTCACCTACGGAACGAACCCTACGATTCGCTAAGTGATCGATGTCATCTACTTGCGCCTCTTCATCTCCTGCTTTGAGACGGATGAGATACTTCAAAGCATTGATCATATCTTCTTTGCGCAAGGTCACTGACTCGAGAACTTCGTCATCGATCTCTTGGTTGAGCTTGCGATTCATCTTATAGCGGCCCACTCGACCCAGGTTGTAACGCCTTGCGTCGAAGAAAAGGCGCATGATTGCAGAGCGCGCGTTGGAAAGAGTTGCTGGTTCGCCTGGACGAATCTTTCTATAGAAATCCTTGAGTGCAGCCTCATATGAATCGTTGGGATCTTTCGCCAGCATCTTGATGATCGGATGCGTTTCATCTGCATCTTCTGCGATGCGAACTGTATGGACATCGCTGTCGAGCATCCTCTTAAGCATAGCTGTCGTCAACTTTTCTCCCGCTTTTCCAAAGATGAGGCCTGTAGACTCATCCATCACATCTTCAGCTAGGATCTTGCCAACGAGCTTAACAAAATCCCCTTCGGATTTCATTTTCACTTTGAGCGTATCGAAAAACTCTTCGATGATGTCCGCATCTGTCGAGTAACCGAGAGTGCGGATAAAAGAGGTTGCCAAAACCTTTCTACGTCTTTTCTTCCGATCGACATAGATAAAAATCATGTCGTTGATATCAAAAGAGGCTTCTAGCCAAGATCCTCTGTAAGGGATGATGCGAAATGAGTAGAGCATCGTACCTTTAGGATGCCTCTCTTGCTCAAAAGAAATTCCAGGAGAGCGGTGCAGCTGCGACACAATCACCCTTTCAGCTCCATTGATGATGAAAGTGCCATTTTCGGTCATCACGGGAACGGTGCCCATGTAGACCTCTTCTTCTTTGATACCCGTCTCATCTGTCAGACGAAACTGCACCTTTAACGTTACGTTGTAAGAAATACCCCGGCGGATACATTCCTCGGGAGTGTATTTAGGGACGCCCAAGTTGTAGGACAAAAATTCCAAAATGGTCTTCTCATCGTAAGACTTTACCGGAAAAATTTCTTGAAAAACCTCTTGTAGCCCAATATTCTTTCTTTCATTGGGAAGAAGATCTGCCTGCAAAAACTGGTTGTAAGATTTGACCTGAATCTCGATAAGATTGGGAAGATCGATGATCTCTTCTTTGTTTTGGTGACTCAGTCGGACGCGGGGCTTTTTTTGCATTTTTTCTCCTGCTTAAAGCGAAACTTCTTGAAAACAACGTAAAACAAGAGCAGAGAAAGATGTACCTATCAATCCTGCTCTTCCAGATTTGCACAATATGCGATTAAATTAAAGAGCCTTAAGAGATGCCCTTGAGAGAGACTTCTCCACCAGCATCCGTAATTTTCTTTGCAAACTCTTCTGCTTGTTGTTTGGGAGCAGATGCCACCAGCTCGCTAGGAACCTCGTCGACGAGTTTCTTCGCTTCCTTAAGACCGAGTTGCGTGATCTCGCGTACAGCCTTGATGACCGCAATTTTGTTGCTACCCACTTTTTCGAGAACAACTTTGAAGTCAGTCGCCTCGGCTGCAGGAGCAGCCTCTGCCGCAGCAGCAGGTGCCATAACAGCTGCCGGAGCAGCTGCTGTTACGCCCCAAGTGTCTTCCAAAGCAGTTTTGAGCTTGGATAGTTCTAGGACAGTCAATTTACTCAAAAGACCAACGATATCTTGCAATTTTTGCTCTTCCGTTTCTGTACTCACAATATTACCTCTACTATGTTTAATTGGGTTCTTTACATTTATTTTCGATACAATGCATGACACTTGTCATCAGAGCATTCATAGTCGATAATGTTTGGGTCATGGGAGCCTGTAGAAGCGCGATCAGCTGTGCGCGCATCTCGCTTTCATTCGGCAGAGTAGAAAGCCTTTCAACATCTGCCCGGCTATAGGTTTTTTGCTCATATCTTCCAGAAACGATTGTGAATAGATCACCTTGATTCTTACTGAAATTGCAAAAAGCCTTCGTTCCGTCGATAATCTCTCCGTGCAAAAAAACGATCCCAACGTTCCCCTGCACATCGAGATCCATCGAGATATCAGAAGAGAGCATCGCCTTTTGGAAGATCCGTTTTTTGACTACTTCAAATTCGGCGTTATTCTCTCTTAGAGCTTTCCGAAGTTCCCAGGAAAGATTCGAAGAAAATTTGCCGTACTGCATGACGATGAAAGCATTGGCAGTGTCAATTTTTTCTTTAATTTCTTCTAATAATAATTGTTTCTCTTGTCTCATAGTACGTTAGCTCAAGGGTAAAGAGTTGATCTCGGTATTCATGTCGATAAAAAGGCCTGGCCCCATCGTTGAGGAGAGTGACAAGCTCTTGAAGTAAACGCCTTTTGCCGTCTGTGGTTTTGCTTTCGAAACATTCCGCAAATAAGAGCGGATGTTCTCTTCAAGGTGGTCTAAGGGAAAAGAGACCTTTCCAACACTGTTGTTGAGAACGCCCTGTTTATCCACCTTAAAGGCAATTTGCCCTGCTTTGATTTCCTGGGTTACCTTGCCTACCTGATTTGTTACAGTTCCTGCTTTGGGAGTGGGCATAAGACCTCTGGGACCAAGAATTTTTCCCAATTTTCCCACCTCACGCATCATATCGGGAGTCGTGATGACCGCATCAAAATCGGTCCAGCCACCTTTGATTTTTTCTAGAAGATCGTCTGAACCCACATAATCTGCACCAGCGCTCTTTGCTTCTTGCACCTTGTCTCCTTTGGCAAAGACCAAAACGCGCACTTTCTTACCTGTCCCATGCGGAAGTGATACCAATCCGCGTACCTGTTGATCCGACTTCTTCGGGTCAACTCCTAAAACCAAAGAGACATCGATGGACTCATCAAAGTTTGCTTTGGGACATTTTTGTAAAAGAGAAATCGCATCGGAAAGATTGTATTTTTTTCTTTTATCGGATAGAACATTTCTTTGTTCTTTTTGTCTT
This sequence comes from Chlamydiota bacterium, assembly GCA_039179045.1. Lineage (GTDB taxonomy): Bacteria > Chlamydiota > Chlamydiia > Chlamydiales > SM23-39 > JBCAXK01. The sequence goes on along the minus strand of JBCDEZ010000006.1, from coordinate 6,349 downwards.
TTCGTGATTCGTGCCATAGTTCTAACCTCCTCGCTCCACATCCACTCCCATCGAACGAGCCGTACCCATGACAATATTCCACATTGCCTCTTCGCTAGCTGCCCGCAAATCGGGAGCTTTTTTCTCTGCTACCGACTTGACCTGCTCCATAGTGAGCTTTCCCACTTTGTCTCGATTGGGAACACCCGAACCAGAGGAGAGATTCAGCTCTTTCATGATCAGTTGAGACATAGGGGGCTCTTTAGTAATAAATGAGTAGGTTTTATCCCCAAAAACTGTGATTTCAACGGGCAAAATATCACCCATTTTGTCAGAAGTGGCTGCGTTGAATTCCTTACAAAATTGCATGATGTTGACGCCTGCAGCTCCAAGGGCGGGGCCTATTGGAGGCGCCGGATTTGCTTTCCCCGCCGGGATTTCGAGCTTGATGATTTTGATTACTTTTTTCGCCATCTTTTTTCCTTACAAGATTTACTACTCTGCTTCTTCGTGTGTCACTTCTTCTACTTGCCAAAATTCGAGATCATCTACTTGAGTGTCTCGTCCGAAAATGGAAACCAACACACTCAAACGGCCCTTATCGTGAAAAACTTCCGTTATAGTACCTACAAAGTTCACGAATACACCATCTGTAATCTTCACTCTACTGCCTAGGGCAAACTGATGCTTTTGGACAACACCTTGCTTTTTCTCCTCGATATCGCGCAAGATTTCTGATACTTCAGCCTCGCTAAGAGGAGCGGGACGATCTCCCCCTAAGAAATCGAGGACAGAAAGAGCATTTTTTACGTACATCCAAGAGTCGTCGTTCAAAGTCATTTTCAATAGGATATAGCCAGGCCAGAGCTTTTTTTCACGAATCGTCTGCTCGCCCCGCTTCACCTCAGAAACTTTTTCTATCGGCACGAGCACCTGCTCAATGAGATCGACCATATTGTTTTGATGCAAGTGCTCTTCGATCGACTTCTTCGCTTTTTTTTCTTGGCCAGAGACTACCTGAACTACATACCACTTATGCATATCCACCCATTATCCATTTACACACCTGGCCGATACCCTGCAAAAAACTTTGCATTGTTAAATCTGTCAGGTAAACGCTCATCCCAAAAAAGAAAGTGGAACCGATCACAATTTTTGTAAAAGTCCTCAGCTCTTCCTTAGAAGTCCAAGTGACTTTTTGCAGTTCCTGCTGAATCTCAGCAACAAGACCCTTTTTCTTTTGTTTTTTTGAACGTGTCACTACACTCATTTTCATCCTTTTTTATATCGAGTGCGGAGGGACTCGAACCCCCGACCGGCGACTTTGGAGATCGCTGCTCTACCAACTGAGCTACACACCCTAACCCGTACTATTTTTGAGGGGTCTACTCAATGATTTCGGAAACGGTTCCAGCTCCGATGGTTCTTCCTCCTTCACGGATGGCAAAGCGCATGCCTTTTTCCATCGCAACAGGAGAGATCAGTTCACCTACGATTTCTACGTTATCGCCTGGCATGACCATTTCGGTACCCTCAGGAAGGGAAACCGTGCCTGTTACATCAGTGGTTCTGAAGAAAAACTGGGGACGGTATCCTGTGAAAAAGGGCTTGTGCCGTCCTCCCTCATCTTTGTTGAGAATATAAACTGCTGCCTTGAATTTGGTGTGCGGTTTGCAGGTTCCAGGGGCCGCTAGAACCATTCCTCTTTCTACATCATTCTTATCGATACCACGCAAAAGAACCCCCACGTTCTCACCTGCCTGCGCCTCGTCAAGAACTTTATTGAACATTTCCAGGCCCGTTGCGACGCTCTTTCTTGTTTCTCTAAGGCCTACAATCTCGACTTCGTTGTTGGGTTTGATGATGCCTTTTTCCACTCTTCCTGTGACTACAGTACCTCTTCCAGAGATCGAAAAAACATCCTCGATAGGCATCAAAAAAGGTACATCTGTATCTCTTGCTGGAGTAGGAATCTTCTCATCAACAGCCGCCATGAGTTCAAAAATTGCTTTTTCATACTCAGGATCTTCTTCCAAAGCCTTGTAAGCAGACCCTCGAATGATGGTAGGATTTTCGTAACCTTTCTCTTCTAAAAGCTCTGTTAACTCCATTTCGACGAGATCAACCAGCTCTTCATCACCAGCTCCAATCTGATCCATCTTGTTCAAGAAAACAACGATACTCGGAACACCTACCTGACGCGCAAGCAAGATATGCTCTTTTGTCTGAGGCATAGGACCATCGGTTGCAGCGACAACAAGAATAGCGCCATCCATTTGTGCGGCACCCGTGATCATGTTTTTCACATAGTCCGCGTGTCCAGGGCAGTCGACATGCGCATAGTGGCGGTTGTCTGTTTCATATTCTAAATGCGTTGAATTGATGGTAATGCCGCGAGCTCGCTCTTCTGGAGCACTATCAATATTGTTGTAGTCTCGGAACTTTGCCCCTCCCTTTTTCGATAAGGCTTTCGTAATTGCAGCAGCAAGAGTCGTTTTTCCATGGTCCACGTGTCCAATGGTTCCAATGTTGACGTGTGGCTTATTCCTTTTAAATGTTTCCTTGGGCATTTCTATTTATCCTCATGTTTAAGTAGGGCTGGTGTTTTGATCCATCAATATACTTCTTTGCCCAAGATAGGAATTGAACCTACGACCGCTTGCTTACCATGCAAGTGCTCTACCCCTGAGCTACCTGGGCGCAAAAAAGCTATTTGCTCTAATCAAAATCCCAATATTTTACTGGCGCAAACAAATAAAATCAATATCCAGAGTGGAAAGTTCCGAACGAAAAAAAGTGGGCGAAAAGCTACCTGATGCCGCGAAAAGTGATGCGCGCTTTTGTCACGTCATAACCTGACATTTCCAATGAGACTGTATCACCAACATAAACGCGAATATTTTTCATTCGCATTTTTCCGCACAAATATGCGATCACAACATCCCCATTTTTCAGCATCACTTTAAAGCTCATATTTGGCAAAAGCTCTATTACCTCTCCACTCGTTGTTACTGTATCTTCTTTAGCCATGCGTTCCAAGTCTATATACGGGAAATGATATTAATCAAATCTCATTCTCCTCTTAATGTCAATAGAAACTCTTTCTTTTTTTCGTAGGGAAATGAGAAATACAGTCATTAAAAAAATTAGGATACAGTCCATCAATGAAGCAACCGGCTCTGCTTTCACTCAGTCTTTTTTCGAGACAGCAGTACTGCCGCTAACCATTGTTTTTGCTTCTCTACACCTGCTTTTCCGGTAGTCCTAAATTAGGTAATCCTGGGTTATACCCATTTCATTTGAAGAATTGGGTTAAGCGGAAAAATAGAGATGGGAGCTATCTATGGTTCGTTTTCTCAGTTTGTGGAAAAGCTCTGGACTGGGCGGGGATACTCTCCGAAAAATTGAACTGTTTGTTTTTGAAAAATTTCCTTACGCAAGTCTTCATTCAAGATGGGCATAGACATGTAACTTAAGAAAAGCATCTTAGTTACATGTTGTGTATTTTCTGATTTTGCTGCATGCAGGATCTTTTCTTCTAGTATGTTGCTTTACCGTTTGTTTTCCATTTTTGGATCTTGACTAAATGAAGACCCAAGCATCTCTTTACTTCTGGCGGCAATGAGCTAGACTACTTTCTGATGTAATTATTTAATTTTTTCTTGTTTTATTGCACTTTAAAGAAAAAACCATCCATGCAATCCCGTACCTGCTTCTTGCGTACTGCCCTTCCGATCAGGAGGACCCACTGTTTTTACATACAAATCTCAATATTTTTTCGAGAGCAATCGAAATTGAGCTAAACGGAAAAATCCTTTATGATGGGAAGTATGCAAAACTTTGTTGAAAGAAAAGAAGCAATACAAGATTGGTTCTCCTCGTGCACGGGTCAAGAGGGCGCATATCAAAGGCTCATGGAGCTAGGAAATAAACTCGCCCCTCTGTCTCAAGAGGAGCGGGAAAAAGCAAAAAGAGTACCTGGCTGCCAAAGTGAAACGTACCTCTATCTTGGAACAGCGAATAGGAGACTCTTTTGCAAAGCTTGTTCGGATGCCCTGATTGCAAAGGGGCTCTCTTATCTCGTTGTATCCTTGCATGATGGCTTACTGATTGAAGAGGTGCTGGTCACCGACCTCTCTTTTCTCCGGGATATGGGGATTTTTTCCCATTTATCCATGAACCGCTCACACGGCCTGAACTCTATGGTCACTTTTCTGAAGCGAGAAGCGGTGCAAATCCTTAGGACATGCCCCTCATGAACGAAAACAACGCATATGTCTTCAATGCAAAATGGCATCAGGCAATCTTCCCCTACCGCATTCGCAATAAACGTCTCAAACAACTCGGCTCTGCGCTTTTTTTTCCCCTCTTTTTTCTCTTGCGGATAGGACGCGCGATTTGCCGAAGAAAACTCCTCCCCGCTTCAAGTTATCGGAAAAAAGAGGCACGCACCACTGCTGCTATTTTCTTAAGAAGATGGTCGGTAGAGGGGGAAAATAGTTTGAGAAAAAACTTTGATGTATACAATATTTTGTTGCATACACCAGATGGCGCAGCTATTTCAGGAGTCTACTATGCGCACAAAGAAAAGACTCCTGATACACCTGTAGTGCTTTTATTTCAGCCAAACGGCTCGCTTGTCAAGCATGGAGAATATGAATGGCTGCTTGCAAGCTGTCAAGAGCGCAATATTGTGGCGAACTTTGTGACTATCGATTATCGAGGATGTGGGGAATCGTCAGGAAGAGCTCGAAAAGCGTCCGATCTGATTCTGGACGGAGACACTCTCTACCAATACGTACGGACCTGTTTGCAAAGCGATCCCGCGAGAATTGTCTTTTACGGCCACTCTTTAGGTGCGAGTGTGGCAGCTTTCGTAAAATCACTGTATCCCAACCAACCGATCAAGTATGTCAATGAACGCTCATTTGCCTCAATCACCCAGCTCTTTTCCTTACGTTATCCTCGGATGGGCGGAGTTTTTTCCTGGATCATGCGCTCATTAGATTGGGAACTAGATGTATCTGATCAGTGGTCCTCCTTGCGAGGGGAAAAGCTTGTTTTGTTTCAGAAAAACGATGCAATCATCCCCTACAGAGCCTCGCTCCACTACTTCTTGCAAGCAAAGTCTAGGAAAAGCACGAGTTATGTCGAATTGACACCCTACACCTCTTTGAGTAGTGCTGCTTTTCACCACTCCTTACCACTAAAAAACTACATCGATAAACATACCTCTCTTTGCGCAGAAAAGCGGGTCCTGGACTTTCTTTTTGACTTTTCCTCCGAAAAAAAGGCAAAAGAAGAGAGCCGCTCATCCGCGGGAGAAAAATCTCTACTCAATGGTTGAAAAAGTGGTGATGCATCGTTCTAAAGAAATGCCCAAGATCGCTTCTTGCCCTTTCATATCGATTGCCAATAGCGCTTTTTTGCAAAGATAGTCCTGAAACAAGATTTTGGTATACTGATCTTGAACAACAATTTTTGTGACATAGAGAGGATGGATTCGCTCTTTGTGAAAAATCGCATTTGATGTGAAAAGGCTTGTCCTCACTTTGCCAAGTGTTCAGGCTCTGCCGCATTTTTAAAAAAAGCCACCTCCTCACGCTCGCTCCCTAAAAATTCATAGGAGTTTGGCCTTTTTACATAAGCGCTGATGCTACCCTGTTCAAGAATGCGCGTTAGAGAAAGATCTTGTTTGTACACACAAGCTGCAAATGCAGTCAAGTTTGCAGAGAAACAAAGACGCACGGAGCTTTCATAGGCAGATTCGGTATGTTCCTCGTGTACTGCTTCAGCCAAAGAGAGCTCCGGCAGAGCTCGAAAAGCGTGACTGATCTTGAGTCTCAACTCTTGCCATGACTCTTCTTAAGACAGATTGCGTCTGCACTCTACATTCATCGCTTTAGCTACGCCTTTTTCCCACTCATGCTCATACATGCTCTTATCCTAAGCGATACCGTCTGCGCTGCACGGTGCTATATTGGGTGGTAAAATTGCCCTTTTTCGACACGCTTGATGATGCGCAAAATGGTAATGTTGCTCAAAAGCGGTCGCTTTCTCAAAAGGGCGCAGGGCGATCACATATAAAAATTTGACTTAAGGTAGGTCCAAGTGGCCATGATTTTTTCTCTAATGTTTGATGAGGAGAGAAAACAATGGCACTAATAGAGGAATGGAAGAAAATTTGCGGAAGAATTGAAGATCCAAGAATCGCACGCAAGTAAGAAGCATCCCCTAATGTCGATTTTGTTTGTGATACTTTGTTCTTGCTTAGCAGGAATCGACAATTGGGTGGGTATGGAAGATTATTGCAGAACAAACTTTGCTTTTTTCTGTAAGTATTTCGATCTATCTTCAGGAGTACCTTCTC
>JBCDEZ010000005.1:0-41094 GCA_039179045.1 Chlamydiota bacterium | reverse complement strand
TCTCCTATGGAACAGTCCGCAGTATGACCATCGGTGATTTCTAGACCCATGATCTCCTCGGTCTTCGCGTCAACTGCAATCTATACTTTCCTCCACTGTCTGCGTTTTGCTTTTCCGCGGATTTTGACTTTCCATTCGCCTTCACCCGCAACTTTGATGCCTGTAGCATCAAGGATGATTCCTTGCGGTCTTCGCTTTGATAGCTTGGGCCTCCCCATTCTGGAGCTCGCTTACAGATCAACGAATCAGTAGGCAATAGGATGTCTTTCTGTAGGAAAGCAATTCAAGGATTTGGAGAACCCTTCCCATGCACGATAGGTGCGTCGATACTGGATGTTAAGAAGGAGCAGGAGTTGAATAAGAGGGTGCTTGGTAGAGCTTGGACCTATCTCGCATTTTCTTCCGCTTCAATGGCTGAGAGAAGCAGGCTTTGTCTATAAAAAAGTGAGACTCTCTTTTTACCAATTCTCGGTTAACTCTTTTCCAATCACATTTTTGCATCAGAAGCTCTTTAGATTGTTTACAGCGAAGGACCTTCGCTTTTCTATGGGCTTTTTATCCAGTTTTTCCTAGAGATTTTTTCAACAAGGCCTATAGAAAAACCGATCCAATCAGAAAGATCTAAAGAGGCAGGCAAGAATACAAGAAGCCAAAGAGATGGACCAATATGCGCAAGGGCACAAGAACGATATTGCAAAGGAAAAAGAGTGGGGAGAGTAAGATTTGGTGGCAAGAGGAAGTAGCGGGATCGCTGTATTGAGCAGATGCGTCTACAGCGATCTTGCGGCTTTTCAAAGCGGAAAGTGCTGCGCAAGTCTTGGGATTTTTTAGATTGAGGTAGTTGTGCGATACATTCAATATAACCAATTTCTGGCAATCTTCTATCTCGGAGGGAAGTGCACGCAATGCATTGTGAGAAAGATCGAGAATGGTCAATTCTTTAAGAAAACTGAGCCCCTTAGGAGCGCAATTCAGTCCCAGATTACTGAAATACAGCTCGCGTAAACCGCAGAGCTTTTTGATCGAATCGAAAACAGGTAGACAATCATCAGCCATTACAACTACAGTAGTTATGCTCAGATTCAGGATCTTGAGCTGGGATAGGGAGTAGATCTCTTCAAAAGAAGATAGTTGATGATCCGGCAAATGAAGTTCTTCCAAATGATCTTTGAGGTCAGAAAGCGTATGAGGCAGCTTTCGAAATTGTGAGTGATTCGCATAGAGAAATCGGAGATTTTCCAATGCACAGACGGCGGAGGGGAACTCTTTGAGGTAATCTGGTAGGTACAATCTTTGCAGTGGAAGATCTCTGATTTCTTCGGGTATTGGTATCTGCGTATTTTGAAGATTTAAGCTTTGCAGGTTTCGCGAAGCAGAAATACCTTGGATAGTTTTGGCCCGACAGCCTGAGAGGTCCAAATTTTTCAGTGAAGATATGTTCCACACAAGACTTAGATCAGAGATCCGAGTACGGCCTATGCATAAGGTGTGGAGGTTGTTCCAAGAGCCTTTTCCAGGGAAAGGAGTCTTGTACAATTGCGCATTTCCGGATAAATTGAGGATTTCTAGTTCACTTAGAAAATGAAAAGGTACATTTTTCAGTGTTTCGAACCTATTCCATGAGAGGTCCAGTTCCTTTAACTTGGGCATCGCTTCCTGCAACGATATGTTGCAATCTGTGAGAGAACTTTTGGGCAGGGAAAGACGCGTACCTTGGAAATCAGCGAGATTAATCGTAATGGAAGAGCTAGGAGCTGCAGTCGAGCAATGGGTCGCACGAAGGCGATCAACTGCGCCAATGTTTGAGAAAACATAGCGCAAATCTTTTTGGTCCATGTGGGATATGCTGAGTTTTTTGATGGATGGGCGATTTTTGAGGATATCGTTTAGATCATGTACACGACCCACCCTAGGCTTTGTATGGTTTTCTTTTGGTATGAAAGAGATATGTAAAAAACTTGCCGTCTTTTCTGGATCGCACAGAGAAAGACGCTTTATGGTCTCGTCGAAAGGAATGTTCCAGAATTCTAATGCCAGCGCCGTACCACCTTTCTTAGTAACCGCAGAAAATTGCGGCACCTCAGATTTGGTGCTATCGATTGGTGTTTTCTGAAAGGCCTTGATACATTCCTCAGGCAGTAAAATGGGTAGTATGCTCTTTTCAGATAAGAGGTTGGAGACCAAGTGGAATGAATTCCTAGTATAAGTAAGGCTCTTTAGGATTGCTTGAAAAGAAATCCAAGAACACTCTTTTTTGTAGGGATGCATCTTTGTAGCTAGCCCTTGCCGATTGGCTGTCAATGTATATTCGATCTCTCCCGATTTGAGTTGTAAGTAGACATGGGACGTGTTTTTTGCGTTTCCCGAGAAGGAAATGGAATTTTGCAAAGACTTGTGTTTAGAAGGATCCAAGGCTGAGGCACCCTTCTCGTCTGGAAGATCTACGCCCCCAAAGCAAGATTGGCCTGCCCAACTGCATAAAATGCGTGAGTTAGAGAAAATAATCCTGAAACTTTATAAGCGGGCAAGGATTGTTGTCGACGGTTTTTTGTAAAAAATTTACTACAAAAAAATCATCTCCGATTTTTGTGTTGAATAGGTAAAAATTTTTTCATGGGAGATTTGAAAACAGAGAATTTAGATCATCTTGGCTTAAATTGCTGGGATCTGCGAAGAGCTCAAGATCCCGGAAATGCGATTTTCATCCATTTGAAAGCCCAAACCGGAAATTCGAATTTTGATGACGGATGACGGTTGCACGGTATCTTTCTCAAAAAAGAGCATTGTTGAGCGATTTTTTCGTGAGATATCTAGGAGGAGTCTTGATAAAAGAGAGCTGACTACTCTCGTCAAGAAACGGTTGGGCCGATAAGATGCATGAAAAAGAGGTAAGGAGCGCATATGGACCCAGAAAGGGAGCGGTTGCAAGAAGATCGAGCTAAGAAAAAGCATTGGCGAAGATGGGGGCCATATCTTGCTGAGAGGCAGTGGGGGACCGTGCGAGAAGATTACAGCCCTTTTGGCACCGCTTGGCAGTATTTTCCGTTCGATCAGTCGTCCCTTCGCGCCTACCGCTGGGGAGAAGATGGCATGGGAGGCATTTCTGACAATCACCAAAGGCTCTGTTTTAGTTTCGCTTTTTGGAACGGACACGACGAGATCTTAAAAGAGAGGCTCTATGGTCTTGCAGGAGGAGAAGGAAATCATGGAGAGGACGTAAAAGAGCTCTACTACTATCTCGATGCGACTCCTTTGCACACGTATATGCGCTACCTCTACAAATACCCACAAAACTCCTACCCTTACCGGGAGCTGCTTCGCGTGAACAAGACGCGCTCTTTGCAAGACGAAGAATACGAATTGCTCGACACGGGGATTTTTCAGGACAATGCCTATTTCGATCTATTCATGACGTATGCGAAACAAGATCCTGAGGATCTCCTCATCGAGCTCGAGGCCTACAACCGGGGAGAGCAACAAGCCGATCTCCATATATTGCCCACCCTATGGCTGCGCAACACTTGGTCGTGGACGCAGGAGGAAAAGCCTGGAATCATCCTAGTAAAAGAGGGACACCTCATTGCTGAGTATCCCTCTTTGGGTACGTACCACCTCTACCCCGAAGAGTCAGGAGAATTCCTCTGCACGGAGAACGAGACGAACACCCAAAAGCTTTTCCAAGTGCCCAATCAAACTCCTTATGTGAAAGATGCGTTCCACCACTATGTTCTCCAACAAGACGCAGCGGCTGTCAATCCCAAAAAGAGAGGAACAAAGTGTGCGATCTATTACAAGAAAAGCCTCGCTCCGGGAGAGAAGGTGACGCTTCGCTTCCGCCTCACAAAAAAAGAGCGCATGAGACCCTTTACAAGGTTTGGAGCTCTTTTAGCAGAGAGAAAAAGGGAGATGGAGGCATTTTTTCAGCCTTTGATCCGCGAAGAGATGGATGAAGATACGAAAAAGATCTTGCATCAGTCCTTTTCTTCTCTTCTTTGGACCAAGCAATTTTACCATTATGTCGTTGAAACCTGGCTCGACGGGGACAGTCGGAAAAGCGCGCCTCCTCCCACGCGAAAAAAAGGGCGCAACTACGGATGGGAGCATCTTTTTAGCGAGGATATCCTCTCGGTTCCCGATAAATGGGAGTATCCTTGGTTTGCTTCATGGGATACCGCATTTCAGATGGTGCCCTTCGCCCTTTTAGATCTTGCATTTGCCAAAAAGCAGCTGACGCTGCTTACAAGAGAGTGGTACATGCATCCTAACGGGCAAATCCCCGCTTATGAGTGGAACTTTTCCGATGTGAATCCTCCCGTGCATGCGTGGGCTGCTTGGAGGGTATACAAAATTGGGCAAAAGCGGCATGGAGACGAAGATCGCCACTTCCTCTCCTCAATTTTCCAAAAGCTGCTGTTGAACTTCACATGGTGGATCAACCGGAAAGATACAGAGGGAAAAAACGTGTTTCAAGGGGGATTTTTGGGTCTCGATAACATTAGCATTTTCGACCGCTCAGAAGCACTTCCCATGGGAGGTACTCTCTCGCAGTCCGATGCGACATCTTGGATGGCGATGTACTGCCTCAATATGCTGGTCATCGCTAAAGAGCTTGCGACCCAAGACGCGAGTTATGAGGATATGGCAAGCAAGTTTTTCGAACACTTTTTGTACATAGCCGATGCGATCAACTACGAAACCCGTGAAGAGCCTCCGCTTTGGAATGAGGAGGATGGGTTTTTCTACGACGTATTGCATTTGCCCGACGGGCAGCATATTCCCATCAAAGTACGCTCCATGGTGGGCATCATCCCCCTTTTTGCAGTAGTGAGCATCACAGAAGAAAAGCTCTGCAACCTCAAAGATTTCTACAGGCGGTTTGACTGGTTTTTGCAGCATAAGCCGCAGATGTGTCGAGGGATTCGCAGCAAAACTGTGGGAAAAGAAAAGCGCTATCTCTTCTCGATTTTGCATAAAGAACGGCTTGTAAGAGTGCTCGAAAAGATGTTGGACGAAAAAGAGTTTCTTAGCCCTTACGGCATTCGCTCTGTTTCTTACTTTCATAAGGAAAATCCCTACGCGTTGGAGGTGGGAGGCAAAACATACCGGATGGATTACGAGCCAGGGGTCTCGCACAGCAAACTATTTGGAGGGAACTCGAACTGGCGTGGACCGATCTGGTTTCCTCTCAATTTCCTCATCATCGAATCGTTGCAGAAATTTCATCATTACTATGGGGACAGCTTTCAGGTCGAGTTCCCCACAGGTTCGGGGAACTACTGCACCCTTTGGGAGGTAGCAGGGGAGATCACAAAGCGGCTCGTCAAGCTCTTCCAAAAAGATGAAGAGGGGAAAAGGCCCATTTTTGGCACGTCGACTAAATTGCAAGAAGATCCCCACTTTTCCGACTATCTTCTCTTCCACGAATACTTCCATCCCGAAGAGGGACAGGGGCTGGGAGCATCGCATCAGACGGGATGGACCAGTGTGTTGAGCAAGCTGATTGTCCAGTATGGGCACTACCTTTGTGATTACGACTAAAGGGACCTCCGTCGGAGAGAGTCTCATTTTCCTGGCATATCGGTCGCAAGAGGTTTTGGGCAAACGCCCCAACCTAGACGCTCTTCTGTCACAGGTTCGTAGGCAAAGGGGCGCTCGAGCTTTCCTAAGCAGGCAACTGCAAGGCGGCGTGTATTTTTCCTTTCGAGCCAGGCCGTTGCTTTTTCTTGAAACTCCCCGTAGCTCAAGTCCCTTAGAGCCTCTTTTTTCTCTTCTTCGTAGTGGAAGTTTCCCTCGCGCAAGAACGCCATCTGATCATATTTTTGACTTTTTTGCTTGAGGTTCCGGTAAGGTTTTTCCATTTCGGCAAGCAGGCTTTCTTGGATATGTGCAAACCGCTTCTCCCCCAGTTTTTGGGAGAAATCTTGGAGGAAGCTTTCGAGGAAAAGCTCAAAGCGGTAGAGGAGGTCGAGGTGGGTGTGCGTATTCGATTGCACGAAGAAATTCTGGTAGAGGTGCTCGTCATATTCTGCAGGGGAGCTAGTCGCGATGTAAGCTGTCTGCTGTTCAGTCCGTAGTGCATGGAAAAATCCTTCGCGAAGGGTCTTTGCCAGTATGGACTGGATCGCTTCATTCTTCGCCGTCCGCGCTCCTTGATCGATCATCAAAACCAGTCCTGTGCCGTTCGATGGGGAGGACTGCTCTACGCAGATCGGCCCCTTCAGCTCAGCAGAATCAAATGGGGAGAGGTAGGAAGGCTGCTTTTTTTCGTAATGCGCCGGTTCGAGAAGGGAAATCGTATCGAGCCAAATGGATTCGGCATCTTTTCTGGTGATATTTCCTGAAAGAAATCCCTCAATATACGCCTGGTCAAAAAGAGTACTACGGAATTGTATGAACTCCTCATAGGAAATTTCTTGAAGTATCTTGTTCTTATCTTGCTTGGTATACGTGTCTTCACGGATGAAAGTGCGCAGTAGTTCCACTGCACGGTATAAAGGGAGATCTTGATCTCCGTTAGCAAAGTATTTGCTGAGTGAAGTTTTCGTCAGGAGAAAGGCACTTTTGTCGATAGGGTGCAGGGCGAGTGTTTTGATGATCTCTTCGAGAAGAGCAGGCGCTTTTTCTGCATACCCCTCTACTAAAAGGTGGAGCGCTCCTTTTTCCTGTTTGAGGGCCATTTTGAGTCCCGCTGCACCAGCAGAGAGTAGAGTTGGGGAAAGCTCTTTTTCCAAGATTTCCAGATAAAGAGCGGTCAGTACTGAGCTGCGCACGCTCCTGTCGATCTTAGGGGAGTAGATATGCAAAAAGTGAGCTACATTGGGTGAGGAAAACTCATGATCTTGCAAGAAAAAGATGCGGCCAGAAGGGTGATCTACGAGAGGAACCGGTTCTTGGTGGGGAGCTTCTTTGGGAACGATAGCAAGATTTTTGGGGATGTAAAGATTGGGTGTGGCTAAGTGAATATCTGGATGCAAAGGCGCCGCTTTCCAGCGAGTTACTTGTTGGGAGGAGCAGATCTCTTGTCTATAGGGCACGCCCATCCAGCGCTCTTTTTGCGCAAAGTCGATTTCCCCCCTTTTTTCTGCGGTGAGGCAGAAAAAATGCGCAGATTCGGGGGTGAGTAGCGATAAAGCCTTCAGCATTTTTTCGGGATCAAAATGGGAAGCCAGTAGGGTTTTTTCCGGATAGCTTGCAAAGTCCTCATGTAGCAGAGCTTCTGCGTGTCGCATCACAAATTGGAAGGGTTTTTCCCGTGCTTGATACTCGTAATTGAGTCGTGTCATTTCCTGCATTTCTTCAAAGAGGTAGAGGGGAACAGCGCTATTTTTGAGCCCCTGAAAAGCAGAAAACATGTGGGTGATCAGTGCGTCTTGCTCCTCTACGCCCTTTTTCGTTAAGGAAAAATCGATGCAGAAAAGCGGAGAAGTTTTTCCCGTATGCGTAGCATAAATCTCCATTTCTTCGATCAGCTCTTCTTGTTTCAAGAGCTCTTCCAAACTCCATTTTTGTCCTCTGCCGAGAGCGTATGCGATTACATCGAGCGCCTTGCTCGGATCTTGCAGGAATTCTTTAGGAAATTCCCAGCGTGCGCGCAAAATATCGAGATCTTTCACCGGTTCGATGTAGGTGCATTTTGGCGCAGTAGTGGGAGCAAATAGATTCGGAAGATCCTTTTTTGAGGGGAGAGGGCGCTTGGGCACTTTCCCGAAGGTATCTACAACCAAAGAGGTGAGCTGATCGATCGATTCGGGGGCGTAGACGACAAGGCACATCTGCTGGGGGCTGTAGTGCTGAAGAAACCAATTCTGCAACTCCTCTTGCGTTACGTCCTTCAAGGTGCCGCGATGCCCTGTGGAGAATTTTCTGTGGGGATGTCCTGTTTGGCACAGTTCCTTGAATACTTGATACTCGCGCCAACGGTCGTTGAGGCGATTTTTCTGGAACTCTTGATCGACGTTCATCAATTCGGCAGAAATCTGTGCTGTGTCCAGCAGAGGATCGATGAAAAAATCGGAAAAGCGCTCCATACCCTCGGACAAGTAACGTGTCCCTACAGAAAACATATAGACAGTACAGTGAGGAGCTGTAAAGGCATTGGAAAGGCCACTATGATCGGACAAAAAGCTCGCGAACCCATTGTTTTGTGGATAGCGCTTGGTGCCTAAAAAAAGCATATGCTCGAGAAGGTGCGCCATCCCAGGCCACTTGTCGGGATCGTGCCAGGAGCCAGTGCGCACTCCCAAAGCGCACGCAGATTGCTCGACGCTTGGGTCGGATACAAGGTAAACATGCATCCCATTGGCAAGACGAATTTTCCCCGTTGTCTGACTTTGCAGAGCAGGATTTTTGATGGCAAGCTGCGCCGTATCTTCTATCGGTGTAAAAGCAGCGCTCCCGTACAAATACCCAATTCCCATCAAGATCCCCCAAAAACATTTCATCGATTTTTCTCCTGCATCAGCGTCGCATATCCTTGCAATACCTGTTCATAGACTTTTGCGCAAATCTCAGCCCTTTCTTGTTGGCGGCTTCCTCCCGAATAGGTGAGTTCGAGCTCTTCTCCGAAAAGAAGGCCCACAGGCACTCTTTTTACCCTTCTCCTCTCTCCGATCTCCCATTGCCGCTCTTCGGGTGGGGGGGCAAGATTGTAGGTATCAAGCGCCACAGGGACGAGATGGTGCGGAATTTCTGCTTTTTTCGCAAGCAGTGTGAAAAGAGCGATGCTTTTTTCCTCGAAGGGAGCAACAGTAGGAGCTCCCTCCGTATTTTTTCGGTCCCGCCCTCCGCTAGGTGCCACAAAAATACAGACGCCTCCTTCTGAGAGCGCTTTTTGTAGAATATGGATCGTGCGTTTGTTGTGTGCTTGTTTTTCTACTTTTCTTTCGAGGGGAATATCGATGTATTTTCTCGAGTAAATACAGAATAAAGAGCACCCCATGCTAAAGGGTGCGGCGATAGGATCTTTGAGTACGCGTTCCCCAGCAACAAAGGTGAGTCTCTCTTGCAAAAAAGGAGCTTCTTCTGCAAGAAGAAGGCTCATGATCTGGGGATCGAGCTCTGTTTGGTGATTCGCAAATAGAAAGACATTATCTCCTTTTTTGAGCGCTTGTTCCATGTGTAGAAGTGATTTTTTTCCCAAAAGCTGTGATTTGGGAAAATCGATGAGCAGACGTACGAATTCTTTTCCAAACTGCTCATAGTTGTAGGGAGCCGTGATCTTTTTATGGTAGGGAGCAAAAGAGTAGGGGCGCACGATTTGCTCTCCGATGAGACCTACAAACTGTTCGAATAAAGGGACAATCGTCTCATTCGAGTAGAGCTTTTCGAGCTCCCAATAGTAGTCGTGGAAAAGAGATCGAAGGAGGAGGGCTACTTTAGGAGCACTCGGAGAGGCTTCTTCCCAGTGGGCAATGGCTCTAGCAATCTGGGATTTGGCTTCGTCAAACTTCGATGCGCTCATGATGGATCGTGGAGTAGAAGTAGTATTCGTTCATGTGAAGCTGGTCATCTACACCAAACTCGATATGCGCATTTCCTTTATTCGCAAGAAGCTTCAAAAATCCCTTATCGCCTACTTCCAAATAGTTATCCAAATCGGGGTGAGTGACGAGGCGAAAGGCGAGTTGATTTTTTGCATCAAGCAATTTTTTCAAAGAGCGTTCCACTTCCAGTGAAACCGTCTCATGGTTCTTTACAAGACCCGATCCAGCGCAGTAGGGGCAGGCTGTGAACAGAGTCTGGATCAAAGACTCGCGGTTTCTCGAACGGGTCATCTCTACGAGACCAAATTCGCTCATCCCCAAGATGGTGCATTTCGCGGTATCCTCGCGCATGCATTCCCGCAGTTTATCGAGCACTCTACGCTGGTTTTTGCGCAGGCGCATATCGATGAAATCGCAGATAATCAGGCCGCCAATATTGCGGATGCGCAGCTGACGCGCGATTTCTTCGGCGGCCTCCAAATTGATGCGTGCGAGACTCTCTTCCACGTCCCCTTTCAAAGAGCCTTCCAAAGAGCGCCCCGAGTTAACGTCGACGGTATACATCGCCTCTGTCCGGTCAAAATAGAGGTATCCCCCGCAGGGGAGCCAAATCTTTCTTTTCGAGGCTTTGCTCACCTCTTTTTCGACGGAGAAACGTTCAAACATCGGAATTTTGTCCCTGTAGAGTTCGATCTCCAATGGGTGCTCTTTTTCGTACTTGTGGTAGAGTGTGCGGCATCTTTGGTAGGTAGCATAATCGTCAATGAGAATGCGGGCGTATTTCTTATCGATTGCGGTCAAAATGGCTTTTTTCAAGAGATCGCTCTCTTCATAGAGGAGTGTAGGGCCCGAAGATTTATGGAATTTTTCAACGACCTGCTCCCAGGAGCGGAGAAGGTCCGTTGCTTCTTCTACCAGCATGTCGATGCTTGCGCTTTGCGAGGCGGTGCGGCAGATGAGGCCCATGTTCTGTGGCATCTCAAACGAGCGGATGAGCTGCTTCAACCTCTCTCTTGCATTGCGATCTTCAATTTTGCGCGATACGCCCCGGTGTGCGCTATTCGGTAGCAGGACAAGATAGCGCCCTGCAATCGAGATATTCGAGGTGAGGCGCGCTCCTTTATTGCCAATCGGCTCTTTGATCACTTGCGCGAGGACTGCTTGGTCGGGTTGCAGCAGCTGCGCGATATCTTGTGAACCGGATGAAGACTCTTCGCTCGCACTGGGCAGTTCGTGTTGTAGATCGAAATCCATGTCGAACATCTCTTCAAATTTTTTTGTGTTTTCTAAGATGTCGCTGATGTGGATGAAGCCGTTGTCTTTCTCATGAATGTCGATGAAGGCAGACTGGATATTGTGGAGAATATTTTTTACCTCTCCTCGGTAAATATTGCCTGTGATTTGGCGGGATTTTTTCCGTTCGATCACAAGATCATGCAGCTTCCCATACTTTAAGTAGGCTAGGCGCGTCTCTTTTGATGCGACGTTGAGTAGAATTTCTTGCATGTAGCAACTCTTTTGTAAAGATCACAGAATGCGGCATGGCTGAAGTGATCGTAGTGATGATTTCCTCATCATAGCGGGTTTTTGTTTCTATTTCTATAGAAAGGTTAGGGGGATAGAAGGGGAGAAAAGCGCTTTTTGGCGAAAAAGCTCCTAGGAAAAAAGACAAGCGCCCGGAAGGCTCGGACGCTTGCAGCTCAGTGTTTACCAGACGAGGCTTGATGCTGACTGGTATTCGTTGACTCTCGTTTCAAAGAAGTTTTTCTCCTTCACGAGATCGATCGTTTCACTCATCCAAGGGAAGGGATTTTTGGCTTTGTAGCGCGCTTTTAGTCCGATCCTTTCGAGTCTACGATTTGCGATGTATTGCACATACTCACGGAACATAGGAGAGGTCAGCCCTAGGATGCCGCGAGGCAGGCAAGTCTCAGCATACGCAATTTCTAGCTCGACTGCCTGATCGATCAAATCTTCCATCTCTTCTTGGAAGGCGGGAGTAAACGCATCGGGGTTTTCCTCTTTGATCCCGTTGATCAGATCGATCCCGAAATTGAGATGGATCGACTCATCTCGTAAGATGTACTGGAACTGCTCTCCAATACCTACCATTTTGTTCTGGCGCAAGAACGAGAGGATCATGACAAAGCCACTGTAAAAGAACATCCCTTCCATAATGATGTAAAAACCGATTAGATTGCGCAAGAAGGTTTGGACTCCTTCTAGACTATCTGTTGAAAAGTTGGGATCCATGATGTCTTCTGTCAGGCGCATCTCGAACACATCTTTATCATGGATCGAGTTGACCTCCTGGTACATATTGAAAATTTCGCCTTGATCGAGATCAAGAGATTCTACAATGTAGAGGAATGTGTGGGTATGGATCGCCTCTTCAAATGCTTGCCGCAGCAAATATTGGCGCGCCTCGGGATTGGTCACATGCTTGAAAATAGCCAAAACGATGTTATTGCCTACAAGACTCTCAGCGGTTGAGAAAAAACCGAGATTCCTTTTGATTACGAGCTTTTCATCTTCGGAAAGCGTTCCCGATTTCCAAAGGGCAATATCTTTGGCCATCGACACTTCCGTGGGCATCCAATGATTGGCGCAGCCATTGAGGTAGTGCTCCCATGCCCACTTGTATTTGAGGGGCATGAGCTGGTTGACATCGACTGCACGGGCGTTGATTAGCCGTTTTTGCAATAAGTCAACTCGTTCTTTATTCCGATTTGATTGTTTCATAGGTCTTCATCCTTTTTTTATGGGCAATATTTACTGGCAACTCTCGCAGCCCTCTTCGAGGTTGCAGCTTGGGGCTCGTTCTATCTGGATATTCGCCGAGGCAGATTTGCTTTTCATCCATCGGGGTTGCAATCCTCTTCGATTGATATCAGTAGAGGACTTTTCGATCTGGGTCGCAGCGCGTGTACGTGGATAGTAGGTGGAAGAGAGGCCTTTTCTCCAAGCGTCAAAATACGCATCGCTGAGCTTTGGGCCGCTCGGCTGAGCGAAATAGAGGTTTAGTGACTGCCCCATATCGACCCATTTTTGCCTGCGAGCTGCGCACTCGATGATCCACTCCAAATCGTTTTCAAATGCGGTCTGGAAGAGTATTTTGAGCTCATCGGGTATGCGGGAAATTTCTTGAATCGACCCATCGAAGTATTTTAGATCGTCGATCATCTCCTCATCCCACAGGTGTAGCGCTTTCAAGCGTTCGACTAGGTAGGGATTGATGATGGTGAACTCTCCCGATAGATTCGATTTGACGAAGAGATGTTTGTACATAGGCTCAATCGACTGGGTTACCCCAGCGATATTGGCAATCGTAGCTGTAGGGGCGATCGCTAGGACATGGCTATTGCGCATCCCTTGCTTGGCTATCTGCGCGCGCAGATTTTCCCAATCCATTTTCGAAGAGCGGTTTACTTCGATGGGACTGCCCCGCTCTTTTTCCAAAAGAGCGATGCGCTCCAAAGGCAAAATACCCCGATCCCACTTGGATCCCTTGTAGGATGAGTAGACACCTCTTTCCTGCGCCAAATCGCTCGAGGCGAGGTAAGCGTAGTAGGCGATTATCTCCGCGCTCTCATCGGCAAAGCTCGCGCCTTTTTCCGAGCTGTAGGGGATATTCAAAAGGTAGAGAGCATCTTGGAATCCCATCATGCCAAGTCCGATTGGCCGGTGGCGCAGGTTCGCATTTTTCGCCTCAGGAATCGGATAAAAATTGATATCAATCACATTGTCGAGCATGCGAACTGCCGTGCGGACGGTGCCTTCAAGCTTTTTTTTCTGCAGCATTCCCTGGGAAATATGTGCCTTGAGGTTGATGGATCCCAGATTGCAAACCGCTACTTCCTCAGCATCGGTGTTGAGGAAAATCTCTGTACAAAGGTTGGAGGAGTGGACAACGCCCACATGGTCTTGCGAGGAGCGGATGTTGGGAGGATCTTTGAAGGTAATCCAGGGATGTCCTGTTTCAAAGAGCATCCCGAGCATTTTGCGCCAAAGTAGTTCTGCTTCCACCCGTTTGAAGAGGCGAATCTCTCCTGTTTGTGTTCTCTTTTCATACTCTTCGTACCTCTTTTCAAATGCTTTGCCGTAGAGGTCGTGTAGATCGGGCGTATCTGATGGGGAAAAAAGAGTCCAAGATTTTTTCTCTCGCACACGCTTCATGAAGAGGTCAGGAACCCAGTTGGCGGTGTTCATATCGTGCGTGCGACGTCTTTCGTCTCCCGTATTTTTCCGTAGTTCCAAAAACTCTTCGATATCGAGGTGCCATGTCTCTAGGTACGCGCACATCGCTCCCTTCCTTTTCCCTCCGTTGTGTGCAAGACAAGCGGTGGTCATGTACGACTCATCTCCCTCAACGCATAAATCGATCACAAAAGGAGAGTGGACTGTTTTTTTCATCGATGCGATAGGAATAAATAGGGCCTTTTCATGCCGGCATCCTGCAAAGTTTTCTATCACAGTGAGTTGATTGTTCTCGAGATGCGTCGGAGTTTTTAGGCGCAGATATTGGTACTTGAGATCGTGCAATAAGGAGAGATCTTCTGAGATGAAAGAAGAGTCCCCTTGCAACATACCACGTATAAGAGCCCTCGTTTGGGATAAGGGGAGATGAGAAAAGCGGGTAGCGATTTTCTTTTCCTTAGAAGAGGTGTAGATATCTTCATACGAAAAAGGAAACAAAGAGATAGAGACTGTTCCTGCCTCCGAGCCCACTTTTTCTTGCAGAAGGGGAAGGATCCATAGGTCTCCTTGTTTTTGCAATGGGATGCCCCGATTTGCTAGGTAGTTTTCTAAAAACGGATCTTTTTCCGTCAAAGACCAGGTCTGTTCTGCACCTGTGATCTGGCCTACGCGGAGAAAGGCGCCATAGGCCTCCGCATCTTCCGCAGTAAAGCCTGCCTCAGGTACGATCTCTTGTGGCACAATCTGCGCCGGAAGATCGCTCGGAAGTAGATCTTTCGCGGGCACCCAAGCGGTCGATTCGCCCCTCTTCACATAGAAGGGGTGCTCTTGTGTTACGTGCATGCTCGATCCGTCTTGTAAAGAGATTGTTAGCATACCCCCCTCTTGTGGATAGACGTAGGTATCGAGCACCTCTCGGTAGCGTCCGCTGATTCCGAGCACAAGATCTCCCACAGTCACATCGCGAATCTGCTGAATGCCTTTCGCTGTGTAGATGAGCGTTTCGGGAGCGAAGCACTGGTTGACTGCGATCGCTGTATCATTTGCTACCTTCAAGAAAGGAATCACTCCTTGAGATTCCCCATTTGTCCCTCGAATTTTGGATCCTGTTGCGCGAACTGGAGTCCAATCGTTGCCCAATCCTCCTGCCCATTTTGAGAGCATGGCATCGTCTTGAATCAGTTTGAAAATGCTCTTGAGGTCGTCTCCCACAGTAGAAAGGTAGCAAGAAGAGAGCTGGGGGTGCACGGTACCCGCATTGAACAAAGTGGGGGTGCTTGAGACGAACTCAAAACGGGAGAGGACTCGGTAAAAAGCGAGAGCCTGCTCATTTTTCTTCTCTTCGCGAAGAGCGAGTCCCATAGCGACACGCATCCAGAAAATCTGAGGAGTCTCAATTCTTTTTTCTTCTTCATGGATGAAGTAGCGATCGTAGAGAGTCTGCAACCCGAGATACAAGAAAAGGTCATCGTTCTCGAGAGAGATTTGCCGGGCTAAAAAGGGGAGGTCAAACTCGAGAAGGGCAGGTGTGAGCCTTCCGATCTGCACCCCTTTTTTGATCATCTGCACAAAATAGTGCTCGTGGGTCTGCTGCAAAGAGGGATCAGAAGAGGGAATGCCCAAAATTTCCCGATAGATCGCATCCAACAGGAGGCGAGCTGCTACCTGGGAGTAGGCTGGGTCTACTTCAATTTTCGCACGGGCCGCAAAAATATTGGAAAGGTCGAGCTCTTCTTCTTTCATACCTTCGTAGAAATTCATAATCGAAGAATGCACAAGATCCTCTACGTCCACCACGTCTTCAAGGCCCCTTGCGGCGAAGGAGAACTTAGCGCGCAAAGAGAGCTCACTGACCGTTTTCGTTCCCCCTTCTTTTGTAATGAGGGAAAAGGTTTTTTCGCCTTCTAATCCAGATTTTCTAGAAGGAGTAGAAAAAGGGAGTTTCTCTTGGCACGTTCTTTGTACAATGAAGGATTTGGCTGCAGAGAAAAATTGCGCTTTCATCAACGCCTGTTCAATGGCATCTTGCACATCTGCGATGTAAAGAGAAAGACCACTCTCTGCGCGCCGCATCGCCTCTTCGACAACAATCGATGTGAGTTTGTTCACCGTGTCGACCAGCTTTTTTGGTGTTTTGTCGGCAATGTTATGGCCTGCGCGAAGTGCTCTTTCAATCGAAGAGGCAATTTTGATCGGATTGAAGCGCACTTCTGTCTCTCGATCTTGACGGAAGATTTTTAGGTTGCTGGGATCTTGTTGCCGTTTTTGTGTCCGCTCGTTGCGGTACAAAATGTACCGCTTTGCTACCGCGTGAAATCCCTTTTTCATTAGGGAAATCTCGATGAAGTCTTGGATCCCTTCTACTGTCAAAGAGGCGCCTTTTGCAGCGAGTCCTAAGAGACTATCTGCGATCAGATCGGTGAGAACATTGACCGATCCGAGCGTCTCTTCTGAGATCTGCATCTCTTCTTCGAAAGCGGCGCGAATCGCTTTGCGGATGCGGTCTTTACAAAAAGGAACGAGTTTGCCCGTCCTTTTGACAACCACGCACTCTTCTTCTAGCTGGCAATCTTTGGGTGTTTGCACGGATGTATTTTCTGACATGTAGGCTCCTTTGAGAGGTAGGGATTTAACAGTAAGAGCAAGAAGGCATTACAAAACGTTCTTACTAGATGTTGTAGATCCAGAATTCTATATATACTATATATTGTAGTTCTCTTTTTCTCGTCTAGAAAAAAAGAGAGCTGAGTGTGCTACTTTTTATCTTCTCTATTCAGGCTCAAAATTTTACGCTTGCGAGAAAAATATGTTACGCAATCGAGGCGAAAAAAGGAAAAGGGGGCGGATGTTTTCCCGTTTGTATGCTAAGCTATGTATGCTGGTCTATCATTTACCCGAAGGTGTTCATGCTGATTTCATGCCTCGCATGCGTGGTGACATTTCTCTTTACTTGCTATCTCTTTTTATCGCGCAAACAAGAAAAGCAGCAGATGAAAGAGTCATTTCAGTCACTTTCCCTTGATGTTCTGCAAAAAAGCCAAGAGCAGCTTTTAGCCCTCTCAAAAGAGGTGCTCGGGCGCTATCAACTCGGCTCGGAAAAAGAGCTAGCGGGAAAAACCCAAGAGGTCGCGCACCTCATACAGCCTTTGCGAGAGGCTCTCCTCCGTTTTGATGCGTATAGTAGGGAAATCGAACGGAAACGGGAAGGTGCGTACGGTTCTTTGGAACAGCAGATCACACAGCTTTTGCAGTCGGAAAAAGAACTCCGAATCGAAGCTTCTCGGTTGAAAGGAGCGCTCAAATCCCCCAATGTGCGTGGCTCTTGGGGACAGATCCACTTGCGCCGGGTAGTGGAGCTCTCCGGTATGCTCCGCCACTGCGACTTCTTCGAAGAGGTGCAAGTGGAAGGTATAGAGGGGAAAAAGTATCGCCCTGACCTCGTTGTCAAGTTGCCCGGTAACCGTGAGGTTGTTGTCGATGCAAAAGTGCCCCTCGATGCCTATCTCCAAGCTGCGGAAGAAGAGCAACCGGAAAAGAAAGAGCAAAAGCTTGTCGAGCACACCCAGCAACTCAAGCGGCATATCAAAACCCTTCAGGGGAAAGAGTACTGGAAGCATTTTGCCACCTCTCCCGAATATGTGATTTTGTTTCTCCCAGCAGAGGCGTTTTTTAGTGCGGCATTGGAGATCGATCCGACTATTTTGGAGATGGGAATCGAGCAGAATGTTATCTTAGCTACCCCCACCACACTCGTCGCGATTTTGAAAGCAATCGCCTTTGGTTGGCGCCAACAGGCAATCGCAGAAGACGCGCAAAGTATTGCTCGTCTCGGCAAAGAGCTCTACGAAAGGATTCTGACCGTGAGCGAGCACTGGAACCGAGTAGGCGAATCGCTGGGCAGATCTGTCGAGGCGTATAATAAAGCAACCGGTTCCTTAGAAAGGCGCGTCTTGCCCTCTGCCCGCAAACTCAAAGAGACCTCTTCACAGAAAGAGGTTGCTTTGAAAGAGGTGATCGCGCCTCTTCCTAAGTCCCTTTTAGGAGCGACTAGCTCTGTAGGGGATCAGTCTACTTCCAATACGAAATAGGCAGGAAAGGCCCATTGGTGATTGGGTCTCGGAGCGAGAAGAAGACGTACCTGTTTCCCTTGGTATTTTGTAAGGTCCCATTTTGTGCTGTACAAAAGGGCAACGGGCCTTTGGTTTTTTCTGAGTAGAAAATCCCCCGGACAGTTCGTGACACGCATCTCATAGGCCTCTATCATGCCCTCAGCGGTGACTCCTTGGAGAGTTTGTTCCGCATAATACTCCTGAAGGCTCTTATGCGGATGACTTGTTTGCCAAATCGAGAAGAGACCTTCCTCTACCTGCCTCCAGGGATCTACTCCCTTTGGTTGTAAGGGGGAAACAGCTACCTTTTCTAAACTTCCCGTTTGCAGTGAGAAGTTGCGCTCTTTTTCCATCCGAGAAGAGGCCCATTTTTTCTTATGTTCTTCCAAAAAATAGAGCCCTTCGCGTGCCCGGTTTTGTAGAAACGGAAACGGAGCATACTCGCGCAGAAAGTCGTGGAAAAATAGGGATACCTTCTCAGCTAAGGGAGTGATCTGAGGTTCTTTGAGAACCCTTTCTAATCCTCTGTAGGCTTGAAGAAGATCGCTTTCTGCCTTTTCTCTGCTTTCCACGAGAAGGGAAAACTGGTCAGCGGTATCGCAGTAGACCACCGCGTCTTTGCGCGCGTAACACGAAAGGCAAGAGGGAGGGGAGATTTCACACCAACCAGCCTCTTGTTTCGAGGGGAGGACAGAGACGGGCTCCCCCTTTTGCAATGTGGCAAGCACAGGCCCGTCGGCAGAGGGCTTTGGGAATACTTGAACAGATTTCAAAAGGGAATTGCCTGGAGATACACAAGCCGAAGGGATATAACAGTGGAGTGTTTTAGGAGGAGCCAACTGCCAAAAGTCCTTTTTTTGTCCCACGATCAAAACGATATCATCCTGGCGCATGGAAGTTAAGACGACGCTCGCGTTCTTTGGCTCTTTCCGTAGCGAAATATCTTCTTGAGAAACCCTACCCGTAAAGGGAAAAAGGCCACCTTTTGCGACCAACGCGAAAGGCAAGAAGATGCTGTAGAAAAAGCACGATATTCGCAAAGCAGACCCCGCATCTGTCCCCGCAGACTAAACTTAGTGAACATTTATTTACAAGGAAAATCAGTTTTGTTGGAAATAAAAAAAACAACAGTGCCTATGGCTAGTGTTTCATTCCGGGGCAAGGCAAGTGCTTGCAATGCACGTCGACGGAATCGTGAGTCTGCAGAACTGTTGTTTAAGAAAATTCCCGAAGACCTAAAAAAAGCCATCTTTTACACAGATAAGTTCAATGTGTACTAGGAAGTTCTTCCTTGGAAACAACATCAACTCGTTGGAAAACGGACTGGTAAGACAAGCTATATTGGGCGCTTTAATAGTACTCTTAGACAGAGATGTCCCAGGCTAGTTAAGAAAAACTCTTTCTTTCTCTAATTTGCGAATCACGTGGGAATAATAAAGAATTTCGTCTGTGACTACAATCGCCGGTGAGCATTACCTATTTAGGGCTACCAGAAATGTATACCCACCTTGACTGAAGAAGTGTGTAAGGAAATTCTCCAGAAACACAAAGGAGGGGTTTTGGGAGAGTTTATCCCACCCAATTCCAAGGTTTTCCACTCGCTTTTTATCTCTATGCTGCTGTCTAGCCCAATTCTTCAACTGAAATGGGTATAGAGTCGTTTTTCCGCGTTTCTGTTTCCTCTGAAGTTCTCGCATCGATTCGACCAGAATCGCAGAGCGTAGACTAGGCCATTGATGTTGCTGCAGGAGATCTCCTAGATCTCCTGTTGCCCATAGCTTGCGGGTAACAATCTAGCCACGATCTTTTTCGCAAGACTCGTACCTTGCACCGATAAAATCTTTCCAGTTGTTGATTCTTGCTAAGAAGGAGTAGAGCGGAACAAATAGAACCGACATCAAGGAGCGCTTCTTACCTTGCGCGCTATTCTCGGATCCTCAATTTTTCTGCAGATTTGCTTTCATTCCTCTAGTCAGTGTCATTGTTGTCTCTCTTATATGAGGTAATAATGAAAAGAATTATGGCTATTGGAATCTATACAGTCAAACTTTGATATGCGATCGCCCTGCCGGATAACCTTCCCGAAAGTGTTCTTACTGTTTATAGTGATGTAAATTTGCTGTTTCTTTGTATTGCCTCATCTTAAAGAACGATGAAATCGACCCCACGTTTTCTAAAGTACACCAGTCAAATAGTATAATTTACACCACTATAGCACGCACCACAAGGTGTGCTTTTCCGCTTTTGTAGGATTAGCTATCCAAAACAGCTTTGATGTGTTCGCAGTTTTTCTGCCCGCAGGTGCACCCTAGGGGAGTGCCTAAAAAGACATTGTACTGTTCTGATTCGTCTAGGGGATTGGTTACTACATAGAGCTGGTCTCCTTTTTGCTCCACGTCCCAGGTGCGAAATCGTAGATCCTCATCGCTCACAATCTCTTCTTTTTCGGGAGGATTGCGTAGAGCTTTGGCTACTTGGCAGTAGGGGCAGTTGCAGTGGGGTTCTGGCTTGGGCAGCTGTTCTTCTTTGTCCATGCCCAAGGCCTTTGCAATATCTCCTACTTTTTTCAGGAACTCTTCGGGAAGATCAGGGGCGTGCATCTGCTCTGGATTGTGGTGCATAGAAGAGCCGAGCTGGTCCAAAGAGCCGAGGCCAATGCTTCCCAGTTTGAAGGGTATGCCTCCCGAGGGAGGAGAAGTCTGTTCGAGGGATTGGGTGTGGTAAAGGAAAGCCTGGTCGATGATTTCGCGCGTCAAATCGGGTATACGCACCGATTCGGGGGCGTTTTTGAGAGTAATGACAAGAAAAAGAGCGCCCGAATCTGCCCCTTGAAGATGCAAAGACTGTACATTTTCCCAGGTTGTTGTAATGTAGGGGGGAATGCTTAAAATGTTCTCATTGATCTTCATACACATCCTCAAAATTTTTCATTATTCATTGTAGCAAAAAGAAAAATTCCTTGTCAATATTTTTAGCAGTTAGTTTGCTTGTTTGCTGAATTATTTCGTAAACAGTTTTTTATTAATACGTTGTGTTTTTCTGCTCTTTGAGAAGTGTATAGGGAGATTTTCGCCTTTCAATTATACGATCAGGTAGAGTATGAAGATATTTAATGGAGTATACCCCCATTTCTAAACCCATCAATCACACACGCGGATAAGGATCTTTTATGAAAAAAACCTTCGTACTCGATACAAACGTTTTGTTGCACGACCCACATGCTTTGAAGAACTTTGGTTCTCACAAAGTGATCATCCCTATGATCGTTCTCGAAGAGCTCGACGGGATGAAGCGGCAGTCGAACGCGCTTGGAAACAATGCGCGCTCTTGGCTTCGCTACATAGGCGCGCTCAAAGCGGCACACGGGGGCGATTTCGACGAGGGGATTGATATTCCAGAAGGTCCGCATCTGCGGATCCATTTCGAAAATAGGACAGAGAAACTCAAAACCTTTCCTCTCCCGTTGGATCGCAATACCAACAAGATCTTGCTCGCTTGCCACCTTTTGAAGAGCAAAGGAGAGCAGGTGGTTTTCGTCTCAAAAGATTTTGTTTCAAGAGTGAAAGCAGAAGCGATGCAGATCCCAGCAGAAGATTATGAGAACATGCAGATGTCGTATGCCAATTTGCCACAAGGAATTGCGCAGTTCAATGTGAGCAAACGGGAGATGGATGAGTTTTTCAAAGATGGTCTGATCCCTCGAATCGGAGAGGAATTTGAGGGCAATGAATATTGCCTACTCCGCTCCGAAGAGCGCTCTTCTGCCCTTTGCAAATATAGCGTAAAAGCACAGAAGTTCTCGCCGCTACGCGAAGTTCCGAAAGATGTATTGGGAATCCGCCCATTGAACGCTGAGCAAAAATGCGCGATTGATCTTCTCTTATCTGAAGATATCTCCCTTGTAGCTTTGGTCGGGCAAGCAGGGACGGGCAAAACACTGCTTGCTTTAGCCTGCGGGATGCACCAGGTATTTCATCGCTCCACCTACAACCGTATGTTGGTGTCACGGCCCATCGTTCCTCTCGGGAAGGACATCGGGTACCTTCCAGGGACAAAAGAAGAGAAACTTTTCCACTGGATGCAGCCCATTTACGATAATTTGAAGTACTTGACCGAGCTAACTGCTGGATTTGGTAACGGAGATGCTTCCATGGATTTTATCTTAGGAAGCAATGAGATTGAAATCGAGGCATTTACCTACATTCGAGGTAGAACTTTGCCGCAAAACTATATGATTGTCGATGAGGCGCAAAACCTGACGCAGCATGAGATCAAAACGGTGATCACAAGAGCAGGGCATGGAACGAAGGTGATCTTGACAGGAGATCCGACCCAGATCGATCATCCCTATCTCGATAAAGACTCGAATGGACTTACTTATGCGATCACAAAGTTCCGGAAAGAACCTCTTTTTGGGCACATGATCTTAGAAAAGACCGAGCGCTCTGAGCTTGCCAAAGTCGCAGCAAAGATTCTTTAAGGGGAAGACTAGTTCTTCGGGAAATGCTCGCGCGCCAGTCGGGGAAAGTCGGTGATCACCCCATCGATCCCCATCGAGGTATACTTTTCAATGGTGGGTAGATCGTTGATCGTCCAGACCCACACCTTGCCGCCTCGGGTTTTGAGCTCGGCAACTAGGGCAGGGGATACCAAATCTTGAGAAAGAGCAAAAAGAGCTAGATTAAACCCTTGAGATGCTCTCAGTGCCTCTATGTCTTGGGCGATGAGGCCGAGAGGTTGGTGGGGAGTTTGCCTCTGTATTTCCTCCAAAATAGCGGGAGAAAAGCTGCTCATGATCAGTTGAGTCTTTCGTATTTTCTGGTAGAGGGTTACCGTTTGCAAAACTCGCTCGACAAAAAGAGGGAG
Organism: Chlamydiota bacterium; assembly: GCA_039179045.1. Taxonomy (GTDB): domain Bacteria; phylum Chlamydiota; class Chlamydiia; order Chlamydiales; family SM23-39; genus JBCAXK01. The sequence goes on along the minus strand of JBCDEZ010000005.1, from coordinate 18,440 downwards.
AAAAGCGTGCTCTTCTTTCAGTTCCAGCAAGATGCTCGCTTTGCTGCCGATCTTCTCGAGCACGCTTTGCAAAGAGGGGATGGGGCCTACCCTTTTGTTCAACGGGAGCAGCTTTTTGATCTCCTGGTAGGAAAGCTCGTGGAAAGATAACTCCTCTCCCGAAAAAAGGCGTTGGGTACTCGGATCGTGTACTACGATGGGTATGTGATCTTTTGACAAACGGACATCGCACTCAATCCAATCTGCTACAAGGAGCGCTTGAGAAAAAGCGGCGAGCGTATTTTCTGCAGCCTCGCCTGCGCCTCCTCTGTGTGCTACAATCTGGGGAGAGATTCCCATGGTATGCCTCCATCTCCTCCAATTATAGAGAACCGGTTCTCCGATGTCTCGGAGAAAAGGGGGACATTTTTTTCTAGACAAATCTTTTTTCCTTCTTGTAAAAGAAAGTTTATGAAAAGAAACTGGAAAATCCTCCTTTTAGTCTGCACGGTACTGGCGCTCATTGCGGGCACGATCTTGCTCATCGCAACAAGGGACATTCCTGTGCTCGATCCAGAAGGGGTGATTGCAAGAAAAGAAAAAGATCTTCTCGTTACAACAGCGCTTTTGATGGTCCTTGTGCTGATTCCCGTTTTCGGATTTACCCTCTTTTTTGCATACCGTTACCGGGAGGGAAAAGAGGGGGGCTCCTACGAGCCGAACTGGGAACACAACTACTTGGCCGAGTGTTTTTGGTGGGGCATTCCTGTCTTCATCATCTTGATCCTATCGATCCTTACCTGGAAGACGACCCACGATCTCGATCCTTTCAAGCCCCTTTCCTCCGACAAACCAGCTGTTCCTATTCAAGTGGTAGCGCTGCAGTGGAAGTGGCTTTTTATCTACCCAGAAGAGGGAATCGCTACCCTCAACTACGTGCAGTTCCCCGAGAAAACTCCCATTGATCTCACCTTAACAAGCGATGCTCCGATGAACTCGTTTTGGATTCCCCGGCTTGGAGGGCAGATTTACGCTATGTCAGGCATGCGCTCGCAGCTACATTTGATGGCAGATCGGGAGGGTTCGTACAGAGGATCTTCCGCGCACCTTAGCGGTGCGCAGTTTGCGGACATGGTCTTCGAGGCCAAAGTATCCTCAGAAGAAGAGTATGCTAGTTGGGTGGAAGAGGTGCGAAGCGCAGCCTCTAGCCTCACCTTTGCACAATACGAGGATTTGGCGAAACCAGGTGTTGACAAAGGCGTTGGATACTACACGGTAGACCCCGATCTTTTCGAAGAGATCTTAGGGCAGTATACCCGGTCTACAAGAAAATAGGTTCCTATGATTGGTCGATTAAGTATAGAAGCACTCAAGCACGATTGGATTGAATATATGGCAGGAGTCTCCATTGTGGGAGGCGCTCTTTTTGCTGTAGCTCTCATCAGCTACTTCCGCTTGTGGACCACGCTTTGGAAAGATTGGATCACCTCAGTCGATCATAAGAAAATTGGGATTATGTACATTGTGGTCGCTTTTTTGATGTTGGTCAAAGGGTTGATCGATGCGATGATGATGCGCGCGCAGCAAGCAATGGCTGTCGGAGATTCGATGGGATACTTGGAAGCAGATCACTATCAGCAAATCTTCACTGCGCACGGCTCTTCCATGATTTTTTTCGTGGCTATGGGCGCTGTTTTTGGAATCATCAACCTACTCCTTCCGCTGCAGATTGGAGCGCGTGATGTCGCGTTTCCCTTTTTGAACAATCTCAGTTTTTGGCTCTTTTCTTCAGGAGCTCTCCTGATCATCGTCTCTTTGGTCATTGGCGTCTTTTCCGGCGCGGGATGGTCCTGCTATCCTCCTTTGGCAACGATGCGCTACAATCCAGGAGTGGGAGTCGATTATTGGCTGTGGAGCGTGCAGATTTCCGGGATTGGAAGTCTGCTTTCTGGCATCAATTTTCTCGTGACGATTTTGAAGATGCGTTGTCCGGGCATGCACCTGATGCGGATGCCTATTTTTGTCTGGTCGGTCTTCGCAACTGTTGTGCTCGTCTTTGTGTCTTTCCCGATCTTGACGGCGAATTTAGGCCTTCTTTTCACCGATCGGATGTTTGCAACGCGTTTTTTCGATACGGCCTACGGAGGCAATCCGATGGTCTACATCAATCTTTTCTGGGCTTGGGGACATCCCGAGGTCTACATTTTGATTCTTCCCACATTTGGGATGTTCTCAGAGATCGTGCCTGTCTTTTCACAGAAAAATTTGTTCGGCTACACATCAATGGTCTGGGCGATCGTTGCGATCTTATTCCTCTCATTCCTTGTATGGCTCCACCACTTTTTCACGATGGGAGCCGGTCCTAAAGTGAACGCATTTTTCGGCATCATGACGATGGTTATTGCCATACCTACAGGTGTGAAGATTTTTAACTGGCTGTTCACCATGTTTCGGGGGAAAATCCTTTTCGCGTCTCCTATGTACTGGTTTTTGGGATTCGTTTTCCTCTTCACAATAGGAGGCGTGGCTGGTGTGATGCTCTCGATTCCCGGCATTGACTTTCAGCTGCACAACAGCTTATTCCTCGTTGCGCATTTCCATTCGGTGATCATCGGGGGGGTCTTGTTCGGGTTTTTCGCGGCTTTCACATTCTGGTTTCCCAAATTTGCTGGCTTCCGTCTCGATGAAAGGATCGGAAAATACGCCTTTTGGTGCTGGTTCATCGGCTTTTTGCTCTCTTTCATGCCCCTGTATCTTCTCGGGTTTATGGGCGCTACTCGTCGGCTCAACCACTATACAGTCGCAGATTGGCAACCTCTTTTTTTGATCGCCTTTGCAGGTGTGATGGTCGTTCTTTTGGGAGTAGGATTGCAGTTTCTGCAGATTTTTGTCAGCATACTCCGCAAAGATCGCTACCGGGACACAACAGGAGATCCTTGGAATGGACGCAATCTCGAGTGGTCGATCAAGTCCCCCCCCCCCGTATTCAATTTTTCCCATATTCCCGAAGTGGAAGGAAGAGACGCTTTTTGGCATAGCAAGGTACAAGGCAAAGCGCAAAAAGGGGGACCCTACCATCCCATCACGATGCCGAGCAATACTCCCTACGGATTTCTCCTCGGATTTTTCAGCTTTGTCTTTGCATTTGCCATGGTCTGGTACATATTTTGGCTCGCAATTTTGAGTATTTTGGGCGGCGTTGTCTGTGCAATTTTGCGCCTCTATGAAAAAGAGACAGAATATACAATTTCTCAAGAAGACGTGGAACGCATGGTATGAGTGGAGGATCTTGTAAAGAAACCTATGATAGAGCTGTATTCGGGATGTGGCTCTACATTCTCAGCGATTTTCTATTTTTTGGAACGCTGTTTGCTGTCTATGCATTTTTCAAAGACTATGCGCTGGCAGATCAAATCTACCAGTTAGGAAAAGCATTTTATGCAACTTTAGCGCTTCTTTTGAGTAGCACAAGTGCAGGGATTGCAGGTGCGTACTTGCACCGTAGAGATCGGAAAAAAACCCTCATTTTTTTCTTCCTCGCTTTTTTGCTGGGTCTATTCTTCTCTTTTGTCGAGTGGTCGCACTGGAGCGATTTATTAGGGAAGGGGTATACGTGGCAATCCTCTGCATTTCTCTCTGCATATTTTACTTTAATCGGCACGCACCAGCTCCACCTTCTTTTCTGCTTATTTTGGATGGTTGTTCTCATCTTCCCTCTATTTTTTCAGGAGATTTCTGCAAGAGATGTGCGTAGGCTCACCTGCTGGCGGATGTTCTGGCAATTTCTGAATATTGTATGGATCTTTATTTTTACCGTGGTTTATCTCATGGGTGTGGAGGGAATGTATGGATGATCATTACGGTTGGAACTTTAGCACGAAACCGCCTCTTTTAGGGTGCGTCGCTTCCCTCATCTTGCTTTATGCGGGTTACCGGTTGGACCAGGTGCACTTGAGTAGTCCCACGGTCATTGCCTATACGATCCTTTTTCTATGCGTGTTGCAAGCTCTTTTGCAGTTTTTCTTCTTTCTCCATATTGGATTAGAGGCGCGTCCCAAGTGGAACTTGTACGCCTTTTTATTTACGACATTCATTGTGATCTTAGTGGTCAGCGGCACGATCTGGATCATGCAAAACCTCGATTACAACTTAATGCGTACCAGTTAGGAGATCCGAAGATGACGCAGGCAATTGCAAAAAAAAGAGAGGCGACTCGTTTTTCCCTTTACTTATCGTTAACCAAACCGGGGATCGTTTCGGGCAATATGCTCAGTGCCTTTGCGGGCTACTTGATTGCTGCTAGAGGCGTGTATGATCTCGTTCCTTTTTGCTTGTTCACCATAGGACTTGCCATGGTGATGGGAGCGGCGTGTGTGTTCAACAACTGCTTTGATGCGGAGCTCGATCGCAATATGGTAAGGACGCGCAATCGGGCTTTACCAAAGGGGACGATAGAAAAAAAGCAAGCCTTCTACTTCGGGCTAGTTCTCCTTTTTTTGGGCGCTTTTTCCCTATGTATGGTCAACCGACTTGCCGTCTCTTTGGCCTTTTTTGGGCTCTTCTTTTACGTGGCAATCTATACCCTCTTCAAGTATGTATCACCACATGCTACCCTGGTAGGCGCCATCCCCGGAGCGATTCCTCCCCTTATTGGATATGTGACAAGTAGACCTCTTGTCGATTTCCCTTTTTTGCTGCTCTTTTTTCTTCTTGTTTTCTGGCAAATGCCTCATTTCTATGCGATTTCTCTATTTCGATTGGAAGAGTTTCGTAAGGCAAGAATTCCCGTATTTCCTCTAAAAAAGGGCATCGCAGCTACCAAAGTTCAAATGTTTCTCTTCTCTCTAGCCTTCACCGCTACAATTGTAGTGTTTGCTTCCTACGTGCCTGCTTCCAGGCTCTTTCTCGTCTCTATGGGGATCAGTAGTCTCTATTGGAATTTCCAGTGCCTTGCTGGTTTTTGGAGGAAAGATACTGTTGTTTGGGCTCGTTCTGTTTTTGGATTTTCCATTGCTCTCATGCTCATTTTTGCAGTGACCTCTTTTTTCTGCACGTAGGAAAAGGCCCATGGTTGTGCGCCTCAAAAGACGAAATATACCCATTTCATTTGAAGAATTGGGTTAAGCGGAAACATAGAGATAGGAGCTATTTGTGATTTGTTTCTTCAGTTCGTGGAAAAGCTCTGGACTTAAGCGAGGATAAACTTTCCCAAAACTCCACTTTTTTGTTTCTGGAGCATTTCCTTACACAACTCTTCAGTGAAGATGGGTATACAAGACACGTTTGAAGCATCAATCAAATCAAGAAATGTAAAGCGCTATACCAAAACCAATCTAGCGGTAGCTGTGAACAAGTGCAAGTGGCCATGTGTTCGGGAGATGAGCTAAAAGAGGTGTTTTTGGGGATCCAACAAATGGGGGAAGATGCGATTTTACAAGAAACCCTTGCTGGTGAACTATTTCACTTGAAAAATTCGATATGCTTTCTTTGGCTTCATAAAATTCGTAAGGTTTTTTAGGATTACTCTTTTGCTGCTTACAGATTCTACGCTTCTTCACTTTTTCCATTCTTTCTTCCTATGAAGTCCTACCAGAAGAGCTTTTTTAGGGTCGACTCAGCACTTGCCTGTTATCGGAAAAATGTGAGACCATAGCTCTATGGAGCGGAAAAAAGAGGGTACGCCAGCACTTTGGATCGGTGTCGATTTCGGAGCGAAGACGCGCGCTTCGACTGCTCTTACCTCATCGAGAGGCGATCAGATATCAGCTGTTTTATGCCCTCTGAAAGGGGATGTAGATGCATGGCTTTATGCGCATATCAAAAAAATCCGTGCAGCGCACGTTTTTCTCGATGCTCCCCTCTCTTTACCGAGGATCTACTTCGACCCAGCTGACTTGCATAGCAGCCACCATTTTCGGCAGGTAGATCGGGATCTTGGAGCAATGTCTCCGTTATTTTTAGGGGGTCTCACAGCCAGAGCCATTGCCTTGAAAGCCTCTCTTGAGAAGATCGGTGTTGCTTGCTATGAAACGTACCCAGCAGCCACTTTGAAAAAACGCTTCCCAGGGCAGAGCGTCGATGAGGCCCTTTCCTATATCGAACGGGATACAAAGCGCTCAATCACCGATTTGCAACGTCTCAATTCCCATGAAAAAGACAGCATACTCGCCTGGTATGCTGGCTACTGCTACTTTTTTCGAGAGCCGTTGGTATTCGGTCGCAAAGAGGAGGGGATGATCGTTGTATGAATGTAGCGGCTGTTTGGTTCAAACGGGATTTGCGCTTGCGAGACCACGCTCCTTTGCGTGCAGCACTTCAAAACCATGATCGAGTGGTCTTGTTCTATGTTTTTGAGTCAGAGTACTGGGATCTTCCCTTTACCTCGTTTCGGCAGTGGAGTTTTTTCTACGACTGCCTTCTTTCTTTAGAAGAGGAAATCGTATCAAAAGGAGGGCTTTTGACGGTATTTACCTGCAGCGCACAAACCGCGCTACAGGCTCTGCATGGACGTTTTTGTTTGCAGGCTCTCTACGCGCACGAAGAGACGGGAGGAGAGTGGACCTTCCAAAGAGATATTGCCGTGCGTAGATGGTGCCAAAAGGAGAGGATCCCTTTTCGAGAGTCGCCCACGAATGGCGTGGTTCGCGGCTTGCGAAGTCGCGATGACTGGGCAAAAATCCACCATAAAAGGATGCAAAAGCCTCTCATCGAAGCGCCGGAAGACCTCACGCAGGCACGCCTGTTTTTCCCTTCCGATCCATTGCCTTTACCTGAGTCTTTTCCTGACTATTTTCCCGAAGAGAAGACCCAAAAAGGGGGACGAAGGCAGGCTCAGGTTCTTTTGCAAAGCTTTTGCAACAAAAGAGCAGAGCGCTATTTGCAAGACATTGCCAATCCCTCAGCTTGGGATAGCTCCTCCCGTCTCTCTGCGTTTTTGAGCGTCGGAGCGCTCTCAGTCAAGGAGGTTTTTCAGGAAATCGCCCGAGCAAAAAACAATACCAACAGCTCTTGGTTTCGTAGAGCTCTTGCTGCTTTTTCATCAAGGTTGCATTGGCGATGTCACTTTGTGCAGAAGCTGGAAGACGATCCGAGTATCGAACACACCGCGATGAATCGGGCTTGCGATACGCTTCGCTCGAGAGAAGATCAAGAAGTACGACTACGCGCTTGGAAGGAGGGGAAAACGGGCTACCCCCTTGTGGATGCTTGCATGCGGGCTCTGCGCATTTATGGATGGGTTCCCTTCCGGATGAGGGCAATGGTCATGAGCTTTGCGAGCTACGATCTTTGGTTGGATTGGAGGGATACCTCTGCAATACTCGGCGCTCTTTTTACTGATTATGAACCAGGCATTCACCACGCGCAGGTCCAGATGCAAAGCGGCACTACGGGGATCAATGCCCTTCGGATGTACGATCCAACTAAGCAGGCCAAAACCCATGACCCGCAAGGGCACTTCATCCGAATGCACATTCCAGAGCTCCGATCTTTTCCTACGGAATGGATCCATGAGCCTTTTTCTTTACCTCCGCTAGTACGACTTGCTGAGAACATCTCCATGGACTCTCTGTATGCAAGCCCGATTGTGGAGCACAAAACAGCGATCCGCCGAGCTAGGAAAATTTTCTCTTCTATACTGTACACAGGAGAGTTTCAAAAAGAGGCGCGAAGAGTATACAAGAAGCACGGCTCCCGGAAAAAATGGAGAGAAAACAAGGGAAAGGCCGAGGAAAACTAGCTGCTAGTCAGAAGACTTTGCTTATGGCGTAAAAAGGCAGTCTGCTTAAGGCCAAACAATCACGCGAACAGAGCTAAATCCGTAGAGTATCTCCTCCAAAAAAGTACCCGATAGCTTTTTCGTGTGCAAATCGTGCGATGTTCCAAGAGCTGTGAAAAATGTGGTGAGTAAGATGGACCCGATGACTCGCACCTTGGTAATTTGGGAAGAGAACATGTTTGCGAATGCACACCCCACCAAAACAAAAGATAGAGGAGCGGTACCTTCCTGGAGTGTAGGCAAGGCTGTCACTAAAGAATAGTGCGCAATACGGGTAAAAGCTGTAAGTGCCACGCCAATTACGACAGAACCCACCAGCGGATTGAGAGGTTGGAAGGTAAGTACACCAATACAAAGATTGATCGTAGCACTTTGCATGCAGGATTGCACAAAATGATCTAATGTAAAGTAATAATCGTTTGTAAAGTAATCATGGTTCTCAGCAACAGGGACAGAGCTAGTCATGTGAACCTCCAATAAAATTATAAGGTATCCTACCTTTTATAAAAGAAAATGTCTAGAAAAAATACATCTTGCACCATTTTTTCAACAAGGCCAACTGATACCTATACGTTCACCGCTTTGCAGTTTTAGTATGGCGCTTTCAATTTGCGCTAAATCGTCAGTGTTATACATTGCCTATTCTCGTACATTTTCTAAAATTCCATGCCTTTTAGGGGTGATATTCAGAAACTGGCAATGAAGCGTTCGCTGGGCGATATTGATATTTGAGTTGAATTATTATCGAATAGATACTATAATATCTATTATGGGGATAAATAGCACATAAGGGTTATTATGATATCAATCAAATCGCCATTTGAGATGGCTAAAGAAATTGCTAAAAAGGCTCAAAAGAAGCGCTTGAGACTCAATATAAGTCAGCAAACTTTGTCTGAAAAATCAGGGGTAAGTTACGGCACATTGAAGAACTTTGAGCAAAAGGGACAAATATCATTGGAGTCATTGCTGAAGATTGCTCTGGCGCTTGGTGAGATGGATCCGTTTGAACATCTTTTTCCTAAAACGGATGATAAATTATCAGCATCTCTTGATGAGCTTTTAGATGATAATCCCAGAAAAAGGGGCCGCAAATGAAATTTGATCCTGTAAAAGTCGTCCATGTTTACTACAAACCTATGGATGATAAAATTTTTGTCGGCAGATTAGCCCTGATCAATCGTAAGATTTTTTTTGAATATGATGCAAGCTTTATAGAAACAGGTCTTAATTTATCTCCATTCAAATTATCCCTTAAATCCGGTGTAATAGCAGGAGATAATTGCACTTTTGATGGTTTGTTTGGTGTTTTTAATGATTCTCTTCCGGATGGTTGGGGAAGATTACTGCTAGACCGCGCACTCATCAAACACAACATCAATCCAGGCAGCCTGTCTGTGCTTGATAGACTTTGTTTTGTAGGCTCTCATGGCATGGGAGCTTTAATTTACGAACCAGAGGCGGAGCGCGCGCCAAATATTCCGTATGAATCTTTAGATGAAATTGCTGAAGAAATTGCTGCATTTCAAGAGCATGACGATGATAAATATGTGGAAGACTTACTCAACCTTGGCGGCTCTTCAGCAGGTGCACGACCAAAAGTGTTAATGCATCTCGATGGTGAGCATTGGCTCATTAAATTTCCCTCCCACCTAGATCCAAAAGATATCGGTGCAATTGAATATGCCTATCATCTGATGGCACAAAATGCAGGTCTTGATCTACCAAAAGCTACATTGTTTCCAGCGCGCAGCGGTCTTGGTTTTTTTGGAAGTAAACGGTTTGATAAAACAGATAATTCCAGAGTCCATATGCATACGATAAGTGGGCTGCTACACGCTGATCATAGGACTCCAAGCCTTGACTATGAAATGATTATGAAAGCAACTATGCATTTAACTAAGGACATGAAAGAATGCGAAAAACAATATAGGAGTTGCGTGTTTAATGTCTTAAGTCATAACCGAGATGATCACTCGAAAAATTTCTCCTTTCTAATGGATCCAAAGGGTGTTTGGCGAGTTTCTCCCTCTTACGATTTAACCTTTTCTTCAGGACCTAGCGGTGAGCATTGCTCAATGGTAATGGGCGAAGGCAAAAACCCTGGTATCAAGCAGCTGTTAGATCTGGCTGAAATCAGTAATATAAAAAAATCTGATGCGCTTAAAATTATTGATGAGGTGAAATTATCTGTGCTTGAATGGTCTGATTTTGCAAAAGATGCTGGCGTTAGCGCTGGAAGTAGTAAATTGGTAGATTCTGCTATAGCAAAAACAATCAAAGATAATTTTTAAGCGCCGCTCATCCATTTACTTTTGACTCTTGGGTCTGGGTTTACTAGCTAAAACTCGGGACTTGGATCCCTGTAGCATGAAGCATGATTACTTGCGGCCTTCGCTTCGATAGCTCGGGCTTCCCCATTCTGGAGCTCGTTTACAGATCAACGAATAAGTAGGCAACAGGATGTCTTTATTTGGAGAACCCTTCCCATGCACGATAGGTGAGTCGATACTGGATTTTAAAAAGGAGCAGGAGTGGAATAAGAGGGTGCGTGGTAGAGCTTGGGCCTACCTCACATTTTCTTCCCCCCTTCAATGGCTGAGAGAAGCAGGCTTTGTCTATAAAAAAGTTAGACTCCCTCTTTTTACCAATTGCATTTTTGCATCAGAAGCTTCTTAGATTGTTTTGTTTATAGCGAAGGACCTTCGCTTCTTTATGGGCTTTTTATCAAGATTTACTAGAGATTTTTTCAATAAGGCCGTGGTTACCCTGAAAATGGGGACATTACGTGTTTTTTGACCAAAATGTGCGCAAAAGGGTCCTTTTTGTCTGATTTGCAGCTGCAAAATCAGAAAATATCCCGAAACATTCACCTTCAAAGGACGGATACCTTACATGAGACCAGCGAAGACGGACATAACGCAAGCCATTTCTAGCAGCGATGCGAGATACATTTTTTGATCTCATCGTCCAAAGTGGTGATTTTGATCTTCGCTCGCAATGGGCAGAAAAATCTTGAGGCATACGAGTCTGCGAGGTGTTTGCTCTTTCCAAAAAAATACCGTATATTTGCGTTTGTTCGCATTTTTGAGGTGCACTATCTTGTTTCTTCTCCTTCCCTCACATCTTTTTCCGTTAGAATATCTACGACCCCATAAGAAAAAAAGACTCATCATGATCGAGGCATGGGACTATTTTTCCCGATATTCCTACCACAAAAAACGGTTGGTTTTTTTTCTCGAGTCGATGCGTGTATACCGAGATGCTCTCGTAGAGAGAGGGTGGAATGTCTGTTATGTGCCTTTAGAGAAAAAGCTGAGCTTTTTAGAGGCACTCGAGGAAAATATGGGCAAAGATTCGTCCATCGAAAGTTTTTGTATAGAAGAGCGCTATCTCGCCACGACTCTGTATGCCTATTCAAAGGAGAAAAAGTATGCCTACACCTCGCATCCAAGCCCTCTTTTCTTAGAAAAAGATGAGGACTTGGATCTCTACTTTTCGGGAAAAAAGGTTCTGAGAATGCAACACTTTTACCAGAAAATGCGGCAGAAATATGGCATCTTGCTTGGAAAAAATGGGCAGCCTTTGGGAGGGAAGTGGAGCTTCGACCAAGAAAATCGAAAACCGCTGCCCCGCTCCCAACAGGTAGTTGGACGCAGATTGCCGAAGCCCTCTTCCCGTCACAAGGAGGTGGCCCAGCTAGTGGACCGGTTTTTCCCCTCCCACCCTGGCGATACGAAAGGGGCGTGGTTGCCCACAACACGCTGTGGAGCGCTTTCTTGGCTCAAACAATTTCTTTCCGATTCCTTCCTATTATTTGGACCCTACGAAGATGCGATCTCCCAAAAAGACCCCTTTTTATTCCACTCAGCTCTTTCTCCTCTCTTGAATCTGGGCCTTTTGACTCCGAAAGAGGTTTTGCAAGAAGCTCTAAAAGCCCCCGGGATTCCAAACAATTCCTTGGAGGGATTTGTGCGACAGATTCTCGGGTGGAGAGAATTTATTCATGGGATCGATCGCGTACATGGGAAGAAAGAAGAAGAGTCGAACTTTTTTTCCCATGAGCGGAAGCTTGCCTCTTCTTGGTACGGAGCAGAGACGGGTATTCCTGTGATTGACGACACAATACGCAAAGTGCTCTCACACGGCTACTGCCATCATATCGAGCGGTTGATGGTCCTTAGCAATCTCATGCTCCTTTGCGAAGTGCATCCAAAAGAGGTGTTTCGCTGGTTCATGGAGCTTTTTGTCGATAGCGCGGAATGGGTCATGGTTCCCAATGTATACGGTATGGGGCAGTTCAGCGACGGGGGGCTCTTTGCTACTAAGCCCTACCTCTGCGGTTCGAATTACCTGTTGAAAATGAGTGACTACAAAAAAGAGGAATCCTATCTTGCGATCGATGGCCTTTATTGGCGCTTCATCGAGCGCAAAAAGGAGTTTTTTCGAAAGCATCCTCGCCTGAACATGATGGTACGTCTTCTTGAGAAGATGCCTGTTTCCAAGAAAAAAACACTTTTTGCAAAAGGAGAAGAGTTCCTGCAGAAAAATACCCGATGAAAGCATTCTTAACCGCAAAAGCCTTTTTATATCGTTTCTTACGGAAACATATTTCTAAAAATTTTTTGATAATCTAGGTTTCAGATTTGATTCATTATACAAGAGTGGGATAGAAAAAACTTACTGCAAATAAGATTCCTGGCTGTTATGAAATCTTTACTTTTTAAATCCAAAGATAGCCTCAGAAGAGGTCAAAAAATGGTAGGCCATCTATCAAGTAGGTGTATCAGAAATGGATCCCCTGCTACCCGCCTAAAAAAATCACCCAGTATCTTGCCGCATGACAGCGAATTCTTGATGATTTAAAACCTGAAAGTCAGGTTAAGTAAGAAAAGGAACATAGAAGGTGAGAGTATGCGGAATTTACAGCGATTTTTTTTAGCATGTTTGGGGCTGTCTACCTCTTGCGTGATCTGGTCTGAGACAGATCAAAAGAGGGGCCCTTTGGACCGTTTGCAAAAAGGCAATGTACGCTTTTTAGAAAAAGCTTCGCCGATCGTATTGAAAAAAGAAGAAGCATTTTCCCCTTTTGCTGTGATTGTTACCTCTTCAGATCCTAGCGTCACTCCCGAACTCATTTTCGATCAGCAGCCGGGAGATCTTTTCGTGGTGCGTACGGCGGGAGGGATTATCTGCAAATCCCAAATGGATACAGTCCGCTACGGGGCGATGCACTACACCCCCTCTTTGATTGTCGTTCTAGGGAATGGGGACTGTGGCGCTGTGCGCGCGGTAATGGAGGGCAACACGAAAAACATACCTGCCATTGCTAAGAAAATTCTGCCTGCAATTGAGCGGCTACGGAAGGAGGGAAAAGATCTCACATTGAAAGCTGTCATCGAAGAGAATGCCTTACAGGTGCAACGAGAAATCGAAGCCGATCCCACGATACGGAAGAAAATTGAGCAGAAAGAGTTGTCGGTGCGATCTGCTTATTACGAACCTCAAACAGGAAAAGTACACTTTTTGCCCGCCCCTTCCTACAAAAAGGGAGAAGACTCTTCTACGCGAAAAGGGCAAAAGAAAGGAGTCGTCTCCGCGACTCTTCCGGAGGATTGAAAGGGCAAAGTGCCTTCTTGAGGAAGGCAGCAGTGCCTTTCAGAAATGGAATCTATCTAAGTTGAGGAAAAAGAACGGCCTTAAGCAGTCAAAAAAAGCTCTTAAGGTCGTCTATACAATCAGATAAAGCTCTTTGTTCTTATTGGACCTAAAGACGCCTGAGAGTCTCTTTGCCTTGTCCACCAGAGCTGTTGCTTGACGCCCAGGGGCCTTCAAAGTTTCCCTCGTCCGTTAGACGGAAACTCGCCACACCTGTGAATTCGGGGTCATTCAAATCGTAGAACGCAACGCTCAGAATATCTCCTTGGAAAATACCTATACCTGCTTGCGTGGTTGATGTACCAATTTTCCATATTAAGGAGTAGTTATCACCGACGCGATTGATTTCTACAATTCCCCTATAGGAACTTGCAGATCTTTTGCTTTTGCCCACGAGTAGGTATGATCCTTCGATATCGGGATACGAGCGTTCGAAAAAGGAAAAAGCTGAGAGAGACGATCCGAGAAAAAGCATTGCGAGAAAAAAGGGAATGAAGCGTTTAGAGAATGATTTCATAAAATTTCCTGAAATAGAGTAAATAAAACAAAAAAAATTTGCACAAGTGGGAAATATTCTTCAACGAAAAAATGGATTTTAGCGAGCAAAGAAGGCTAGATTCATATCTGCTTTTTCTCTCAGACAGCCCCATTGTTTCCGTTTCTAAAAGATCGGGACGCGATGCAACTCGACCACTTCAAGAAGAGGGAGGAGGCGTTGGAGCTTTTTCGATCAAAATCTGTACTTTCTCTCCTTGAATCTCCCACATTTTTCCTGCAGATAATGTGGGGAAAAGAGTGACCTCTTCGGCCAGTACTTCGTGCTGGATATGCTCTTCATATTTTGCAAAACAGCGGGAAAGAGTTGGGGTGGAGGTGCAAGAAAGGTGAATCCGATCTGTCACGGCAAGACCGAGTTCTTTGCGTTGCAAGTTGATTTTGTTGATCACCTCTCGCATTGTACCCTCCAAAATCAAAGACTCGTCGAGTTGGGTGTTGAAAGCGATGTATAGCTCTTCTGAGATACTTCCCTGGCCTCCTTTTTTTACCCTTCTTGTCACCTTGAAGTCTTCTTTTTCTAAGAAGATTTCGGAGGAGTTGAGGTGGATGCTTTTTTGGGGAGATCGCAAGAATGCTTTGATTGTTTCTTGAGACCAAGAGCGCATCTCTTTTTGTATCGCGGGAATCAGCTGCCCCACCTTTTTTCCCAAGACCGGGAAGTTTGGGGAGACGAGGTAGTCGACAAAGGCGGTGTCGTCTCCTTGAATCTCTAGCTCTTTTACATTCAGCTCTTCTCGTATGAGAGACTCATGCTGAGAGAGGAGGGGAGCCATTTCCGCAGAGAAGAGTGCGATTGTTGCCTTCCCAAGAGGCTGCCGCACTTTGATCTTGCACTCTTTGCGTACAGCATGTCCTAGACTCACCGCTTTTTGGACAAGATCCATTTCTTGCTCTAGGGAAAAGTTGCGAAGAGAAGATCGGTATGTTGGGTAGTCGCATAGATGGACTGACTGGGCGTCTGTAGATGTGCGGAGCTCCTGATAGATTGCCTCCGATAAGAAGGGGAGAAAAGGAGCTGTAATTTTGGTCAGCTCAAAAAGAACGAAGTAGAGAGTAGAAAAAGCCGACTTGCGGTCTTCTGTCTCCTCATCTTGCCAAAAGCGGGTGCGAGAGCGGCGTATGTACCAGTTCGTGAGCTCTTCGAAAAATCCCAAAAGGGCACGAACCGCACGGTTGAGCTCGTAGCTATCGAGTGCTTTTTGCACCGACTCGATGAGTCCCTCTGTTTTGGACAGAATCCAGCGATCGATTGTGGCAGAGGAGGTATATAGAGGGCCTGGCTCCCATTGGTAGATAGCAGCGTAGGTGGCAAGAAAGACGTAACTATTGTAAAAAGGTAGAAGAATTTGCCGCAAGACAAGCTCCACGCCCTCAGAAGAAAAGCGGAGATCATCGGCACGCACCGCAGGACTCTTGAGAAGGTACAAGCGGATTGCATCGGCGCCATACTTCTCAATCACGCGCTCCGGGGCGGGGTAGTTTTTCCGGCTTTTGGACATCTTTTCCCCATTTTCCGCGAGTACAATTCCGTTGACCACAACGTTTTTGAAAGCAGGCTTTTCAAAAAGAGCAGCTCCGATCACACTCAATGTATAGAACCATCCTCTTGTTTGATCGAGTCCTTCGGCAATAAAATCGGCTGGGAAACTCTCCTCTGTTTTCCTAGTGCCCGCAAAAGGGTAGTGATTCTGTGCGTAAGGCATGCACCCCGATTCGAACCAACAATCGAATACTTCTTGCACGCGCCGGTACTTTTTGCCCCCCTTCTCTATTACGAGCTCGTCGATATGCTGCCTGTGGAGATCTGCGATAGTGGTAGCAGTGGCCGTTTCCAGTTCTTCTTTCGATCCGAGAACGATATGGTCCTCGCCATCGAGTGATTCCCAAATAGGTAAAGGTGTTCCCCAGTAGCGGTTTCTTGAGACAGCCCAGTCGCGCGCATTTTCGATCCACTTGCCAAAGCGGCCTGTTTTGATGTGGTCAGGAACAAAGCGAATCTCTTCGATCGTTGAGAGAAGAGACTCTTTGATCTTTTCTACGGCAATGAACCAGGTGCTCACCGCGCGGTAAATGAGGGGAGTATCGGAGCGCCAACAGAAAGGGTAGCGGTGAGAAATCTGCGTTTTATGGAAGATTTTGCCCTCTTCCACGAGGTGTTTGATGATCTTTTGATCGGTATCTTTAACAAAAAGGCCTGCGAATTCAGGAACATCGGCTGTAAACTTGCCATTGAGATCCACAGGGCACACAAGACCGATGCCCGCTTTCTGGCAGGCGAAAAAATCGACCTCTCCAAAGGCGGGAGCGGCATGTACGATACCCGTTCCCTCATCGGTTGTTACAAAAGAGTCGCAAAGCACAGAAAAAGCGGGATGCATCTCCTGGAAATAGGGGAAAAGTGGTAGGTATTCGGTCCCTTCTAAGGCAGATCCTACGCACTCCTCTACGATCTGGTACTCCTCTTTGATTATTCGAGAAAGGCAGCTTTTTGCAAGAAGAAAACGCCCCTTTTTCCCAGAAATTGTAACTTTCACATACAACTCTTCTGGGTGGACGATCAGCGCGAGGTTGGAGATCAAAGTCCAGGGAGTGGTAGTCCAGGCAAGGAAATAGGTCTCTGGTTCATGTTTCAGAGAAAATTGTACCGTCAACGAGGGGTCTTGCACATCACGGTAGTTGAGGTTGGCCTCAAAATTGGAAAGAGGTGTGCCCAATTTCGCAGAAAAGGGCATCACTTTGAACCCCTTGTAGACAAGTCCTTTTCGGTAGAGTTGCTGGAAGATCCACCACACACTTTCCATATAGGGAAGATCCATAGTCCGGTAGGCATCAGAAAATGTAACCCATCTTCCCATCCTTTCGACTGTTTTTTCCCATTCTTTGCTGTAACGGAGTACAATCGCCCGGCACGCGTCGTTGAAGCGCTCAATGCCAAACGCCTCGATTTCCGGCGCTCCTGATAAGTCTTGCGCTTTTTCAATCTCATTTTCTACTGGTAAGCCGTGGCAGTCCCAGCCAAAACGCCGGTGGACCAGGTAGCCTTGCATTGTTTTGTAGCGGGGAATCACATCTTTGATGGTTCCTGCAAGAAGGTGTCCGTAATGGGGGAGACCCGTAGCAAAGGGGGGGCCATCATAGAACGAGAAAACAGGAGCACTTTCTCTCTGCCGCATCGATTTTTCAAAAATCCCTTCCTGCTTCCAAAAGTCCAAAATGCGGAGCTCTTTTTCGGGGAAACTCTCTTCTTTTTTCAGATCAAACATAGTCGTTACTTCGGCTGTCTTTTGAGAAATGCCATTCTAGCATAGAAGACCTTCCCTGAGAAAGAGCAATATTCTACAGGGGATTTCTTCTGAAAAAGAGGCAAGACAGATGGTAGAGGGTCTATGCCAAGAACATCTCCTCTAGAAGTTTTCTCTCTTTCGTGGTAAAATGAGAATATAAGTTCTGTAAAGAGCGCCATCAGGTTTCTGATGATCCTTACATCGGGGGTGTTCAGGTTTCGACTTGTAAGCAAAGCTTTTGTGGCATGCAGAGGATGTCGGTTGGCCTCTTTAATCATCCGGCAAAACAACAAATGCTGACTCAACGGAGTATATGCTGGAAGCTGCATAGCCTAACAGTTATGCGCTTTTCGATAGTCTAGAATCAGATCGGGAGCTCTAGAGCCTATCGTTATTTATCCTGGTTGGAATGGAGTTTTTCCTCACACCTCTTGTGCTCCATTCGAGAATAAAGAGGGTGTGTTCATGGATTTCGGGGCGCCTTGCGGTTTTCATGAACAGTATCCAAGGCGATAAGCATGTAGTCATAACAGTTGTTTGTTTGACAAGGACGAGAGTTCGATTCTCTCCACCTCCAATCAATATTAAGGCTTTGGTTTCACGACTGGAGCCTTTTGTTTTCAGTAAGATACGAACATAAATTCAGACCTATAAGTTCCACTGAATAATCCTCAATTACGCACTAGAGCAAAGAAAACAGGCGTAAAAATATTTTGGATTTTGAAATTTCCTGGGCCTTATTGAAAAAATCTCTAGGGAAAACTTGATAAAAAGCTCATAAAGAAGCAAAGCTTCTTCGTCGTGAACAAAACAATCTAAGGAGCTTCTGATGCAAAAATGCTATTGGAAAAGAGTTAACCGAGAATTGGTAAAAAGAGGGAGTCTCACTTTTTTTATAGACAAAGCCTGCTTATCTCAGCCAGCGAAGCGGAAGAAAATGCGCGGTAGGCCCAAGCTCTACCGCGCACCCTCTTATTCAACTCCTGCTCCTTCTTAAAATCCAGTATCGACTCGCCTATCGTGCATTGGAAGGGTTCGCCAAATCCTTACTTCCTTTCCTGCAGAAAGGCATCCTATTGCCTACTGATTCGTTGATCTGTAAGCGAGCTCCCGAATTGCTAGCTCGCTTGCCCAAGCTATCAAACCGAAGACCGCAAGTAATCATCCTTGATGCTACAGGGATC
>JBCDEZ010000004.1:0-45545 GCA_039179045.1 Chlamydiota bacterium | reverse complement strand
GGAGGAAAAAAGTCGAGTATTTCCAAAAACTTGGACTCGGTCTCTCTAAATGAGGAGTGACGACGCGTAGAGCCCGGAGATAAGGAGGTCGAAGCCTTTTTTACTTGTCGAGAACAGACCTAAATGACCCGAGTTTTGGGTTCAATGAATGAAAAAGCGTAGCATAGGAAAAATGTACCACCAAAAGATCTCTACCTGATGTAAAACGGTCATTTCACCAACAAAGAGGTGCCCTAGAGGAACTCAAAAAATGGTAGATAGAACTGACCGTTAAGTAAAAGTACCGAAAACCGACACGCTGCCTACATGGGCTAGCCGAAAAAAACCATCGCGCAATATTTTGCCTGAAGATAGCCAATTCTTGGTGATTGAAAACCTGAAACTTAGGTGATTAACGCTATAACGAGCTCCTCTCATATGAGGAGGATAAATATCGATGATTTTGCTGTATCGATTCATTCTTCATGCAAGATGGTCAATGCATACTACCTGCACAATTGTAGCCCATGCTAGAATAGCGTATATGTTGCGTTGGTGTCTTTTTTTCCCCTTCCTTTTGGAGGGGCTGTATGTGGGCAATCCTGCCTCGTCTTCTCTTCTGCAAACAGGTTTATTCAGCGTTCATAACTACTTGATTACCGTCTCAAGCGGTTACGTTTACGATACGACGTGGGATAAGAAACTGCGGCCCGATCCGGGCTCTTGTCTCGAAGAGATCGAAGAATTTCAGATTGTCTCCAACTGGAGCGCTCTTTGCTGCACGCTCTTACGCCGTTTTTCTCTTTACGCTTACTTAGGCGTTTCCGAAGAAACAATGGATTGGAACACGCACCAACAAGGCGGAGATAAACGGGTGGGTTCTTTCGAAACAAAGAACCACTTCTCGTACAGCTTGGGCGCGAAGATGATCTTACTCCGCTGGTTTTCGACTCTGATTGGGATGGATATCCAGTTTTTCTCTCTTCCCTCTTCCAAAGAGCTCATCGAAAAAATCGAGGCGTGGTATCCCTGGAACGTAGAGACCTCAAGACACTATTTAGAGATCGAAGAGTGGCATATTGCGCTTGGCGCTGTCCACTCTTTCGGGCCCTTTTCCGCCTATTTGGGAGGCAAGTATGGGGAAAAAATCGTGGAGGTACATGGTCGAGCTCGCGACAAGCCTTGGGAGCTCCGAGAACAGAACCGGTGGGGCGTCTTTACTGGGCTCTCGCTGAGAATGTCTCGAGGTTTGTACGTCAATTTTGAAGGGAGATGGCTCGATGAACAGGCATTTTCCTTCGCAGCGATCACAGCTTTTTGAGGAGACAAAATGCCATCCATCGATCCTGAAGCGCTATGCATCGTAAAAACGCTCACAAGCCAGGGTTTTACCTGCTACTTTGCAGGAGGATGGGTACGCGACTATCTACTCGGGATCGAGTCGGCAGACATCGATCTTGCCACCGATGCTCCTGCTTGTGTTGTGATGGAGCTATTCCCTAAAACCGTTCCCATCGGACTTGCTTTTGGTATCGTTCTCGTAGTGCTCCAAGGCAAGTCATTCGAAGTCGCTACGTTCCGCTCCGATGTCTCGTATGCCGATGGGAGGCGTCCTACAAGTGTTGTGTTCACCGATGCGAAAAGCGACGCGATGCGCCGTGACTTCACCATCAATGGGCTCTTCTTCGACCCACTGCGGCAAGAGGTGATCGACTATGTGGGAGGACAAGAAGATCTCAAAAAGCGGCGCCTTCGTGCGATCGGAAATCCGCACCTTAGGATCGAAGAGGACCGCTTGCGGATGCTGCGTGCTATTCGCCTCAGCTGCAAGCTCGGTTTTGTAATTGAACCGGAGACAAAAGAGGCGATTGAGGCGCATGCGCGCGCGCTATTTCCCTCCGTAGCAATGGAACGGGTGATGCAAGAGCTGCGCAAGATGTGCGATCATTCAACGCGGGTTGAGGCTTTTTCCTCCCTTTTTTCTCTCGGTCTTTTTCAGGAGATTTTCCCTATGTATGTGCCTTTAACGCCCCCGCTTTGGAAACAAAAACTCCTGCCATTGAAGCGCTACCCAAGCTCTCTTCCTCTGATTGTCTATCTCCGTCCCTTTTTCTCGCGAGATCACCTCCTTGCTCTGGTCTGCTACGCAAAGCTTTCAAACCGGGAAAAGCAGGTTGCAAGTTTTTGGATCGAGACGGAAATCCTCTTGGAACATTCTTCGATCGATGAGTACTCTTGGGTGCAATTCTACGCGGCAGATCTTAGCCATTTATACCTCGAGATCACTGCATATGGTCTAGGGGAGAGAGAAAAGAGTTGGCTGAATGAACACGAAAAGCGGAAAAAGCGCCTTTCCAAGCACATCCGAAGAAAACAGGACTCTTCCCCAGTGCTCTCCTCTGCTTACTTGATGCAAAAGGGCATCTCTCCAGGCAAGAATTTTGGAGAGCTTCTCCTCGCCGCGGAAAAACTCTCGGTGAACGAAGATATCGATGATCCTGACCTACTTTTTTTGCGTGTAGTTTCAAAAGCGTAAGACCAATACCGTGACGTCATCTTCCGGCTTCAAGGCCCCTCGGAAGGCGTCGTAATCGGCAGAAATGCTGTCTAGAATTTCTGCTGCTGAGAAATCGGCTGTATTTTTTAGCGAGCGCTGCAACCGTTCTTTGCCATAAAACTCCCCTCGTGCATTGCGCATCTCTAAAATTCCGTCCGAGTAAAGTACGAGCACATCTCCTGGAAAAAGAGTGATTGTTTCCGGGGAAAACGTGGAGTTATCCTCGATTCCCAAAGAGGGAGCTTTGGTATCCAAAGAAAGAATCTCTCCTGTCTTGCGCCGCAAAAGGGAAGGCCAATGCCCCGCATTGACGTAGGTGAGTTCTCCCGTTTTGATCTGGTAGTATGCTGCCCATATGCTCGCAAACATCCCCGTATCTTGCGCGTCGAGATAGAAGAGATGGTTGGCTCTTAAAAGAGCTTGTTCCAATGAGGCGATCGGAACGCTTGTCCTTAAAGAGCTACGCAGTCCCAAGGCGTAGAGGCAAGCGGAGACCCCTTTGCCCGAGACGTCTGCTAGGGAAAAGTAGAGAGTATCTTGGTCTTTGAAAAAAAGGTCGTAAAAATCTCCTCCTACCTCTTTTGAAGAGGCGTAATAGCTCTCTACATCGATGGGGATGCCGCTTTTATCGAATCGGAGTAAGCTCTCTTGAATCTCATGCCCGAACAGAAGCTCTTGCGCGTAGATCTCTTTTTGGGCGCGCTCCTTTGCTGATTTTTTCTGCTCATCTAGTACAGCGCGGATCATGCTATTGAAGTGACTTCCCAGGGTGTTGATCTCAAAGCCGAGGCGATCTTGACGGTAGCGCGCATTGGTCTCTCCACGTCTTACGAGATCCATGACAGAGAAAAGCTCGCGCAAAGGGCGTGCCATCCGAAGTGTGCAACCGATGCAAATTGCGCCTCCCACGATCACAATGAAAAAGAGCAAGAGCCCTAGACGGTAAAGGTAGATGTCGATGTGCAGGCTTTTTACGTGCGACTCGAGTATATCAAGAAGAAGGTAGCCCGGAAGGCCTGGCACGGAGAACTTCACAGCCAAATTGTTACCTCGAAAGAGGAATCCCTTTTCAATTCCTGCCATCGGTACGAGGGAGAAGTTGGAAGAGGCATGTTCCCCTTCTACGATCTGTTGGCCGCGCAATTGAGGCTCTGAGCTTGCGAGGATCTCATTTTCCCCATTGACAAAAGAAAGAGAGAGAAAAGAGCTCTGATCGAGGTGTGCAAAACCTTGTACCAGTTTCTCCGCGCTATCTGCTACGATCAAAAGTCCCAAGGGAGAGCCTGTCTTGGGATCGAATACCGTTTTGCCGACGTAGAAAAGCGCGCGCGCCTCTCCTTGAAAAACGCGCACATAGAGAAACCTCTTGTCTCCAATAAATTTCTGCAATTGAGGCAAAAGAGGGGAACAGGGGCGAGCGGACGCAACGCACTCCAAAGTACCCTTGGGGCCGATCTTCAAGTAGAACAGATTCCACGCATCGGAAAGGGATGTCGCTTCTTGAAAATATTTTTTTAATGGGGTCCTATTCGCACCTTTTTTCTTATTGACCACCGCTTGCTCGACGAGGCGCAGCATATTTTCTTGCGCTTTGAATAGATCCTGCAGCAGACGAGCACGGTTTGATGCAATGATCCGCAATGAGGTGAAGGCGTCTTTTACCTGGAGCTTGTACTCTTCGCGGTAAGAGAATACACTATGTACCAGTAGTGGCAGAACTAAAATGAGTACATTGATGAAAAAGATGCGCGCAGCAAGGGAGAGGACTACGCTTTTTTGTGTCGGTTGTTTTCCCATCTATTCTACAGCTTTTTCCGGTTAATTCGATGGTAGCAAAACAGATTCGGAGCCTGCAACATAAGCTTGTGAAAGATGCCTCTCTTCTGCGGAAAAGCAAGCGCTTTCGCGAGGAGACGAACCAGATCTTGGTCTCAGGAAAAAAAATGCTCTTCGAGCTCGCCCGCGATTTTTTACCTGAGGTAGTATTCAGCGTGGAGCCCGTTTCTTTTCCAGGCGCCGCTGTATACCAGGTAACGCCTACCGTTTTGCGGAAAATCACAGGAATGCCCTCGCCTGACGGATACGCCGCTTTTTTCCCGAAAAAAGAGAGCAAACTTGCAGGAAAAGGTCCCCTTCTCGTTCTCGACGGCGTACAAGACCCGGGCAACGTAGGCACCTTATTGCGTACAGCACTCGGCCTCAAGTGGGCGGGGGCAGCCCTCGTTGGGGAGACAGCCGATCCTTGGGGAGACAAAGCGCTACGCGCTTCCAAAGGAGCGCCCTTTTATCTGCCGTGCCAAGCACTGAGCTGCCAGGAACTGCAAATTCTTTTGGAGGAAAAAGGCTTGCATCCCTACCTAGCAGATCTGCGTGGAGAGGCTTTGGATAGAGCGCGTCCCATCCGTCCGTTAGCTCTCATCTTGAGTTCCGAAGGGCAGGGAGCCAATCCCTCTTCTTATCCCCGCGCTACTCCCTTAACTCTCCCGATGCACTCCAAGATCGAGTCGTACAATGTCGCCTCTTCGGGAAGCATCTTACTCTATGCTTTGAGGTGATGGGTATGGAGCGCGAATATGATCACGAAGAAGATTTTTGGAAGGGTGAGAAAAAAGAAATCCGTAAGGAGCGGCGGATCGCGCAGAGAACCGATCGCTCGAAATACAAGAAAAGCAATCGGGAAAAGCTGTCCCCTTCTCGACAAACTGTTTCTTCGGACACTTCGCAACTGCAGGGGCGCGTTGTCTCGATCCGGGGGGAAGGCATTGTTGTCCGCTCCCATGAGACAAGCTATTGCTGCTCTCTCAAAGGCTCCTTGAAAAAGGATCGCCTACGCCAGAAAAACCTCGTAGTCGTAGGAGATCTTGTCGATTTTCTTCCTTTAGGCAATCTCCAAGGGCAAATTGTTGCCATCCAAAAAAGGACGTCTCTCATCGAGCGTTCCGATCCTGCAAAAAGACGCCGTCAACTACTCGCTGCCAATATCGATACGGTCTTTGTAACTAGTTCGGTTGTTTTGCCTCCCCTCAAGCCCTTTTTGATCGACCGCTACGTGATCGCAGCAGCCAAGGGGAACATGGAACCGATCATCTTGATCAATAAAATGGACCTTCTTTCCACATCAGAAGAAGAAAAAGAGCGCTTTTCTGCCTTCATGCAGGCCTACCAAGACCTCACAATTTTCCCCATTAGCTGCAAAACAGGTGAAGGGGTTGAAGAGGTGAAGCGAGCCATGCGAGGCAAAGCTTCCCTATTTTCGGGCCAGTCTGGAGTGGGGAAATCGAGCCTGATCAACGAGCTTTTGCACTTGCATCTCCCCGTAGGCGAGATCTTCTACAAGGGAAGGCATACAACGACGAAAGCAGAGCTGATTCCTTTAGAGGGAGGGGGGTTTTGCATCGACACTCCTGGAATCCGCCAGTTCGGGATCTGGGATCTGACACGGGAAGATGTGTGCACGAGGTTTACCAAAATACAAGAGCTGAGCGCTCTATGCAAGTTCCCCAACTGTTTGCACCTTCAAGAGCCTGGATGTGCCGTCTTGGAGGCTGTGGAAAAGGGGGATCTACCTCTCTTGCTTTACGAATCATATGCAAAACTGATCGAAGAGGTGGAAAGAAAAAAGAGGGGAGCTCCTTAGAGAAGCGACGAGCCTTGTAAAGAGCGCTCTTCTTTGCGCCTCATCGGCTTTTCCAGAGACTATTCAGGCAAAAAGCACGAAGCGAGGAAACTCACTTCTCTTTGCTATCTTTTTGTTCTTTGGATTCCAATCTCTTTGCATGATCGATGCACTTTCCTGTGAAGGCAATGTAGTCTACGATCCCCTCTTTGGGGTTGCCTTCAGGCGTTCCAATTCCAAAACTTTGCACGTTTTTTGGGTCGTCCCATTCCCAGGATGTGTCAAGAGTCCAGACTAATATTCCGCTGAGGATCTGCGGGCCGATGATCTCCAATCGCTCTTTGAATGTGTAGTTTTCCTTCGTGTATTTTTCAGAGGACATATACATCTCGAGGGCGCGAGGATCCCTTACGATCCGCCTTACTGCTTCACAGATAGCCTTTCCTACCGAGTGGACCGAGCGTCTCATGTACCTTGCACGCTGCTCAGAATCGTCTGTGGAGATGCCGAATTCGGTTACTTTGCATTCCATTTTCCTTTGCGCATCATGAAAGGCTTGACGTACATCCAAGATAGCATCGTAGATCGCGTAAGGGTCCTCCCAAAAGGGCATTTTCGTCATATTCGGGCGGGGAAGACCAAAAATTCTACGTCCAAGATCGACGATCCAATCGAGAAAACCCTGCTGGGGGACGCTGCCCGTGATGCCGATCTGCGCGCGTGTGTAGACTTGTATACCGAGCACATCTCCTTTATAAGGGCCTACGGTGTGTTTTTCGTTCATGATGAAAGGGATCCTGCAGGCAAAGACTCCTGTGCGGAAGTAGTCGATGAATATTCCGTTTGCAATTTTCTCCAAGACATAAGTAATAGGGTAGAGGAGGGGATGAACTGGTACCAGTCGGAGAACCTGGTGCGTCATGCCGATCTTGACCTTCTCACTTATCTTGCCTTTCAAGCTAGTGTAAATTTTATTGTGAGCAGCAAGCATGTTGCCTGCAGCCTCGAATGCCTCTCGGAAACGCAGCAAATGAAATGGGGGGAAGGCTCCGCGCACTTTACGCGAAAAATCTCCGTCTACACCAATTTCGTTGAAGGTGTAGATACACTGAACAAGCGGCTCCCCTTTGTGGTCTTGGGTCAAAATCGGAATGACTTTTTTAGCGAATAGGACGAACTCGTGTACGTTTTGTTGGTTATGAAAGCTACCCGCATCAAAAAAATAATTAGGCTCAGCAAAGTGGTGTAGGGTGACCTCAATGCGTATTTCGTTATCGCGGAGCAGCTTACAGGTAGCTACAATCTGCGAGATTTTTTTCTCATCGTAGTCCCCCCCTTGTTTCATTGAGACGGGAAGAGCAACTGACATCCGATACGTGTTGACCTTCAGCTTCTGTAGCCTAGCGAGAAGAGCTTGTCTGCCCTCATGAGTTTCGATCTCACGGTGCCATTCGGGCAGAGGCTTGGCTGGATCCTTACTTGGGGGAGCATGCGTGTACCATTGCGCATGATCTTTGAAGTATTCGGGGTCTCGCTGGTAGGCGGCGCCTGCTACGCCAAACCCAAAGCTTGGGAGGTCTTTTAGGGGGCTATTGTCGTACAGCTGATTGTCTACATCGATTTTTTCCCATTGACTCGCATCTTTTCCTACGACTGAGAAGTCTTCTTTCGCTGAAGCAGTCTCTTCGAAAACAGACCCGATGAGGCGAAAAAGAGCAACACAAAGCTGCCCCAAGCCCAAATAAAATGAGCCTATCATATAGACAGGAGCGAAGAGGGGGCGTACTGCCCAACCCATCCACGAGTCCTTAGAGGACGGAGATAAGGACTCTGCAAGCCAGTCTGTCAAGACGTCTTGCGTGTCATCTATACAGCTGCCGATTCCATCTATACCCATAAACAATTACCTTAATTAAAGAAATTTGGGACTTATTATGTATTCCTTTCAGGTTTATTGCAATAGTCGAGTTGAAAACAGAGGTGTGTGCACTTCCAAAAACACTCGAGATCAGCATCGGTGAGTCTGATAGCGCCATGTAGAGTCTGATGGAAAAGCACTCTACAGGGCGGATCGAACTACCTAGCCGGCCTTCAAAGGCGCGGCTAAAAGACGCTAGTTTAGGCTCTTCTATTTCTTGCAGATTGTACGCTCTATCGTTCTTTTCTCTTTAGGAAACTTACGAAGCTTTTTTAAGGCTAACGAAACAAAGGAGCTAAGGCGCATTCCAGGCGCACCTCTCGATTTTCGAAGATCTCCTCAAACGCAAAAGCTCCGGTTTTTTCATTGACCTTTTCGCTGAGTACCTATTCGGGAAAGCGCGCAAATTTCAAAAGGTTTTCCCTCTCTTCTCTGTATCGGGTTAGGGTTTTTTCTGTAATGTTGGGATGTTCGGCTGACGAGACAAGCATTTCTAAAAGATCCGCATACTGCGTAGCTTTTCTCTCTACAAAGGCGTAGGTTGCGTGCTTTTGCAGAATCCGCCGCTCGGGATCGATGCACTCGATAAAGCGGCGCAGTTGCGCTAGAACATCCAGGAAAGATTGCGCCGTCCGCTGTCCGGTAGAAGAGCTGGCGCGCCGCAGGTATTCAACAGGTCTGTAGGAAGGAGGCAGAGCAGTGATCTTCTCCGCGTTCCAAAGAACCGACATGTAGACGAAGTCTTCGAATAGGCAGGGTAAAGGCTTAGGCCATTTCACCGTGTTCCGGTACCCCTTGAAGCCGCCCATGCTGAAGATTTGTGCCAACCCTGGGATTTTGTAGGGGGCAAGTGCCTCATTTGGGCCTTTTCGGATTGATGCGAAGAGGGCTTCATTCGCGGCGCGCTCTTCGAGTAGTCCATTGAGATTCGCCTTTTGCTCGGGATCTTCGAGGCGGAGGGAAAAGCTGAACAGGCAGACATCTGCTTGGGAACGCTCCATTTGCTCTTCGAATGCTCGCAAAAAGTCACGATCTTTGAATGCATCATCCGAATCGAGCCAGACGCTCAAAGCCTCTTGACTCCTTTCGAGCGAGCGGTCCATGAGCACTTGCCTTGCAAAGGCAGTTCCTCGATTGGTACGAGAGCCATAGAGAGACATTTTTTCTGGATACTGCCTCTGGTATCTTTCCAAAATCTTTGCACAGCGGTCCTTCGAGCCATCGTTGTAAACGATCAGGTGAAAGTCGGGATGCGTTTGTGCGAAGATCGAATCAAGAGCGTGGGGCAGGTATTCTTCGGTATTGTAGACTGCCATCATAACGTGCACTGCTTCGGGAAAGAGTCGTGTGCGTGGAGCGCAAAGGACAACCACCAGAAAAAAAAGAGAAAGGTGAGGGCGTAGCATAGGAGCATTCTTAGGGGAAAATTCCCCGGTATTTTAGAAGAGTTGGGGGAAAATTCTCCAGGGAAAATTCTCAGTTATTGAGATTCCTCATCCTTTACAAATAATGAACAAAGAGAGTAGATGAAAGGAGAAAGTAGTGGTACGATTGCGCCATTTCCCTTGGAAAAGAGGTGCTTATCATCGCTGTTTGCGAATGAGAGGAGGGTGCGATTTGCGGCCCCTTGCACCAAATAAGAATGAAGGTATAACCATGGATAAAATCAAGAAAATCCGAGCGCTCGAGATCCTCGATTCGCGCGGCAACCCCACACTGCGCGTAGAGATTGAAGTGGAAAATGGCATTTTCGCACAAGCTTCGGTCCCCTCCGGAGCCTCTACAGGTACCAAAGAGGCAGTGGAGCTGCGTGATGGAGACTCCAAACGCTACTCGGGCAAGGGAGTACTGCGCGCACTCGAAAATGTAGAGGGTCCCATACAAAATGCCTTACTGGGGCAGTCTGTTCTATATCAAGAAGAGCTCGATCAGCTGATGATCTCCCTCGATGGAACGCCCAATAAGAAAAACCTGGGAGCCAACGCGATTTTGGGAGTGTCTCTTGCAGCAGCAAGGGCTGCTGCCAAGATCAAGGGCATTCCTCTCTACCAGCATCTCGTCTCAAGTGAGGAGTACTGCCTACCCTGTCCCATGATGAATATCATCAATGGAGGCGCTCATGCGGACAATCCACTCGACTTTCAAGAGTTCATGATCCGCCCCGAGGGTTTTCCCTCATTTCCCGAAGCGCTCCGAGCAGGGGCAGAGATCTTCCACCGTCTCAAAAAGCTGCTGCATCAAGAGGGGCTGGCTACAGGTGTAGGAGATGAAGGAGGCTTTGCTCCCGATATTCGCTCCAATGAAGAGGCTCTCGATCTGATCGTCCGTGCAATCGAGCAGGCGGGTTATCTTCCAGAAGACCAGGTCACGATTGCTCTTGATCCTGCTGCAAGCGAGTTCTTTGTACATGGTCTGTATGTAGAAACCAAGAAAAAAGCGCTGCAAGAGGCCTATCAAGAGCGCTCCTCGCATGAGATGAGCGATTATTTAGAAGCTCTGACAAGAGCGTACCCAGTCCGCTCGATCGAAGATGGCTTTTCTGAAGAAGATTGGGAGGGGTGGCGCTATGCGACCGAGAAAATGGGTGAACGGATCCAGCTTGTGGGAGACGATATTTTCGTCACCAACGCAGAGATTTTGCAAAAGGGTATTGCGGAGGATGTGGGCAACGCGATTCTCATCAAGCCCAATCAGATCGGTACACTGAGCGAGACTCTCAAGACAATTGCCGTCGCAAAAGAGCATGGTTACAAGACGGTGATCTCCCACCGCTCTGGGGAAACAGAAGACACATTCATCGCAGACCTTGCCGTTGCCACTTCAGCTGGGCAAATCAAAACAGGCTCTGTTTGCCGTAGCGATCGGGTCGCGAAATACAACCGCCTCCTCGAAATTGCGCGAGAACTGGGCTCTTTAGGGAGATATGCTTAGATGGAAATGTGCATCACCTGTGCATCGAATTTTCTTGTAAAGCGCCCATTTCGGGGCTGGGGATCTGCTATGGCTTTTCGAGCTTGCAAGAAGAGGGTGCGCTTGTGAATAAGATGAGATATTGGCACTCTTTTTCTACCATCGCGCTCCTATCCTTGGGAGGCAGTTTGGCCTGCTTCTTAGTAGGTTCGCTCTATCCGATCTCTGTTTTTTCCCTTGCAGTGCACTACTGGGCGATGATTGCTATACTCTTTATGATCGTTTGGTCCTTTCTCCAACTCTACATGCGGAGGTGGTGCAATCTGCAGTGCAAAGAGCGCTTAGAAGAGCAAACAAAAGCGCAAAAAGAGTCACTGGCCGATCTTGGGAGTGTGCGTGACGATTTCGAACAGTTCAAGCGGGAGATGCTTCATGTGTGCAGAGCTACCTTGAAAGAAGCTCTTCCTCGAGCTATCGAGAGGAGGCAAAAAGAAGAGGAGTGTTCTTTTGCGCTGGCGAAAAAGAGCTTACTCAAAGCGCTTAGGAAAGAATTTTCCCAGATTAGTTGGGTACTCGAACTGCTCGACGAGGCAAAAAAGCCAGGGAAATGAACGTCTTTCCTACCTTTTCACGCAACTAGTGTCTCCAAGTGAAAAAGAGAATTTGCTGTGCTCCTTCCGTTAAATAGCAAAAAACTGGCATGCTACCTGTATGCTGCAAGATCATTACCGTACAGGGCTTGGACAAGACAGCCACGCCTTTTTACCTCCTTCTGTCGATAAGCTCTGCCGGATTGGAGGAATCGTTTTTCCCGACGTGCCAGGTCTTGCTGCCGACTCAGATGGAGATCCTGTTTTGCATGCTATTTGCAATGCGATCTCGTCGATCACCCACATTCCGATTTTGGGAGGATGCGCGCAGGCTATGTGTCTCGAAGAGCAAATCACCGACTCGAGCGCTTATCTCGAGGTAGCTCTTTCTCATCTTTCTCCCCGGGAAATCTTGCACGTCGCTCTTTGCCTCGAGGGGAAGCGCCCTCGGATGCAGTCCTCTGCTGGGAAAATTCGCCAAAATGTTGCATATCTTCTTGCAGTACCGATCGAATATGTGGGCTTGACCATCACTTCAGGGGACGGACTCAGTGCGTTTGGTCGGGGTGAGGGGATCCAGTGCTTTTGTTCCATGACAGTGCGGGAAAGGGCAAGAGACTCACTAAAGTAGCTCAGTAGATATCAAGCTGGACTCGTCCCTCTTTTCGTAAGGTGCGCCAACGCTGTTCTCCCTCTTGTTTTGTGCACCTCGAGCCCTCTTGTAGGATCTTTTTCAAAATAGCAGTCACATCTTTGGCCATTTTTTTGGCATCTCCACAGATGTAGAGGTGCGCTCCTTCGTCAATCCAGGCGTATACCTCTTTTGCATGGGTTTGGAGCAAATCTTGGACATACACCTTGGGATCTTGATCTCTGGAAAAAGCGGCGTCGAGACGTAAGCGTCCCTGGTAGAGACAAGAGAGCCACTCTTCTTCGTAATAGAAGTCGCAAGCGCGGTTTCTCTCTCCGAAAAAAAGCCAGTTTTTCCCCTTTGCGCCTCGAGCAATGCGCTCTTGCAAAAAAGCACGAAAAGGGGCAATTCCTGTGCCGGGACCAATCATCAGAAGAGGCGAGTGATCGGTTGAAGGGAGTCGAAAGTGGGGAGAGCTGTGCACGAAAAAAGGGAATGTATCTCCTATTTGCATCTCTTTACAAAGAAACGAGCTCGCTGTGCCATACCGCTTTTCTCCCTCGATCATCTGGTGAACTAGGCTTACAGTGAGGTGAACCTCTTGTGGATGCAAAGAGGGGGAAGAAGCGATGGAATAAAAGCGGGGCGCTATCGGAAGCAAAAGGTTTGCAAGCTCCTGGGTAGACAGGGGAGGGGGCCACCTGCGCACAAGAGCAAGTAGATCTCCTGCAAAACAGCCCTCTTCTTGGGAAAAGGCGCGGAAAAGCGAGCGTGTGATCTTCTGTAGGTTTGCCTTTTCTCGCAAAAATCTGCGGAAGCAGAGCCTCTCTTGCGTCTTTTGCAAGAGGACTTCCTCATTGGGAGAGAAGGGAAGGTGTGCGCAGATCTGTTCTACCAGTTCTGGACTGTTTCGAGGAACGAGACCGATGCTATCGCCAGGCAGGTAAAAAGCATGTTCGCCAGGCACTTCTAAGACAATATGAAAGGTCTGTTTCGTAGAGCCTTCTTTCGTGAGTAAAGAGCGGGAAAGAAGACGAGCCTGGGCCCATGATTTTCCTTGCAGGAGCGCTGTCATAAATTGCTAGACAATCTCAAATCAAATATTTTATGTTGAGTTTATGCGGTTTTTCTTTTTTCTTCTTCTTGTTGGATGCTCTGGTGTACAGCACCAAAGGGGGTACATCATCTCTCAGTCTCCTACAGAGGAGAGAACGGAAGAGCAGTGGGAAGAGGTGCTCGAAGCTCCCCAAGAAGCGCTAGAAATTGAGGGATAATCCTTCACTTTACTTCTCATTTTTTGCAAGAGAGCCGCCTTCTTGCCAAGCTTTTTCCATAGATACGAGTCTTTTTTTTCCAATTCCCCCGAGAAATTCGATCGCTCGTAAAAAGCGCGCTCGCGCTCTTTCTTTGCCTAGAATTTCGACAGAGGCAAACAGGGGAGGTCCTCTTTTTTTTCCCATAATTGTCGCAAAAAGGAGAGGCATGATCACCTTTTTATGGTGCAAACCCATTCTGGTTGCTACTTCATGGGAGGCTTTTTCGACTCGCTCTTGGGTGTACTCGTCTTGCAAAGCATACTGCATGTACTGCAGTGCCTCTGCCGCTGTCTGCTCATTGCAGCCTTTCAGCGCAAATAGCTCCGAGCTCCAAGGGAGCTGGTCCATAAAGAAGAAATCGCAGAGCGGAATGAAATCGCTGAAGGTCTTCATTCTTGTGTGTACCAGATGCATCAGCTTTCTAAGGAAAGGTTTTTGGAACGACCAATCTTCAATCCTATCCCAAAGGTCTTCTTCTTCAATGGTCTCGATCAGGTATTTTTGGTTGATCCAGTCGAGTTTTTTCTGGTCAAAGAAAGCTCCTGACGCGCCGATTCTCTTTGGATCAAACTCGCGCACGATTTTTTCGAGCGAGTAGATCTCTTCGCCATCTTGCATGCTGTAGCCCATATGGCTCAAAAAATTGAGTAGAGCCTCGGGGAGGTAGCCACTTTCTTTGAAATAGAAAATGGAGGTGGGATTCTTCCGTTTAGAGAGCTTTTTGCCGTCAGCGCCCAAAAGCAGGGGCATATGCAAAAAAGTAGGAGGGGAAAATCCAAAATAGTCGTACAAGAGCAGGTGCTTTGCTGTGGAAGAGATCCATTCATCTCCTCGAATCACATGCGTGATTTGCATCAGGTGGTCATCGACCACATTGGCTAGGTGGTACGTGGGAAATCCATCTGATTTGATCAGGATCTGGTCGTCGATATCTGCCCAAGGGGTTGTGATTTTTCCTTTGATGGCATCTTCAAACACGCACTCTCCAGTTAGAGGAACTCTCAGGCGGATAACGTAGTGCATGCCCTCTTTTTCTAGGCGCGAGATTTCCTGCGCCTCCAGATTGCGGTAGCGCCGGTCGTAGCCCACTCTTACCCCTCTTTTCCGAGCAATCTCCCGCATCTCTGCAAGCTCTTCTGCCGTTGCAAAGCACTTGTACGCGTGCCCTTTATCGAGTAGGATTTGGGCATATTTCTGGTAGATCTCTAAGCGCTCAGATTGCCGATAAGGGCCGTAGTTCCCTCCTACATCGGGACCCTCATCCCAAGAGATACCACACCAAGAAAGAGCCTCGTAGATATGTTTTTCATATTCTTTTGTTGAGCGGCTCTGATCGGTATCTTCGATACGTAGAACAAACTGCCCGTCGTAATGGCGAGCAAAAATCATATTGAAAAGAGCGATAAAAGCCGTTCCCACATGGGGATCTCCCGAAGGAGAGGGAGCAATGCGGACACGTGGTGATCGGTTCATACTGAAATTTTGCCCGTTTTTCTCTTAAGAAGCAATCCTCTTATGCATCCTACAAGATGCGCATCAAAGCCCCTTCCATGCTGGATAAAGCATGGAAGGGGCTCATCGACTTTTTTCGAGAGTATCTAAGAGGGAGCGCCTTCCTTTTCGAAATGGTTTTCCAACAAAAGAAAAAGAAGATCTTTCATGATCGTGAAGCATTCATCTCGCTGCACGTCGAGATCGAAAAAAAGCCCAAGACTTTTTTCCCCGTAGAGCTCTTCTCTGCTTTTTTCCGCCTCTTCCCGCTGCTCGGCTCTTTTTTTTCTCCTTTTGTCCACATTTTCTTGCAAAATTGCCTTGTAAGGAACATAGATCGAGGAGATGTTTTGTTGGTGTTTGCGGTATTCTGGGAGAAGTTGTTTCTTTTCCCAGAAGGGAAAGTCTCCCAAATCGTCCGTAAAATGAGGGGCTATGGCATCGTTTTCGATGGGGAACCGACTAAACCGCTCTCCCACGTCCAAATTGTTCAAAGGTCCTGGCATGAAAATATCAGGCTCTACTCCGTTAAGCTGAGGGCTTTTTCCTGAAACCGTGTAGTAGACACCTCTTGTTACGCGAAACTCCCCTTTCTCGCGCACTTTGCCCTGCGCTTTTGCATCCAAAGTCACAGTTTGCACGGTTCCTTTACCATAGGTCGTCGCGTCTCCTACCAAAAGCGCTATCCCATAATCTTGCAAAGCTCCCGCAACAATTTCTGCGCCCGAAGCAGAGGCTCGATTGGTCAAGACGATGAGTGGCCCTTCCCAAAATGCCTTTCCCGTTGTAGATCTCGAGTGGTGTAAGCGCCCCTGGTTATCTTTCATGGAAACAACGATTCCGTTGCCCATAAAGAGCCCTGTTACTTTCACAGCCTGCTGTAGCAACCCTCCAGCATTGTTGCGTAAATCCAGGATCACGCCTTTCACTTCTCCTGCGCTTTTTGCAAGTTCTAGCGCCTGTCTGACATCCCTTTCGCTGGAGTGCTCCCCTTCTTCGTAAAAAGAGGCGAGATCGATGCATGCGATGTGCCCATCAGAAAATGGTTCGAGATGCATTTGCGTTTTTTTCTCTTCCAAGAGCACCTCTCCTCGGATCAGTTCGATCTCGATTTTTTGCGGTGGTTCTTTCGAGTTATTTTCTATCGCATCTCGAAGCAGGGTCAGGTGTACAGATGTGCCGTTTTCTCCTTGAATTTTTTCTACGACGTCAAACAAGCTACAACCCACAACAGGCTCTCCGTCAACTGCTACGATCCGGTCTTCGTTGTTGATTTTGCCCGAGAGATGAGCAGGACCCCCTTCAAGCAGGCGGACAATTGCAAAGCCTTCGAGCGTGTCTTTGAGGTGCGCTCCAATTCCAAAGAAGCGTTGCTGGAATAGAGCCATGAATTGGAGAGCCTCTCTTGGTGTAAAGTAACTTGTGTTTGTATCTAACGAGCAGCAAAAAGCTTTTAGAAGATGCGTCAGCACCCAGTCTTGTTGCACCTGTTTTTCGGTAGAAAGCGCACGATTTTCCCGAATGGTTGCCTGTTTTTGTAGCAATTCTTGGTATAAGGTGCTCCCGTCTTTGTAGAGCGCTTTGCCAATTTTGGCTTGCCAAGATTGGATCAGTAACAAGTGCTCTTGTTTTTCTTTTTCGCTGTTCGGCCACTCGAGACCTTTTTCGTCAATGCGAGGAGGGTCCTCTAGCAAACGGTCGGTTTCTATCTTTGCTACAAGTTGGCGGTTTTGCAAAATTGCTTTTGCAAAAGCCTCCCGGATTGAGTAGAACAGTGGGTATTTCCCATACCGAAAGTTGCGGGTCAGTTCTTCTATTTGCTCGGGAGTTAGCTCTAAAAAAGGGTGTAGATCTTCCTTGGTGAAATAGATCCTTTTCGGGTCGATCGTCTCCAAAAAGACGCGGACAATTCTTTGAGCTAACCTGGCGTCGATTTTGTTTTCACAAACGTGCATCTGCAAAATCTGGTGCATGTGTTCTCGGACCTGTCTGTGTGTCAGGTGAGGCAGCTTGGCAAAGAGTGCAGGGCAAACATAAATGAGTAAAAAAAGGTATTTTCTCATGCAAAGAGTGAGATCAAGACTGATAAATTTCACTATACGCGATTCCTTTTTTTGATCCAAAAGAAAAGCATGTTTTTGCAAACCATTCATTTTGAGTGAATTGGGATTTATAAGGAAAATAAATTTTTTAGAAAAAACGGAACGAATTCACTTGATTTCAAGCGATTATTATGTAATAATCATTATTCAACATATATTAATCTTATTGAAAATAGAGATAAGGTTACTTGTGTTTTAGTAATTATTTTACTGTTTAAAAACCGAAAATAAGGAAAAAACCATGCTAGAAGACCATTGGGATCAATCGCAAGAAGCGCTCGTTGCTGATGATCCGAAACCAGAGAACAAGTTGGTTTCGATCACAGAGGCAGCGCAAATCAACAATGTTACGCGTCAAGCAATTTACGTAGCGATCAAACAAAAAAAATTGCGCGCTACGAAAGACTCAACTAGATGGGCCATCCACCTGGATGATCTTTACGAATACAGAAACAACAAGTATTCGCGTGCGAAATCGACGTTTGACGGGGAACTTCTCTTTGACAATGCAAAGGGGTACTATTCGGTCAATCAGGCAGCAGAAATGCTGAACGTTCCGGCGCAAAAGATCTACTATGCTACAAGAATTGGCCATCTAAAAGCGCACAGGAAAGGCGCTGCTTGGGTGATCCATACTGACGACATTGCATCCTACAAGACAGAGTACTTGCAAAAAACTTCTTCTGAGCAAGAAGTGGGTTGAGACTTTTCTAGTTTTAGGAGAAGTCCCGTACGTGCAACTGAATCATTGGTTTGTTGTAAAATTGGTTGATTTTTGGCGTGAATACAATTGTAAAGGGCTCTTTTTTTCTTTGAAGAGCCTCCTTTCTTGTTGCCATGAAAAAACCAATACCTTCCAGTCTGTGCTTTTTTTGCTCTAGGTACATTTTGATGTGCGTTGTTTTCCCAATGATCTTTGGAGGGCGATATTGCACCACTTGTGTATAGAAAAGCGGTTCTCTATTCGCATGTCCAAAAGGCTTGAGGAGGTTGATCGATTCCATAAAATCGAACGTGATGTCTTCGAAGTCAATGCGCGAGTCGAGGTAGATTTTTTTCAAAAGGTCTTCCTTCCCAAGAGCTTTATTAGCCTCTTCCACAAAATATTCGTGCAATCGAGCAATTTGTTTTTCCTCAATCGTGAAGCCTGCTGCAAAGTCATGTCCTCCAAAGTTTTGGAACAGGTGTCCATGCTTTTTCAACACAGGCATAATAGGAAATTTTTCGATTGTTCGGACTGAGCCTTTCCCCCACCCTTTTTTCAAGCTGATTACCATAGTAGGTCGGTTGTACTTTCGAGCGATTTTCGAGGCGATGATGGGAATGATGCCAGGGTGCCAACGCTGCGAGCAGAGCACAATCGCTTTTTCTTCGAGTATTTGTGGCTCTTTTTCCAGAAGTGCTTCCACATCTTCTGTGATCTTTTTCTCCATTTTTTGCCGTTGTGTATTGGATCGGTGGATCTCTTCTACCAGGGCCTCTGCTTCTTTTGGATCTGTTGT
The DNA here is from genome assembly GCA_039179045.1 of Chlamydiota bacterium. GTDB lineage: Bacteria > Chlamydiota > Chlamydiia > Chlamydiales > SM23-39 > JBCAXK01. The sequence continues at coordinate 26,933 of JBCDEZ010000004.1, read as the reverse complement.
TAAAAGCAACTGGACGCCCTTTTCTGGATAGGCAATTCTTCCCAAACTATTGAGCTTCGGCGCAATTTTCAAGGAAATATCCATAGGGGACAGTTCCTGCATATCAAGGCGCGTCTCTTCAAACAGCCTGCGGAGACCTATCCGAGGGCTTTGCTTGAGTAATTCCAACCCGTAGCGGACAAGGATCCTATTCTCTTCTAAAAGGGGTCCCATATCTGCAATGGTGCCCAAAGCAACAAAATCCAGAAATTCTTTCAGGTCAATTCGGTTGGAAAAAAGAGCACCTAAATCTGTAAGAGCGTTGAGGATAGCGTGTGCAAATTTGAAAGCAACGCCTACGCCAGTTAGGTTAATGTTGGGGTAAGTGCTTTCGATCAGTTTGGGATTGAGTTCGGCTAGTGCCCTTGTGGGAAATTTTGTAGGTTCATGATGATCTGTAATGATCAAATCGGGACCAAAAGAGCCCTCGGGATGGCTGAGGCTGCAATCGACGGTAATGATCAAAGAGCATCCCCGCGCTTTTGCAAAGGCAAAAGCCTCTTCTACCGGGTGCTTTTCGAGGCAATGCTGGTTGGGGATGTGGTAGATAACAGATATTCCGATTTTCTCTAGGAAATTGCTGAGTAGCGCAGCTCCACTCATCCCGTCGACGTCATTATCTGCATACACCAATACAGTTTCCCGTCCCTTCAAAGCCTCGAGAATTCTTTTCACCGCTTTGTCGATATCAGGCAACAAACTGGGGGGGTGCAATTGGGGGAGCTTTGCGTACAAAAAAGCGTGAATTTCTTCCATCTGAACGAATCCCCTCGATAGCAAGAGCTGGGCTGTGACAGGGTGGATATGAAATTCTCTGATGATTTTTTGGAGCAGAACAGGGTGATTTTCAGGGTATACCCAAAAATTTTCTGCGCTCTCTGACATACGCTTCGCCTAACTAAGGGGAGCTATCTGTCCTACAAGCGCCCCACATCAAAGTACTCCAAGGGCACTATTTTAGCAAATGTCTTCCAGAAAAAATTGCTAGAAGAAGTTTTTTCTAAAAGGTACAAGCAAGCATCTTTTTCAAAACTTTTCTTGGTATTTTCGTGCCTTGTATGGAGCTTATCCCCGTTTTTTCCGGTTGTTATGCGATGAACTTTCGCTACTTACCAAATATTTCGAAAACTGTGTGTCCTGCACGCATTTTATGCTATGACGCATCTATTCATAGCTATGTTCATTCCACACCCTTTCATGTTGATTTACAGATTTTTCCGAAGGGCAGAACCGAAATTGCAAGTGTGTGGCGTTGAATAGTATTGAGTTACAAAACAACCTCCGTATCTAGGATTTGGTCTTCTTGAATAGAGCACGGAGCCCTCAAATATTTGAAAAATCCATTGCAAGCTTGGTTTTGGTAGACCTTTTCCCAGTTGGCTGAGTACTGTTTTTCCGATTCCAAGCAAGACGTAGATCGCGTTCAACTTATACCTTTGCAGGTGCTTTTTGGCCATGCACAATTTTACTGCTTCTTTTCAGAGACTGTACAAGCTCCACTTGTAGGTAGGACCTCGTACTACGATAGTATCCAGGGGAATATGAGATCTCTCCAATTTTGAGGTATCCCTAAAGGGTCAAACTATCTATAGCTATCTTGATTGAAGAATTGTGTAAGGAAATTTTCCCGAAACAAACACTTGGAATTTTGGGAGGGGCCACCCTCGTCCAGCTCGGAGCTTTTCCACGAACTGAAGAAACGAATCACAAACAGCTCCCATCTCTATTTTTTCACTTAACCCAATTTCAATTTTTCAAATGAAATAGGTATAGATCCTGTCTAGGACGCTCCGTATTGTTTCTTTTCGAAGAAAAGCAGCAAAGGGCCTGCGATGAATAGCGAGGAGATAGTACCAAAAATGACTCCCACTGCCATGATGAAGGCAAAGTTGAAGATGGTCGCTCCACCCAGAAAAAGGAGAGCCAGCAGAGGAAGGAGCGTGGTGAAAGAGGTCATAACGGTGCGAGAGAGGGTATCTCGAATCGCTTTTTCGACGAGATCTGGGAAAGAGGATGTGCGATTTTTTCGCTGTATTTCCCGAATTCTATCGAACACAACAATGGTATCATTGAGCGAATAGCCAACGATAGTCAAAAGGGCGGCCACCGCGTGTAGATCGAGTTGCAACGGCATGCCGAGGTAGCGAGCAAGTGCGATGAAACCGAGGGAAATGGCGACATCGTGAATCAAACAAAGAAGAGCGCTGAGTGCGTAAGATCGTGTGAATCGGAATGCGAGGTAGAGGAAAATCCCTAAGAAAGCGAGTAGAAGTGCTAGGATCGCTTGCTGCTGCACGTGCTGTGAAAATTGTGGACTCATTGAGGAAAATGAATCTTGCAAAAAGGGGAGAGTGGCTGGATTCAAATGAAGAGAGGTGCTTTCAAGAGCGCTTATAAGCCAGGAGAGTTCGGGAGATTGCCCTAAAGAAGACGCAGTCTGAAGGTTGGGAGAGAGTGCTTGGGCCATCTCGCTTATCTGAGGTCGCAAACAGACTCGTACATGATGGTTATCTTGCAACGAACGGATTTGAAAGTCTGTCGGCGTGGCTCCCTGGCTTGCGAGCGCTTTTCCTAAAGCATCTCGGTAGCAGATGTTCCTATCAGGGACAAATTCCAAATGTGCTACGTGCCCTCCTGTAAACTCCATACCCACAATCGAGCTGCCCTGCAAAGCAAGTGCAATAGAGCCGAGCACAATCAGCGAGATGCTGAACCCCACAACTTGGCGGGACCGATGCAAAAAATTGGGCGCCAATCTGCCAATCATGTCCAACATTTTTAGCGAGCGCGATCTTCTCCCAGCCCACCATGTGAAAAAAACACGCGTCATGAAAAGAGAAGAGAACATTGAAGAGGCGATCCCTATGATCAGTGTGATCGCGAAGGCCTTCATCGGCCCGGAATCGAAGCTCAGCAAAATAAAGCCCGCTATAATCGTGGTTAGGTTCGCATCGAATATCGCTGTAAACGCGCGCTTATAGCCTGCCTGCACAGCAGCAGGCAGGCTCCTGCCGGCGCGTAATTCCTCTCGAATCCTTTCGAAAACCAGTACGTTGGCATCTACAGCCATTCCAAGAGTGAGAATAATTCCTGCTATGCCAGCAAGAGTGAGGGTAGCTTGGATCATTTGTAGGGCAGCCCAAATGATGAGAAGATTGAAAAGCACAGCTACAGCTGCAATGCAGCCAGCAAGGCGGTAGTAGCCCACCATCGCTAGAATCACCAAAACAAGAGCCACTCCGACCGCAGTCAGGCCTTGCCTTCTTTCGTAAGTGCCGAGCTCTGCGCTGATGTTTGTCTCTGAAATGATTTTAGGAGCGTAGGATAAAGAGCCGGCTTGTAGATCCTTTGCAAGATTGGTGATCTCTTTTTGAGAAAAGTCTCCCGAGATGATGGCCTCTTCCCGGATGGGTGCATCGAGCGTGGGCGAACTGATTACCGTCCCGTTCAAAAGAACACACATCCGATAGCCCGATCCTCTTGTATACTCTTCAAAAGGGGTACCTAGCACACAGCCCTTTGCGAATTGTGAAGTCCAAGAAAAGAGTTGTTCCTGCGGCGAGATCCAGAAGCCTTCCTCATCTTGGCATCGCCGTTTTACAGAAAAACGGAGAACGTTTCCTCGAGCAGAGTCGTGCGAAGGTTGGATTTGCGTCAAATGTGTGCCTTCCAGCGCATGATTGTGGAAAACAATGCAAAGAGGAGCGGCACTTTTTCCTCCGGGGAGAGGCACTCCCTGCCGATAGAGGGCAATCTTCGATAAATGGGTATCGTAGGCTCCATTTGCCGCAGCTCCTGGAAGAGCAAGCCGCAGTCCTTGATCGTAGAGCAGTTTTGCAGAAGGGGATCTAGGCGAGGGATTGTTGGGATCGAGCAAGTCTCCGTAAAGTTGGCTGCACGCGATCCTTTGCAAAGAGAGAGAATCCTTTTTGCTATTCAAAAGCGCCTCATTCCAAATCTCTTGCAAGAATCGGGAAACAGGCTCTTGCAACTGCAGATTCCTGTTAGAAAACTGCTCATTGAGTACGTGGAAAAACATCGAAGAGCCTTGGATGAGCTCCTTTGCTGAGAGGTCTTGCGATCCTGGAAAGTCGATAACGAGGTGACTCCCCTCCCTTCGGATCGTCGTTTCAGCAACGCCTAACCGATTGATCCTATGCTCGAGCTCACGCATGCTTTTATCGAGTTTTTCTGGATCGACAACCTGTTCTCCTTCTGGAGTATGCAAAGAAAGCGTAACCGCTTTCCCTCCACAAAGATCGACTCCCCAGCGAAGAACCTTCCTTTCGTCTCCGCGGAAGTACTTTGCCCAGCTAAGTTTGCAATTGCTCCAAAAAACCTGTTTTCTTGGAGGTAGAGCGAGACTTTTTTTCTCGGGATTTAAGGAGACTTGCGCTTTGTTGTAGAGGTCTTTTTCCTGGATGAGACGCTCTTGTGCTTCTGTGTCAATCTGGTTACGTATTCTAAGTCTGTGAGCTACATTTTTGAGTTCTAAAAGAGCGTACCTTTTGGTCGAATCGACTTGAAATTTTTCGGCGGTAGCTGTTAGAAAAGATTGAAAGTAGCGCGCCTTTTCAAAAACGAAGTCGTTTGAAAAGGGAACCGATTGAGGGAGCTTTTCCCCGGGATATCCGACAAAGCCCCTTTCTTGCAAAAGAGACTGCAGAGCAGTAAGGTCTTGATAAAGCGCGCGCGCCTCTGGAGAAGATCCAAGATCTTTGTACTTCTCCAAAAGGGGAGTAAGTCCTCGGACAATCACGTAAATCGAAGGAGATAGCGCAGGATAAAAGGATGTCTTGCGTGGATGGACGAGCAAGATTCCTAAACGGTGGGTTGACGGAGATTGCATGGTGAAGTCCTCCCCTCTGATGAGGGGAAACAAATCCTTTTGTAGTTCGGGATGTGTGGGGTGCCAATCTTGCAGCGCATCTTCTAAAAGAGAGAGTTCTTGGTCTGCAATTTTCCAAAGATCCAAAGCAAGTATGCTTCTGCTGTCTTCTAAAGCAGACAAAGAGAGCTGGAAGCCACCTGCTACGGTTTTGATGCTATCGATCGGGACCTGTACGATCCGCCGGATTTCTTCCATCAATATCCGATTGCCGAAGAGCTTGTCTTCTCGCCTCTCCTCCAAAAAAGGGCGCACGTCTTCCTGCACGAACAAGGTCAAGGTCTCATCCTCCCAAGAGAGTTCTATCGAACGGAAAAAGGGGTGGAAGGGATCGAAAAGGAGGGTGTGAGCAGAGGAGTTGAGAGGGGAGTTTTCTAAAGAAGGAATTGTATTTAAAGGCTCTATTGAGTCGATCTGCTTGGGATGCGTTTTGAGTAGATCAACCGATGCGTGCAGAGCTTGCAAGATCTCTTGGGATTTTTTCCGGTTGGGGCCTTCAACCCCCTTGAGCTCTTGGAGAGAAGTGGTGAGACGCTTTTCTAAAGCGGTCAGTGCTTTTTCAAGGGATACCCCTTGATGCGAGGGAGATGAGGAGCGGAGTTTTTGGAGGTATCTCTTTGTGATGGGAGAGTTCTTTCCAAATGCTTTGCTATACTCGTCTATGGAAAGAGCAATGGAAGAGAAGAGGGCTACGTTTTTTCTGGGTGCGCTGTTTGCACGAACCGTGGAGAGGGGGCCGCTATAAGGGATTTCATAATTTGCTTGCACCATATTCTCCATTCGATCGAGAAGAATTTTCTGGTACAAAGTAGGCTCCTTTCCCTTCTCAGTCGCTCTTTTCCAGGAGAACGTGAGGTGGGAAGAGAGGTTGTCTGGGAAGGAGGCAAAAGCGCGCTCGACAACGACTTTCTTCGGTTCTAGCTCTTTTTGCGGACGCAAGAGCAAAGAGGAGCTAGCATGCACAATTTCTGCATTAGCGCGGGGGAAATGGAGCCGAAATAGGTCGACATCCGCCTCTTTTGAAAAAGTGATCTGAATCTTCGTGGGGAAAAGGGGGTCTTGCTCGATCGATATTGGTGAGAGGGACAAGGCAGAGCAAAAGCGTATGATCCAGCTTTGCGTTGCCTCATCGATCTCCTCGATTCTCGCAGCAATTTCTTCTTGGATTGCGAGGGCTCTTTTTTCGTTGATCGGTTCTTGCAAAGGCTGCAAATAGTAAAAAAGAGTGGGAAGAATATTGTAAATCGTGACCATGGCCACAAAGAGTATGCAAAAAATGTGAGCTTTTTTTACTTTTCCCATTCAATCTCTTGATTTTACAGCACATATTCTTTCACAATCGTAATCGAAAATTCCGATTTCGTCTACCAAAATTCTCGAGCTGGCCATTTTTTTTTGCCTACAATGTTAGAACAGCATATGCTGATCATGAGATGATTTTGGCGCGCTGTTTTCTATACCACCACCTTCCATGTTGAATGAGTTTTGAGACCTGCCCAGCATCTAGCCGTTTTTCTATGCAAAACGACCCCCAAACAATGAATCCCTCCTCTTCTGTTGATCCTATTCCTGAACATGTGGCGCTGATCATGGATGGAAATCGGAGATGGGCAAAAAATCATGGGAAAAATTTGATTGAGGGGTACCACCAAGGAGCAGAGACATTGACTCGAATTGTCCGTTTCTCCACCTCTTTAGGAATCAAGTGGTTGACTGCTTTTTCTTTTTCCACGGAGAATTGGAGGCGCCCTCTTTCTGAAGTGCGGGCTTTGATGGATCTGTTTGCTTTTTACCTGCATAAAGAAAAGTCGACCATGGTCGCAGAAGGTGTGCGCCTCAAAAGTATTGGCGACTTAGAGATGCTCCCTCAAACAGTGCAGGACGCTTTTATCGAAGTCCAAGAGGCGACAAAAGAGGGGGAAAACCTCACATTCGTGATTGCTATCAATTATGGAGGGCGCAACGAGCTTTTGCGGGCAACGCAAAAAATGTTTTCCGATCTACAAGCAGGAGTCTTCCAGTTAGAGAATATAAGCGAAGAGCGTTTCGCAAGCTACTTAGACACGGCAGGTATGGCCGATCCAGATCTGGTTATCCGAACTGCGGGTGAGTGCCGTTTGAGCAACTTTTTCCCTTGGCAAAGTTCGTATGCAGAAATCGTAGTTCTCGATCCTCTTTGGCCTGATATCTCTGAGAAGGATTTTCTGCAAGCAATCCGTGGCTTTCAACGTAGAAAAAGGCGCTGTGGCACATGAGAGAATTTGCAAAAAGAACGTGCATGACAGCTGCTGCAATCGGAGTTCTCTTCGGTTTTTTCCTCTTTCGGGGAACGGCGGCCGGGCAGCTGCTTTTGCTTGCTCTTTTGCAGGGGGTCTCTTTGATAGCTCTTTGGGAGTACCGCCTCTTAGTCCAGAGAAAAAACCTACAGACGCCCTACTTCTTGCTCGCCTCTTTTTCCTTCGTATTCCTAGTTTTGAGCTACTTTGTAGCGCGCGGCTGTTTGCCAGGAAGCCTTCTGGTCGCTCCTTTTCTGATCTACCTTTTGTTCTTATTTTATTTGCGCAGCAAAGAGCATAAAGGGGCGATTGTCTACTTCGCTCTTTCCAGCTTTCCCTTGCTCTACATTGTTCTACCCACCTCTTCGGTTCTATTTTTGCTCTACACGCCTCTTGGAGGGGGAAATTCTTGGTTTTTTTATCTCATAGCGGTTACCAAGTGTAGTGATATCGCAGCTTACTTGGGAGGCAATGCCTTGGGAAGACATCCTCTTTCTGCAAAAATCAGCCCGAAAAAAACACAGGAAGGAGCGGGCTTCGGTATTTTAGGGGCCCTTGTGTGCAGTCTTTTCTTGACCTATTTCGCGAAGAGCATGCCGGCTTTCGAAGGTGTATCGTATCTAAAAGGGGCCTTGCTGGGAGCTTTTCTCGCCTTGCTAGGGCAGATAGGCGATCTTTTTGAGTCTTTACTGAAAAGAGACGCGCAGGTCAAAGATAGTAACCAGATCCGAGGTATCGGGGGCGCTTTGGATCTAATCGACTCTCTTTTATTTACAGCACCCGCGCTTTTTTGTATCTTATGGGCAATGCGATGAAAATTACGATTGATGGTCCTTCTGGGACGGGAAAATCTAGCGCAGCAAAATTGCTGGCACAAAGACTTGGGATTGCCTATCTGGATACGGGAGCTATGTATCGCTGCTTTGCTTGGCATTTTCGAGAAGAGGGGTATAGCTCTGTCTCCCTCCCTACGGTCGAAGCAGCTCTTGGCTCATTTTCCTTTGAAGTACAAAGTAGAGCGCGCTATCTGGTTGGAAAGGTCGATGTAACCGAGAGCATCCGCTCCGAGGAGATCTCTTCTCTCAGCTCCCAACTCTCCTCGTTCCAATGCGTGCGCAAGGCTCTTACCAAGATGCAAAGGGAAAGAACGAAGGGTCTCTCTTGCGTCTGCGAAGGACGGGATATGGGAAGCGTTGTTTTCCCCCATGCTGAGGTGAAATTCTTTCTCACAGCTGACTCTAAGACGCGCGCCAAGAGGCGCTACGACCAGCTTCAGGCCAAGATGTCTCTTCAAGAGATCGAAAAGCGGATGCAAAGAAGAGATCATGCAGACGAGATGAGAAAGGAGTCTCCTCTCGAAAAAACGGAGGATATGATCGAAATTGATACGAGCTTTTTGAGCTTAGAGCAGGTCGTTCTGTCTATGCTCCAAAAAGTGCCTCCCAAAAAGATGCGCTTTTTCTATTCAGTTGCGTTCTTTTTTGGACAGTTTCTTGCTCGGAGGCTCTATCGATTTGAGGTGCGCGGGAAAGAGCATCTTTTCGCAGGCGCAGCTCTTGTCATTGCCAATCATACCTCATACTTTGATCCCCCTTTGGCGGTCTTTGCTCTGGGAGAAGAACTCCACTTTTTGGCGCGCAAAACACTGTTTCGCAGTTTCCTTTTTCGCTGCCTTATTTCTTCTTTGAAAGCGCATCCCATTACCGCGGGGAAAAGAGATCTGCATGCGGTGAAAACGACTCTACGCATCTTAGAAAATGGGGAGAAACTTCTCCTTTTTCCGGAAGGGGGACGCTCTGATGGGAAGCAGATCCTTCCCTTGGCACCTGGGATCGGTCTTTTGGCTTTCAAAAGTGGCTGCCCGGTTCTACCCGTATACATCGCAGGTGCTGGAGATGCTTGGGGGAAAAATCGGCGTTTGCCGCATCTTTTTGGTACGATTTCTTGCCGGATCGGACCTCCTATCACGTTTGAACAATACAAAGATTTGGGGAAAAAGGTCTTCATGCAAAAAGTAGTAGAAGATGCGCGCCGCGCTTTGCAAGACTTGGAGGATGCTACGGAAGCGGGCAACGCGCGTTCTTGTCGCGTCAAGTGAATGCAACCATTGCCTTTTGACGCACTTGGGGAATTTCACCTCATGGGCTTCTTTAGCTCCATTGGCCATTGTCTTTTTTGTTTTTTCGTTGTAAACTTAGGCTTAAAATATATTGAAATTAGGCTCCGCTATGAAACAGTTGTCCGATGAAAATTTTTCTCAAGAGATCGCAAAAAGCAAAACGCTTGTGGTCTTTTCTGCTGAATGGTGCGGTCCCTGCCGCATGCTCTACCCGATCTTGGGGGAGCTAGAAGAGGCGATGTCTGGAGAGATGCAAATTTGCAAAGTCGATATCGATAACGCGAAAAAGACCGCTGAAGAGTATCAGATTACCTCCGTTCCTACTCTGGTTCTATGTCAAGAGGGGAGGGAAGTGAAGCGGACTGTGGGTGCAGCTGATCTGGAGACATTGCGCAAATTTGTGGAAACAGCAGGCGCGTAAGTGGTCTCTCGCTTCCTATTTTGGTTCTGTTTTTTTACCATCTTAGGGGGCCTTTTTCTGCATTTTCAAACTCCATTTCCCCACTATTTAGCTTGGTTCGGTCGGCTCCCTGGAGATATGGTTGTGGTCAAAGGAACGCACCTTATCCACTTTCCCCTTGTCTCCGCGAGCATTTTTTCCGCCGCTACTCTTTTTCTTAGCTCTTTATTTGGGGCGCGCGTTTAAATCCTAGGCTTTTTTTCTTGTATAAAGAAGTTTTTTTAAAAAATACATCTTGATCTCCGTATCTAACCTAAATTTTGGGTTTTGAACCATCAACAATTTTCTCCTCTCAGGTTAGGTGTTGGGGATCGTTTTTCATGTTAGATACGATACACCTACTTAGGACTTTTTGATCTTTTTGTGGTAAGGGTCTTTGTGAAGAACTCTTATTTTAATTAAAATCGCAACGTAGATTATTAGACAGATGGTTTAAGCGTGCATGTAGATCCTGCACGCGGCATTGATGGGTTCGTATTTAGAACTTTCTTACAAAAAGGTTCCTGTTTTCAAGCCAGGTAGTTTGTCATAGCTGTCCGCGTATGTCTCATTCATTACGTCAGCGTTTTTTCCTCTTTTCTCATTGATAGAATGAAGGAAAGAGTTTGCAAAGACGAGGCGATTGCTGAGTCGGGATCGACTCCGTTTTGCTTGTCAATATGCAGGCTCCCGATTTTTTCTCCACTGGCTAGAAAGACCACTTGTACTCCTGTACTTCCCGAGTACTGATCAAACAGTTCTTTGAGAGTGACTACGTGAGTGAAACGGACTATCTCGGCATCGACTGTGATGACTAGCTGCATGACTTTCTCCTGCTTGGTATGTTTTTTGCTTTCAGGGCGCTTTTTCCAACGTTTTTTCTCTTCTTGAAAAAGCTTCTTGTCAAAGTCGTCGCTGAAACAGCGCATTTGGACTTTCCAGGTATCTCCCTGCGGCTCGACGTCCAAGAGCCCGAACAAAAGCGTATTTTCTACGAGAAGATCCCCTTTGGCCTCCACCAGATCGGGCCAAACGGGAATCTCATATTTCTCTCTCTCATCGCTAACTTGCAGAATTGCAAATTTCTTCTGCGATTTTGAGGCGATTTTGAACTGCACCTTATCGATCACAAAGGCAGTAAGAATGAGCTCATGCTCACGGACATCGCCGATCGATTTTCCCCCCGCTTTTTGCAAAACAGGAAGATAGGTTTCGATAGGATGGCCGCTCAGATAGAATCCAAGGAGCTCTTTTTCACTCCGGAGCCTCTCGATGTTGCTCGTTTTTTGCTGGGCTATTGGCTCTTCTAGATACGGATTTTTCTCTGTAAGGAGAGGAAGGAAACTCAAAATACCTTGACTCTCTTCTTTGCTACTGCGGTAGGTTTCCTCATAAATTGGATCGACACTTTCCACGAGAGCGTCCCGCTCCCATTTTGTAAAATCGAAAGCGCCTGCGCGCGCTAGGAGCTCTATCTGCTTTTTGCCCACAATTTTTTTATCGATTCTCTGTACAAAGTCGTAGAGGGAGGTAAAAGTGCCTTTTTTCCTCTCTTCGATGATCGCTTTGACTACCGAGTGTCCGACTCCTTTGATGCCGCTCATAGCAAACCGGATGCCTTCAGGGCTGGGCACAAACTCTTCTCCGGGAGAATTCACATCAGGCGCGAGCATAGCGATGCCCATCGCCTTTGCTTCGGCGATGAATTTTGCCACTTTGGATAGATCATCCTTGTCTGAGGTCATCAAAGAGGCCATCCACTCTTCGGGATAGTTCGCTTTGAAGTAGGCAGTCGTATAGCTCAAATAGGCGTAGGCTGCTGCATGCGATTTGTTGAATCCGTAGGAGGCAAATTTTTCAATTTTATCAAAAATGGTGGTGGCTACCTTTTTCGAAACCCCTTTTGTTTCCGCGCCTTGCAAAAACTTCTCTCTTTGCCGCGCCATTTCCTCCCGGTCTTTCTTCCCCATAGCGCGACGCAAAACATCCCCTTCGCCGAGGGAATAGCCAGCAAGAAGGCGCGCGATTTCCATCACCTGCTCCTGGTAGACCATTACCCCATAGGTCTCTTGTAAAATCTTTTCCATCAAGGGGTGGTCGATCTCAATCACCTCTTTTTTATGCTTCCTGTTGATGAAAGAGGGGATCATATCCATCGGCCCCGGCCGGTACAAAGCGCCTACCGCAATGATCTCTTCAAACTGGTCGATCTTCAAGTTGCGGACAAGATCTTGCATGCCGGAAGATTCGAGCTGAAATACTCCCAAAGTCTTTCCCTGGGTGAGAAGATCGAAGGTTGTTCGATCATCTAAGGGCAGGCGGGTCCAGTCGATCTCAATTCCTTTGCTAAGCTCAACCATTGCTACTGCCTTTTGGATCGAAGTCAAGGTTTTGAGACCCAGGAAATCGATTTTCAAAAGACCTACCATCTCAGCGGGTTTCATAGCAAATTGGGTCACGAGCATGTCGGTATCTTTCGCAGTGCAAACGGGGATATGCTCAGTGATTGGATCAGCTGAGACGATCAGGCCTGCTGCGTGCGTGCTCGTATTGCGGATCGAACCCTCGATTTTCTGCGCCATATCGATCACACTTTTTGCCTCTTCATCTATCTCGTAGAGACGCAGCAAATCGGGATCTACCTTGAGAGCTCTTTCAAGAGTAACACCTAGTTCATCAGGCACGAGCTTTGCGATCTCATTGACCTTGGCAAGAGGCACACTCAAGACTCTGCCCACATCTTTGATCGCCATTTTCGCTTTCATTGTTCCAAAGGTGATGATTTGCGCGACTTTTTCCTTACCATATTTACGGATCATGTAGTCGATCACCTCTTGCCGGCGGTCCATGCAGATATCCACATCGATATCGGGATAAGACATTCTTTCAGGATTGATGAATCTTTCGAAGAAAAGATGAAAGGATAGGGGCTCGATATCTGTAATGCCTACCAGGTATGCGATGATCGAGCCTGCCGCAGATCCCCTACCTGGGCCCACCGGAATCTTTTCTCTCTTTGCCCAGGCTATGAAATCGTACACAATCAGAAGGTAGTCACAAAGGCCCTTCGATGCCAAAAGGGAAAATTCGTAGTCGAGACGCTCTTGCACTCTCTCTAGGGGATCTTTTCCAGGGCATGTTTCTTCGACTTGTTTGAGGGCTTTTTCGTCGTAACGTTCAGAGATCGCCTCTTGGCAAAGCCTGTAAAGGTACTTGCCTACTTCTTTCTCCCGTTGCTTTTTGTCCCATGACACTCCCTCGAGACCTGCGGGCGTATATACAGGATAGTGCTTTGTTTGAAAGTCAAGGTTTACAGAACATTTATTAGCGATTTCCACGCTGGTTGCAAGTGCTTCGGGCAAGTCAGAAAAACGCTCTTGCATCTCTTTAGGGCTTTTGAAGGAGTACTCGCGGCTCGGATAGGTCTTTCTTTTCGGGTTGGGTACTTTGCGAATCGGATTGCCTGCGCTATCGCGCTCCCAAATAAGGCAAGGCTCTCCCGACTGTACGTTGATGAGCACTTCGTGTGCAGCGGCATCCTCTTTTTCGAGATAGTGGGTATCGTTAGCAGCCACAAGTGCGATCCCGTGCGATTTGGAGAGCGCTTGCAGCCTTGTGATTACTTTCTCTTGCTTTTTCACATGCTCTTCTAGAACTTGCAAAGCCCACACTTCAAGTTTGCTTTTTTCTCTCTCTTGTTCCTCCATCTGGTGGCGCAGCACTTCGAAATAGTAGTCTTCTTGAAACACCTCTTTGTACCATGCAACCTCTTCTAAGAGCTTCTCTTCTTTTCCTTGAATGATCCAAGAAGCGACCGAGGAGTGGGTGGGGCCCGAAAGACAGATGAGACCATTGCTATGCTCTCGGAGCACATCCCGATCGATTCTAGGGTAGTAGTAAAAACCCTCGAGATAACCGATCGAAGAGAGCTTGCATAAGTTGTGGTAGCCGGTCAAATCTTTTGCCAGTAAGACAATGGGGTAGCCTGCTGGATGACCAGCGATCCGTTTTTTTTCTTTTCTCGAACCGGGTGCTACCCAAAGCTCGGCACCGAGAATGGGTTGGATCCCGCTCTTTTGGCAAGTTTGATAAAACTCGACGGCGCCAAATAAATTGCCATGGTCTGTAAGTGCTACAGCAGGCAAAGAGAACTCTTCTGCCTTAGCAACAAGGCGCTTCATTGAAAGAGTAGAGTCGAGTAGTGAATATTGGGAGTGTACGTGTAAAGGGATCCAGCTCATAATCTCTTAAAATGGTTCAAATAGGGGCGTCTTGCGCTCCCGTTTCGAGATGCTCTTGCGCATGCCAAAGGGGCAACAGCGCCCCTCCTGCTAAAAGAGCTGTGAAACTTAGGAACGCAAAATATCCGCTCCATCCCCACTGTGCAATCAGCCCTCCTAAAGGCAAGCCTGCAAAAGCAGCTCCCAGATAGCCCCAGAATCCGGTAAAGCCACTCGCACTTGCTACCGCTTTTTTGTGCGAAAGCTCTGCTGCCGCCATCCCGATGAGCATTTGTGGCCCGAAAATGCAAAATCCCATCGCAAACATCCATAAGGCATGCAAAGCAAAGGGAGCATCTGAGGGCATGTAGACCATGCAAAAGCATAGAGTCATTGTACCTGTAAGGTACAAAACATTGATAGGGTTTCTTCTTCCGAGGAAGAGGGAGTCGGAGAGCCATCCTGCGGACAAAGAGCCGACCAATCCTCCCACCTCAAAAGAGCAGCAGCAAAGGCTTGCGACAGAATATCCTTCCCCTGGAAAATGTTGGCAATAGTAGAGAAAGCTCCAATCATTGACAGCGGTGCGGATCACGTAGACGAAAAAATTGGCCCAAGAGAGGATCCAGATACACGGGTTTTTGAGGACGAATCGCAGTAGGATCTTTCTTGCAGGGTAGGACTCTCGCTCTTCTTTAGGAGCTTGCGCTTCTCCTTGGTAGACCTCAACTGGGGGTAGTCCCAACGATCTAGGCGTATCGCGAAGGCGGTTTAGCAAAAACAAACTACCTAGCAGACTCAAAAAGGCGGACACGAACAGGCACGTGCGCCAATCGAAATGGTGCATGACAAGCCCCACCAAAAGAGGAGCCAAAGCCCCCCCTAAATTGTGAGACGTATTCCAAAGCCCCCACCAAAGCCCCCGCTCTTTGTGGGAGTACCAGTACGTCAAAAGCTTAGCGCAACCAGGCCATCCCCAACCTTGAAACCAGCCGTTGAGTCCCCAGAAAATAACGAATAACAAAAGGGAGCTCGAGAGTCCAAAAGCGAGGTTGCACGCCCCTGTAAAGAGCAAGCCTATCGCCATGAAATAGCGGGGATTCGAACGGTCTCCCAAAATCCCGCTAAAAAACTTGCTGCATCCGTAGGAGAGGGAAAGTGCGCTGCTGATCATGCCGAGGGAAGCAAGGCTCATCCCTCCTTCCTGCAAAACAGGCATGATAAAAGTAAAACTTTTTCTTGTAAAATAGTAGAAGATATAACCAATATACATGGCATAAAAGGTGCGAAGGCGCCAATAGCGGTACAACGACCCCACTGCCTTTGCATCTTCTATCGGTTGCATGTCGGGAGCAGAACGAAAGTATTTGAAAGTTTTTTTGCGCACAAATCAGATCCTTATGGGAGAAATACCCTACCCTTCTTCCCTGCGTCTTGTCAAGGAATGGAACAGGACTTTATCCAGAGAACTCTTCTGCCGATTTCCTTCACAAAAAAGTACCAACCTATACTATGTACTAGTGCAAAGCGGTTCATTTTAAGGAGAATACTATGAGCGTATCCGGCCCTCCCCCTCCCCACGATCCTTACAATGACATTCGCGTGCATCCCGCAGAAAAGGATGCAGAAAAAAAAGAGGAGGAGGAACAAAAGGAACAAGAGGACGCCGCCTCTCCTGTTCTATTCGCCCACTTTTTGCGGGGACTATCTAAATTGCTCCGGTTTTTCACGCAAAACGGAGAAGGATTCCAATCGGAGCACACAATCACAGAACACTCGTTAGAAGATGATCTAAAAAGACTTCTGAGCGCCTTTGACAAGCTGAAGGTAGAAGATTACAGTCAAGACGTCTCCACGCTCAACCAACTCTCTTCTTGGTGGCACCAATTCTTAGAGGATGCAGAAAGATCGCGAGGTAAGTCTGCCTATTTTTCCAAGCTCGAAAATTTCATTGAACATCTGCATGCATATCCCGAGAGCGAAAAGCATAGCTTAGGCTATTATCTTCTAGAGTATGCGGGCGCTGAGTGGATTCCCTTCCCCTTCATGGACCTTCTCCAAGATCTCCATCTAGAACACCAAAAAACGCCAGCTACCTCCCATCTCACGAAGTGGACGACTCTTTTGCGCCAGCTCATTTCGCAAATCTCACGCGATCTTTAAAATCGTTGCAAACGCAAACGATTTCTCTGGCAAAAGAGGCAAGCTTGCCATTGTTTTTTCCAGCCTGTGCAGCTATACTAGAGCGACTATGGCAAAATATACACTTCCGAGAGGACTATTCGACATTCTTCCCTATGGGTTTCGGGAGCTCTGGCAAGAAGTGCACTTATGGCAGTATCTGGAAAAGATCGTCCGAAAGACGGCTCAATGCTATGGTTTCGAAGAGATCCGTACTCCTCTTTTCGAACAGGAGAAAGTCTTTTCCATCGGCATGGCCACTAGCGATATCGTGATGAAAGAGATGTATCTCTTCGAAGACCGGAAACATCGCCCCCTCGCACTCCGTCCTGAGGGGACCTCGGCTGTTTTGCGCGCTTTTTTCGAAGGGGGTCTATCCCACACGCGCAAGGTGCACAAGCTTTTTTACCTCGCTCCCATGTTTCGCTACGAAAAACCACAGAAAGGGCGTTACCGGCAGCACCACCAGTTCGGTGCGGAAGTGCTTGGGTGTGCAGCCTATGAGCAGGATGCAGAAGTGATCGATCTTCTCATTTCTCTCTATCGTAACCTGGGCATTCGGGAGCTACATGTCGACATCAACTCAGTCGGAGATATGCCCTCGAGAGAGGCCTACAAAGCAGCTCTACTCGACTACTTGACACCGCAAAAAGAGGCACTCTCTCCAGAAAGTCGGGTCCGTTTTGCGCAGAACCCTTTGCGTATCTTGGACTCAAAAGCGCCTGGTGACCGACAACTCTTGGAAGGGGCTCCTTCAATCCTCGACTTTTTGACTCCCGAATGTGCTGATCATTTCTCAGGAGTTCTCGCAACTCTTGAAGAGTTGCAGATCCCTTATACGGTCAATCCGAAAATGGTGCGCGGCCTCGACTATTACCAAAAAACCGTCTTTGAAATTGTCTCCTCAGATTTGGGCGCACAAAATGCGATCGGTGGAGGAGGGCGTTATGATGGCTTTCCGTCCCTGTTTTCTGGCCAGGATCTGCCTGGAATCGGTTTCGGAACAGGTTTAGAGCGCCTTTTGCAAACCATGCTAGCGCAAGGCTCTCCTATTCCAAAAAAAGAAGCTCCATTTGTGTTTTCTCTTCCTTTAGAAAGGACGGCTCGTCCTCCCCTTTTGCGCCTCACGCAAAGCTTGCGAAAGAGGGGGATATTTGCTGAGATAGCCCTTTACAAGGGCAAGATCCAAGACCTATTGAGTCGCGCAGAGAAAAGGGGAGCTTCGTACTGCCTAATTATGGGAGCGGAAGAGCAAAAACGGGGCGTTGTGCGCTGCAAGGAGATGGACTTGCGAAAAGAAGAAGTGGTACCGATACAAGAGGCTGCCTCCTACTTGGCAAAGAAATGGGAGAAGAGGTGATGCGAGAACGAACGCACAACTGCGGCGCACTACGAAAAGAACATGTGCAAGAGAGGGTGTCCCTATTTGGTTGGGTGCATCGGAGGCGCAATTTAGGCGCATTTTTGTTCTTCGATTTGCGGGATCTATATGGAAAAACCCAGCTTTTTCTCGATCCACAAAAATTCCCTGCCTTGCAGGAGATCATAGATAAAGTGCGCCTAGAATGGGTTGTGCACATCGAGGGTACAGTCCGAGAAAGGAGCTCTCCCAATAAGCTGCTTGCCACAGGGGAAGTGGAAGTAGAGGTCGACTCGTTCCGCATCCTATCCTCGGCAAAAACGCCTCCTTTCACGCTCTTTGGCAATGATGCTGTTCATGAGGATCTCCGTTTGCAGTATCGCTTCTTGGAGATTCGTAAGGGAGCCATTGCAAAAAATCTCCTCTTGCGCCACCAGGCAATGTTGCATATTCGTAACCACCTCTCGCATGGGGGTTTTTTTGAGATTACGACGCCTATTTTAGGCAAGACAACTCCTGAAGGAGCTCGCGACTACCTCGTGCCCTCTCGTGTACATCCCCAAAATTTCTACGCTCTTCCCCAATCCCCGCAGCTTTTCAAGCAGATGCTCATGATCTCAGGTATGGATCGCTACTTCCAGATCGCACCCTGCTTTCGAGATGAAGATCTCCGGCGAGACCGCCAGCCTGAGTTCACCCAGGTCGATATCGAGATCAGCTTTTCCCACCAAGAGGCCTTCTTTGCACAGATCGAATCACTTATGTCCTCCCTTTTTCAGGAGGTAGAGGGCACGGAGATTCCGACCCCTTTTCCCCGCATGTCCCATGAACAGTGCTTGAACTTATATGGAACCGACAAGCCCGACACCCGATTTGGCATGCAATTCATCGACCTGACCGAGATTGTGGAAAAGCTAGAAGCTCCTCCGCTACGCCCTTTTTTCAAAATGGATGCCCTTGCTAAAGGAATCGTGCTACCGAAAGGAGCGAAAAAATCGCGTAAAGAGCTCAGCGCCTATATCGAGGCTGTGCAAAAATGGGGTCTACCTCAACTCACTTGGATCAAAAGAAAAGAGGGTCTTCTCTCTTCGAATGCTACTAAGCTGTTCGGCGCGCCAGCACTTGAACAGTGTGCAAATGCCTTAGGAATGCAAGAGGGAGATTTGGCGCTTTTCGGGATCGCTCCAAAAAAGATTTTGTATCCCGCACTCGATCGTCTACGGAGAAGACTAGGAGAAGAAGAGGGACTTCAAGACCCCAAAAAGCGCTCTTTTCTTTGGGTCACCGACTTTCCTCTATTCACAAAAGAAGACGCAGGGGGGCTTGCAAGCGCGCACCACCCCTTCACAGCTCCCCATCCAGACGATCTACCGCTTCTCAAGACGCACCCCACGGAAGTGCGCTCCTTAGCCTACGATCTCGTTCTCAACGGTTATGAGCTCGGCTCTGGCTCGGAGAGGATTCATCAGATCGAACTACAAGAGGAGATCTTCTCCTTGCTTGGCATGCCTGGCGAGGAAATCGAAGAAAAGTTTGGATTTTTTCTGCGTGCTCTTTCCTATGGAACTCCCCCCCATATGGGAATTGCCCTTGGTCTCGATCGGATCATGATGGTGCTTTGCGAGGCAGACAACATCCGAGAGGTGATCGCCTTTCCCAAAACACAAAACGCCTCAGACCTTCTTTTGCAAGCACCCTCTTCTGCTGACAAAGCCCACCTTCAAGAATTGGGGATCAAACTGTGAAGGTAATCCTTGTCGAGCCGCTGATCCCCCAAAATACAGGCAATATCTTGCGCACTTGTATTGCAGTAGGAGCTTCCCTTTTGCTGCTGCGCCCCCATTTCTCCCTTTCCGACAGCAAGATGCGCCGCGCCGGGCTCGACTATGCCAGAAAATCACCTCCTCAAGAGATTGAGAGTCTCGATGAGCAGCTAGAACAATCTCCTTCTTTCTTTTTTTTCTCATCGAAAAAGCACAAAACTTCACACGCACTCCTGACTTCCTATACGGAGATTTCGTATGAAAAGGAGAGCTTGCTCATCTTTGGAAATGAGGAGAAGGGGCTACCCGAATCCCTATGGAATCGCTTTCCCAATCAGTTTGTGACGATTCCCATGGAGAAGGAATGTCGTTGCCTCAATCTCGCAAATGCCTGCGCAATTGCCCTTTTTGAAGTGCGAAGGCAGCTCAATGCGGCCTGTAAATAAGGAGTATAAGAAAATCTATTTTTCTTGGGAGATAGAAAATTGTGGGGTTATTTTTGCTGTAAAAACCATTTTTTCGTTACAAATGGGCTAGAAAAAAGCAGTACGTGGAAGTCCGCGTCTCTCGCGATCTTTTCCGTATTCAACAAACAAGGTAGGATCATTTTTCTTGGCCCGGTGGGGTGCCTTTGTCTTCTTGCGCATACGATTCCGTAATGGAAAATCTACAAGAACTGGAAAGAAATAGGAGAGGGGCCACAAAAACCGAGTTTGCAATGGACTTCCCAAATGCCTACGTCCGCGCCATCTTTATTGAAAAAACCCAATCTCGCAAGTAAGAAATTGTTCCAAGCCTCATTACTTAAGACCAGATGCTTAAGTCGGCTCTGAAGCTCTTTTTCATAGGGGGGACAAAGATTGAAGAACACAGGCTGGCTACGCGCTATATTTATGTACGGAATGAGACCAATTTCCTAGGAAAAATTCTTCAAGGTCTCATACGGCCAGCCCGATTTTCATTCATTTGAAAGCTTACACTGGACACTCGGATTTTGGTGACGCACGACGGTTGTCTGCGATCGCCTTATTCCATCCCATCCTTTTATATAGTACTTTGGCAGGACATGCTAGACATCGTCTGAGTAATATCGTATTGCAAACTACCCTGTGGTTCCTGAAGTACAGTGGCTACAAAATCAATGGCCATCAACAAAAGAGGGCCGTACGTCATGAAAGTTGCTCTTACGATCATTCCCAGCATATTGAAAGGGTTTTTCTCCTCGCCATTTAAGAAAGTATAGGTGTTGTATGCTATGGTTGCGATGTAACCGGAAGTCAATGCGGTTTGTATGTACCACCCCGTTAAAGGGAATATGCCGCAGAGAGCAGCGAAACTTACCACGTGAAATGCGACAAGCGTTACATTGTGGACAGATTCTTCGTATGCATTGTACTGCCCGGGTTTCTCGGGAAAAAAATAACCAAAATGTATACCTGGAGTTTTTGGAAGAATTGCTTGTGTAGTCATATAAGTCTCATAAATTTTTTGTTTAAAAAATGGATTATCATTCCATGGGATTTTTTTGTTTAGTAAAGTCTTTTCAAGAAAAGGCCGTCATAAAGCATCCATTCAATTGGGGCAAATTCCTTGATGTTGGAATCCCAAACCAGGTAAAAAGTATTCATTTTTCGAGCACTTCGGTTAAAAAGTACTCAAACCTCGGTCTTTTGAAATTTCCACTAAACAAGTGTATAAAATTTCCAGCTCAATTCATTTGAGCACATATTTTACTTTATTCTGCATATTAAGATAAAGCTAAATGTATTCTTTTGCGGGAAATACGATTTTTGAATAAGCGCTCTTGGTGAGAAGGAGATATTACTGTACAGATCTTTTTTGAATTCTTCTCGCATTTTAGCGAGGCGCTTTTGCTCAACCCACATTCCGCACTCTTTCCTGTTGACGCGTATATTTTTTCAAACGGGGGGGAGTATTGCAAGTAGTAGGACGTTGAGTAGGATTGAGGCGCAAGATTATCTCGTGTATTTGGGATGGGTTTTTCTTGAGTAACAGATGCATACCCTCAAACATTTGGAAAATCCATTGTAAACTCGGTTTTTGCGTTGGTTTTCCTGTCTAACTGGATGCCGTTTTTCCTGTTTCTTTCCGTTTTTTGCGCATTTGCCTCTCTGAAGAGCGTATATAGCAAGCAGACATAAGGCACTCACCATCCCAATAGCTATACCCAATTCTTCCATTGAATTGGGTACAATATCCCCTTTGGATTTCTTCAGGACGTTGGACAATCTCTTCTCATTTTTTCCCTATGCAAAGAACACCCATCAAGGGTGATCAAGCCATGCTCATCAATGAGTGGTGAACATTACACGAGTGCTTGCGGGGGTCTTCGATATTGCCGATGATCTGAATCAAAGCGCGGTCTTTACTGGGATGGTCCCACGCTTTTTCTCGATTGTGGTCGAGTGCTTTTCCCTTTTGCGGTTTCGTAAACACTGCTAGGCAATTGGTTGCTCAGTAAAAGTTTTCTCATAAATCTAGCTCTCATTGGACGAAATATCTTCCCGCGGGATCAAACATTCTTAGGATGAAATGCGCTTAGCCTCTTTAAGCAATCGATTGACAGGTATCTTTTAGATGCCTTAGAATAGAAGTATTTTCATAGGTGATTTGGCTATGACACAACGATTTACGAGCAAGGAGTATCCGTACGGATTTCAGACCCCTATTGAATCGGATACTTTCCCCGAAGGTCTCTCTGAAGAGATTGTAATCCAACTCTCCGAGAAAAAGTGTGAGCCTGCCTTTCTTACCGAATTTCGTCTCAAAGCGTACAAAAAATGGCGCTCGATGCAAGAGCCTCACTGGGCAAATGTGGAGTATCCTCCCATCGATTATCAGGCGATTTCGTACTATTCTGCTCCTAAGAAAAAGCAGCAACTCGAATCCTTAGACCAAGTCGACCCCGAGCTATTGCGCACGTTTGACCGGTTAGGCATTCCTGTGGATGAACAAAAAAGGCTGACAAATGTGGCCGTTGATGTTGTGTTCGACTCGGTCTCTTTAGGCACTACTTTCAAGAAAACGTTGGAAAAAGCAGGTGTTGTGCTCTGCTCTTTTTCGGAAGCGGCTCAGCGCTATCCCGAATTTCTACAAAAGTATTTAGGAACCGTTGTGCCGATCGGGGACAACTACTTCGCTGCACTCAATTCTGCTGTTTTTACTGATGGCTCTTTCGTCTACGTACCCAAGGGCGTGCGCTCTCCTATGGAGCTTTCTACGTACTTCCGGATCAATGAGCAAAATACAGGACAGTTTGAGCGTACTCTCATCATTGCTGAGGAGGGATCGTATGTGAGCTATTTGGAGGGTTGCACGGCTCCCGCTTTTGATACGAACCAGCTGCATGCAGCGGTCGTCGAGCTGATTGCAGAAAAAGAAGCAGAGATCAAGTATGCTACCGTACAAAATTGGTACGCAGGCGATCCAAAAACCGGCAAAGGAGGCATTTATAACTTTGTCACAAAAAGAGGTCTTTGCAAAGGAGAGCGCTCAAAAATTTCCTGGTCGCAAGTAGAGGCAGGCGCTGCCATCACGTGGAAGTACCCCAGTTGCATCTTGCAAGGTGATGGCTCGGTAGGCGAATTTTATTCGGTTGCACTGACTAATGGCAAGATGCAAGCCGATACGGGCACAAAGATGATTCACGTGGGCAAAGGCACCTCTTCTACAATCATTTCCAAGGGTATTTCGGCAGAGGAGTCAGACAACAGCTACCGGGGTAAGGTAAAAATTTTCTCCAAAGCAAAAAAATCCAAGAACTACACCCAGTGCGACTCGATGCTTGTTGGCAATCGCTGTTCTGCGAATACCTTTCCCCGTATTGAAGTCCTCAACTCCTCTTCTTCCGTAGCGCATGAAGCGTCGACCGAGAAAATGAGCGAAGAGCAGATATTTTACCTAGAATCGCGCGGCATTTCCCGGGAAGATGCCATCGGGATGATCGTCCACGGTTTTTGCCAGGATGTAATCCGGGAGCTTCCCCTCGAGTTTGCTGCGGAGGCGACCAAGCTTTTAGCGATCAAATTAGAACACTCCGTGGGATGATCATGACTTTACTCGATATACAACATATCTCTGTACAAACAATGGGCAAGACGATCTTAGACGGGTTTTCCCTCAAGATTGAAGAGGGAGAGCTTCACGCCATTATGGGACCAAATGGCGCCGGCAAGTCGACTCTTGCGCACGTGCTTGCCGGACACCCCGATTATGAGGTCACTTCCGGGAGAATTTTCTTCCGTGGGAAGGATCTGCTTGCGCTCGAACCCTCTGAGCGCTCTCTTGCAGGTCTTTTTCTCAGCTTCCAGTATCCAGTAGACATTCCTGGTGTGAGCAACGAAGAGTTCCTCGAGAAAGTCGTGCAAGAAAAACGGAAATTCTTGGGAAAACCACCTTTGTCTAAAGAGGAGTTTACTACCTTGTTACAAGAGAAAATGGAGAAGATGCAGATCGCTTCCTCTTTCCGCAAAAGAGGACTCAACGAGGGTTTTTCTGGAGGAGAAAAGAAGAAAAATGAACTCTTGCAAATGGCCCTTTTGTGTCCCGAGCTCGCGATCTTAGATGAGACAGACTCGGGCCTCGATGTCGATGCGATTCGGATGAGTGCAGACTACATCAATGAGTGCAAGAGCTCTTGCTCTCTTCTTTTGATTACCCACTACGCACGTCTTTTGACTCTTGTACAGCCAACACATGTGCACATCATGTTGGAGGGCAAAGTGGTTCGATCAGGATCTCTCGATCTTTGTGCCAAGATCGAAGAGAGCGGTTATAAGCTCGAGGCTTTATGACCTCTCTTGCTTCTTTCCAGCAATCTGCCTTGGATCTTCTCGAGCGGCAACATAAGAGCCCTCACTTCAAGAAGGCGCTCTCGAAGTACCCTGTCACCGGAGAGGGTCTTCCTCATGTGGACTATACTGCCCGGAAAAACGAGCTCTTATTCGTAGATGGGCATTTTGCCCCGCATCTTTCCTGTGAGATCGCGGCAAAAGAAGAAGAGCTCCTTGTATTTCCTCTTGAAGAGGCCTACCCTCTTTACACCCCTTTGATTGATCTGCACATGCAGGTAGCGCTGCAGCAGACAAGTCCCTTTGCCCTTTTCGCAGTTGGCGCTGCAAAGACACCTCTTCTCTTGCATATAGAAGAAGGAGAAAATGTAGAAATCGACCTAGTTTACCTCCAGACACGCTCCCATCTTTTTAGCCCCATCTGCTTGCAAGTCTATCTCGAAAAAGAGGCTCGTTGCTCTGTCACTACACGCATTGTCTCCAAGGAGAAAAACCTAGAGGGTTGCCTTAGCCAGCACATTTCCGTCTCTCTTGAAAAGCAGTCGACCTTATCTTGGTGCGATCAGATGACCTACAATGGGGTAGGAGGAACAATAGCAAGCGCATTCTACGGCTCTTTACAGGGAGGAGCGCAATTGCGTAAAACGAGTATCCACGCGCAGGCAGAACGCTCCGAGGAGCATGTGCATCTCACGCTGTTTGGCAAAGAAGCTCATGCCGCCGTTTCCAGTCTTTTACTGCCCCAAGGCGCGATGCGCGCGCATCTTGCCGTTACAGCCGAGCATGCCCACCCAGAGGCTCGCTCCTCACAACAAATCAAGACCTTGGGGGCAGACGCATCGAAAACTCACTTCTCGGGTAAGATCTATGTCCACGCGGAAGCGCAAAAAACAGAGGCGTACCAGCAACACCAGTCGCTTCTCCTCTCCGAAGAGGCGTCGGTCTGTTCAGAGCCCAATTTGGAGATTTTTGCAGACGATGTCAAAGCAAGTCATGGAGCTACAATCGCGAGCTTTGAGGAAGAGGCTCTATTCTACTTACAAAGTCGTGGCATGAGTCTTGGACAAGCAAAAAGCCTACTCGCAAAGGCATTTTGCCGCGAGGTGCTCGATGCGTTCCCAAAAAGGCTCCAGACGCCTTGGCAAGGGTTCGTAGAAAAATTCGTAGGATCCCATGCCCACTCAAACGACTGATGCAAAAAATCGAGCTTCCATTCGCTCTCGCTTTCCTATCTTCTCGAACCATCCCAATCTCATTTATCTCGACTCGGCAGCTACGACGCATAAGCCCCAGTCAGTCCTCGATGCGATGAGCACGTTTGCAGCCTCAAGCTATGCGACGGTGCACCGCGCCTTGTATACCCTCTCTGCGCAGGCGACAGCACGCATTGAGCAGGTGCGTGAGCAAGTGCAGGCTTTCCTAGGGGCAGCATATTTAGAAGAGATTGTCTTCACGAAGGGAACCACTGATGGGATCAATCTTGTTCGTTTCTGTCTGCAAAGCCGCTTTGCTAAAGGGGATGAAATTCTCATCACAGAAGGAGAGCACCACGCTAATATCGTCCCCTGGCAGCTTCTTGCCGATGCGACAGGTGCCACTCTTCGGATAGCACCTCTTTTAGATGATGGCACCCTTGACCGCAGGGCTTTCACCCAATTGCTTTCTTCGAGAACGCGTCTCGTTGCTTTTGCGCACGTATTCAACACAACAGGCATCATCAATCCTGCAAAAGAACTCGTGGAAGAGGCAAAGCGCGCAGGCGCTTTGGTGCTCGTCGATGGCGCTCAGGGACCTTCCCATTTGCCTGTCAACATGCAAGACCTAGAGGCTGATTTCTACGTCTTTTCCCTACACAAAATGTATGGTCCTACAGGGCTAGGCATTTTGTATGGGAAAAAAGAGGTATTGGAGTCTTTGCCTCCCTACCAAGGCGGGGGAGATATGATCCAACGGGTACGTTTTACGGGCACAACCTGGCAAAATCCCCCCTTGCGCTTTGAGGCGGGAACGCCTCCCATCATCGAAATTGTAGGTGCAGGCGCCGCGCTCGATTTTCTCAACGAATATGGGATGTCCAAGATCCGACAACAAGAGGAGCTGCTGCAGCGCTATCTCGATCGAGAGATCACCCAGATCCCTGACATGCATGCTTGGACGGGAGCGGAGAGGATCGGTACGCTCCTTTTTACTTCTCCAAAATGGCATCCTATGGATCTCGGCATGCTTTTAGATGCGCGGCAGATTGCTATCCGTACGGGAAGGCATTGCGCCGATCCCTTCCACGAACGTTTCTCCCTTTCCGCAAGCTGCCGGATTTCTCTGGGGATCTATACGACTATCGAAGACCTCGATGCTTTGCTAGCAGCTCTTCGCTCTTTTCTTGGGTAAGTCCCACATTCCGCACCTTTTACGTGGATTCGTATATTTTTTCAAAAGGAGGTCCTAATACCGTAAGTATATGGCGTTGAGTAGGATTAAGATTCAATACAATTGGCCTTGTTGAAAAAATCAAATTTTCAGACCAACCAGGACTATCCTTGAAGATTTTCTAGCTCTCGGTTCGCATCATTTGATTCATCATCAGGCATTTTAAGTAACCTTCTACTCTTTGAGCGCTTGGTTTTTTTGAGTAGAACATGGGACCATAGAGTCCTTTCATCCTGGAGAATGCTGTTTCTACAGGAGCTCTTCGCGAGTATCCCGTCAGTTTCCCCCAAAGACTTATGCCCACCTCATCTAGGCCAAGATCCCTTCGCTCTCCTATGGCTTGATTTCTTTCGTTCATTCCAGGTCTCCATGTAGCGTTTTTCCTCGGAGGGATCAACGCCTTTGCTCCT
>JBCDEZ010000003.1:0-53779 GCA_039179045.1 Chlamydiota bacterium | reverse complement strand
GCAGGCCTTGTCTATAAAAAAAGTGAGACTCCCTCTTTTTACCAATTCTCGGTTAACTCTTTTCCAATCACATTTTCGCATCAGAAGCTCCTTAGATTTTTTATAGATAAGGAGCCTCGCCTGTTTATGGGCTTTTTATCAAGGTTTTCCTAGAGATTTTTTCAACAACGCCGAAATTGTCCAGAAACAAAACGGTGGAGTTTTCGGAGAGTTTATCCCCACCTAGCCCAGAGCTTTTCCACGAACTGAAGAAACGAATCACA
Source organism: Chlamydiota bacterium (assembly GCA_039179045.1). Taxonomy (GTDB): domain Bacteria; phylum Chlamydiota; class Chlamydiia; order Chlamydiales; family SM23-39; genus JBCAXK01. The sequence goes on along the minus strand of JBCDEZ010000003.1, from coordinate 53,516 downwards.
AATAACTCCCATCTCTATTTTTTCCCTTAAACCAATTCTTCAAATGAAATGGGTATATACAATTGCCGCTCCGATCCTTCTGTTCCTTTCGATCTTTTATTTTTTTCGAAGGGTGTCAAAATTGCGTAGCGTTGGGGGAAAAATCACAAACGATTGTCGATGGACTAGAAATCGAAAAGCAAGCTGGTGGTTCTCGGTTTTTTCGTGACATCTTCGAAAAATTTAACCCGAAGCAGATTTTGCTAACGAGGCTTCGAGTGGACTTGCTGGCATTCGGCATTTTGGGATATTTGACACAGCAGTTTCTAATTGAACTAACGCTAAGCTTTGCTATTCCTCGAGAGCTTCAGTTTCTTTACGAAGCTGAGCTGTCCTTGTCTAGAAGCTCCTCGGAGGACAACATCATGGATGGCTATTCGGTACGAAAGTTTTCATTTTACCCTCTCCTACCGAACGGATACGAAATTTTTGCCTCACTCCGCTCACCTTGACAAGGATCTTTCTATTTTCCCCGCATCTTTCATCGCAACCGTAGAAATACCGAATATTTTCTTCTTGCTTTTAATTCTAATCAACGTATAAAATTTATGGCTTATTTTTATGTCCACATCTGAAACTACGCCGAAGGCGTCTCGATCTTTTATTGCGCTCCATAGTGAGCCTTCTGTGGTTCACGTCTATTCTTCAAACGACTACCGAGGATATACTCTATACCAGATTGTGCGAGACACTTTGAGCAAATTCTTGCGTCCTGCTGCCTATATCGCCCTTTTCTCCACAGGTCTGGTCAGCCGCTGTCTACTCGTTTTGACATTTCCTCTTTTTTTTTATGATTGGATTGCATCTTTATTTGCAAGACTCATTGTTCCTGCAAAGGATTTGTCAGAAGAAGACGTCGCGAATCAATCCAACTGGATTCGGGATGCAAGTGAACGCGCTGGTCAACTTCTGTCCGGAGATAGTGAGCACTTGAAGCGCATTGCTATCCTAGTCAATGGAAGAAAGATAGACGGGTGCGAGTATACCCCCCAGAACACGAGTCGCTATACAATTTTTATGCCTGGCAATGCCATGTCCTGGCAAGCATGCGCGCAAGAGATATTAGGGATCGCAGAACTTTTGCAAACAAACGTAGTTTGCGTAGGCTACCGAGGAATAGATCGGAGCCGATATCCCTGTACTCAGGATCATCTCATCGCTTCTGCTAGGGCAACATTGCAATATGTACAAACAAAAACTAAAGAGATTCATTTTTGGGGTTTCTCTCTTGGAGGGGGAATCCAAGCAACACTGTTGCAAGATTACAAACCTGAAAAACCTTGCTTAGTGCTTAGCAACAAGACATTTTCTTCCCTTGAAAGTGTTGTCAGGGAATACATTTCTCTTTTACCCAACACAGCAGCTCTTTTCCTGTGGCTATTCGGATGGACTCTACCTACAACAGAATTCTCTAGGAAACTAAATCCCAAGATCACCCATATTGTCGTAAATACAGGACACCCTAAGATGACCATACTGCCTGATCGTGTAATTTCCGATACAAGTGCCCTCGCAGCCTCCTTGTATCCAGAGACACCTAATAATACTAAGATCTTGCTTACAAGGACAATACACACGCAATCTTTTTTTCCTGGTCCAAATTCGACGACTCAGGAGATCCGTGCAATATTCCAAAAATTACAATCTAAACAATCACCTCCTTCTCAGTGATCCCGTACGCGAGTACCCTGGACGAGCCGGGTGACTTTTTCTTGAAATGAGCGTATTGTATGGAAAACTTACTCACTGAAAGAGGATAGAATAGAGCGTCAATTAGAAGGAGTCATCTTACACTCCTCATCTTACCTCAGCCGGGGAAGTCTCTTGAAAGTATATACGAAGGAGGGCCTTTTTTCGTTTTTCTGCCCGAAAAAAGTGGTAAAAAGCTCGGCGAACATTCCTCTTTTTGCACAAGTTGAGATTGTTTATCGGAAAAAACATTCTTCTTTGCACGCGGTACAAGACTGCTCTTTCCTAGACTGGAGAATACCTCTTCGTGAAAAAAAAGCGCCCCTTTTCATAGCAGGAGAGATCGCATGGGCGCTTTTACAGTCCCAGATGCCCGAGCGCCCTGGAGCTCGGCTCTATGCCCTTTGCGTGAGCTACCTGCAGCGCCTCCCCTCTTCTATTTACCCCACGGTTTTTGGAGAAAGCTTTCTGGCTAAGCTTCTCATATACGAAGGGGTCTTGCACCTAGAGGAACGGTGCCGCTATTGTGAAAAAAGAGCGCGGGGACTTTTTTCCGGTATAAGCCTCTGCGAGAGTCATCTTCCACAAGGAGGGCACAATTTTTCTGAAGAGGCTTGGAAAAAGCTGCTTATAATCGGCAGAGCAAAGCGTTATAAATCCTTAGAAGAATGCAGGGAAAAGACTTCCTTGTACCCCTTCTTGAAAAGATATCTACAGGAAGAGTTGCGATAAAAAAGAGAGGAAAAAACAAGATTGCGAAAAGGGGGACTCGAACCCCCAAGGGATTTTGTGTTCCCACTACCACCTCAAGGTAGCGTGTCTACCAGTTCCACCATTTCCGCTTGTGCTCGAAAGAGTATCTTCCTATCATAGGCAAATGGGCAATTTGTAGCAACCCATGAAGTATTTTTGTCTTTTTCTCATCCGTATGTACCAGCTCTGTTTGAGCCCTCTCATCGGACGTTCTTGTCGTTACGAACCAACCTGCTCCACATACATGGCGGAAGCGATCCGTAAGTATGGAGCTCTCCGTGGTATTTTTCTCGGGATAAAACGGATCGCGCGTTGCACACCTTGGCATCAAGGAGGTCACGATCCACTCAAATGAGTGAAAAGCACCGACCAAGAAAAAGCCTTATCCTTGCCAGGAAACCTCTCTTTACCTAGACTGGAGGACATTGATCGGGTGCGTTCATGAAGATTCCTCTTTCTCTTATAAAGCAGCACATCGCCATTGAGCAAAAATCCTTGGAGGACCTAGAGGAGGCTCTCGTCTCTTTGGGAATCGAAGTGGATGCCATTACCGGAAAAAACCTCTCTTTTTCTCAGGTAGTGGCAGCTAAGATTGTGCAAGTAACTGTGCATCCCCATGCAAAAAATCTTCTTCTAGCTGACATCTCTCAAGGCACGCGGAACTTTCGGGTAGTCTGTGGGGATCGAACCATCAAAAAAGGAGAGATCGTCGCCTTTGCCCCATTGGGTGCACACGTGCAAGGAGTACTCATTGAAGAGAAAACCTTGCAAGGAGAGATTTCCGAGGGAATGCTGGTCTCAGCAGAGGAGCTGGGGCTCTACGAAGAGAAGCTAGCCGTTCTCCGCCTCGATTCCACGTTCTCTTTAGGAGAATCTTTGGAAAAACTCTACGATCCAGTTTTGCACTGCTCTTTTACTCCCAATTTGGGTCACTGCCAGAGCGCTTTGGGAATCGCAAGGGAACTTAGCGCCTACTTTTGCCTTCCGCTCCAACCCTATTCCCCCTCAATAGCACCTGCGATGCAAGACTTTGTAATCGAAAGTACCGAGGATTGTTCTTCCTATAGTACGCTCACCTTAGAGCATGTGCCCTCCTGCTCCTCCCCTTTTTGGCTTCGCTCCTCCCTACAAAAAGCAGGGCATTGCCCTTCTTTTTTACTGGTCGATTTGCTGCACTATGTCACACTCTTAACGGGGCAACCCATGCACGCTTTTTCTTTAGATGCTCTTATCGGAAAAGTTCCAAGTATACGCAAGATTCCTACGGATACGCCCCTTGTTTTTCTCGACGGCACAAGAAGGGTATGCCCTAAAGGCGCCTTGGGCGTTTACGCAGAAGAAAAGCTCCTAGCTCTTGGTGGAATCATGGGGAGCAAAGACTCTGCCGTAGAGGCCTCTACCCGCTCATACTTGATCGAAGCTGCGCACTTTTCCCCCACATTGATCCGAAAGACAAGTACAGCGATGCAGTTGCGCTCCCATAGCAGCCATCTTTTTGAAAGGGGCATTGATCCCACTCTCGGTACAACTGCCTTGAGCCTTGTAGCCGAGCTACTCTCTACAATTGTAGGCAAAAAAGTTGCCTGTACCATGCAAACCTCTACTCTCCCCCCTGCGAACCGGCAGATTGTGTGCAGAAAATCACGCGTGGAACAGGTGCTAGGCATCTCCATGAGTATCCAACAGATCGAGGATATTTTTGCCCGCCTAGACTGCCCCACCATCCTCTCCGGTGAGGAAGAGCTCGAGGTGATCATCCCCCACTACCGGAATGACCTTCAAGAGGAAATCGACTTGATCGAAGAGATAGCGAGAATCGAGGGCCTCAGCCAGATCGAGTCACTTGCTCCTAGTGCTCCCCTTCCTCCAGTCCACCAAGATCCTTTCTACCGCTTTTCAAAAAAGATGCGCTACCGCTGCTTGCAACTCGGATTCGATGAGTGTGTCACTCCTGATCTGATCAGCGAAAAGTGGGCGGCCGTGACCGAAGAGACCTCGCTGCGGAAAAGGGACCTTGTAAAAGCTCTCTATGCCAAATCAGAGGATTTTGCTGTTCTCCGACCCTCTCTTCTTACTTCTTTGCTGCATATTTTCTCGAAAAGAGCGTGCCGACAAGATTTCGAGATCCAGAGTTTCGAGCTAGGAAAAATCCATACTAAGCTCGGAGAAAAGATCGTAGAAGAGCCTGTGCTTTCCCTCATCACCTCAGGGAAAAAAGCGCCCACATTTTGGGGGGAAGAAGCGCGGTATCACGATTTTTTCTCCTTAAAAGGCGCCTCTGAAGTCCTTCTTACCCCCTTTCCAGATATTTCGTTTGCACCAGGCAAGCATCCAAGCCTTCATCCTTACCGTCAAGCAGATATCTGCCTTGCAAAGCACCCAATAGGAGTTCTCGGGGAGGTTCATCCAGAGGTGCTCGAGCAGTTTTCCATCAAACAGAAAACATTTTTCGCAGAGATCCATCTCTTGCCTCTATCTAGTCTAGATCACAATAGAGCAGAATTGACGCCTCTTTCTCCCTATCCGAGCTCTACTAGAGATTGGACTATTTCCCTCCCCTCATCCTACCCTTTTTCCTCCCTGCAGGCTTTTTTAGGCACAATGCAATCCCCTCTTCTCGAGAGTGTCTATCTGCACGATCTCTACACCGAAAAAGAGAAGGGAGAAAAACAGGTCACCCTACGCTTCACCTACCGCTCTTCTACAAGAACCCTCTCCACAAGCGAAGTGGAAAAAGAACATGCACAACTGCAAAGCAGCTGCATGCAAGCTCTACAAGACACGGGCTCTTTTGGGTGAAATTTTTCCTACGCGCCTCTTGCATTAAGAGGAGCGCACGATTATGATGGTCTACTGATCTGGAGGTTTTATGCGACGAATCTGGGTGTTGTTTCTCCCCCTGTTTTTTCCCTCTTGTGCCCACTCTCCCCCAAATGCCCAAGTAGTATCCCAAAAATACATCCATAAATATGGCTTCGAAATGGACCAAGAGGAGTGGCTCGCAAGAGACCAAGAAGGGACGGTTGAACAGTATCTCGACAACGGAGTGAAGGTAGTCAAAAACTACCAAAACGGCTCTTTACATGGGGAAACAGCCCACACTTATCCGTACAGTTCCACTATCGAAAAAACCGCTCTTTATGAGAAAGGGGACTTGGTGAAAGAGACAGTTCACGATCGCAAGGGCATTCCCATTCGGGAAAAAACCTATTCTGGAGAGGGGATAACTTCTATCTGTTACTGGAGCCAGTGGGGCTCTCCCTTGCGGATCGAGCGGTACGAAAAAGGCGCGCTTCTAGAAGGAAAGTACTACAATGCGCAAAATGAGTTGGAATCTTCGGTAAAACAAGGGGAGGGAATGCGCTGCAAAAGAGCAAGAGATGGACTGCTACTTGTCGTAGACAAAATCACCAAAGGCCTTCTCGTAGAAAGAACGTCGTACCATCCCAACGGGCAGATCCACATGATCTCGGATTTTTCTGACTATCTGCTGCACGGCACCCAAAAGATCTACACTCCCAAGGGCTGCCTTTACATGGTCAACAACTGGGAAGAGGGCAAGTTACAAGGAGAGAAGAGCTCCTACCGCGAAGGGCAACTCCTCGTTTCTACGAACTACGAGCAAGGAAAAAAGCAGGGTCTAGAAAGGCGGTACGATCAGATGGGAGAACTCCTTTCCCAAGTCGAGTATCAGGAAAATGAGCGACACGGGCTCAGCCAATACTATGGAGCGCGAACAGGTGTGAAGCAAGAGTGGTTCTACAGAGGCAAAGCGACCAATATGGAACGCTTTCAGATGCTCACAAGCCAAGAAGAGGCGGCTACACAAGAAGAGTAACCCTTTTTGCATAACCGCTTTAGAATATCTAGCTAGGGAGCTACGCTTTTTTCTTTGCTGCTATCGGTAAGCACTAAAGGCTCACTGGAAAGCGCTGGAGCTGAACTTTTTACCTCTCCTTCTGCCATGGAATAGCCCGCATGGTAGCACCTACCCGCCTCATGCTCTTGCATCTCTTCGGCCTCTTCTTTTGGAAGACCCTCTGATTCGCTATTCGAGCTTCCGCAAGAGACCAGAAAACTACTCAAGCAGATATGCACAAAAAATCGCATTCTTTCGACCATCGATTACCTCATTTTGTTCCTCTATCTTTTTGGAGCTTAGCCGAGTTACGGAATTATCCGAAATAGAAAGTTGCCACAGTGGCACACTTTTCACATAAGAGAAGTATGTGGAAGCAACCAGATTTTAAGGAGAGAATATGGCCAACGAGAAAAAGCAGCTCGCAAAGCTCCAATCCATCAATGACCAGCTCGCAGCGGAGATTCGTTACCTCGACGAACTTGCGCGAAAACTCGGGTTTGCCGAGGGACTCAAAACCTTCAAAGAGGCCGCTTTAGAGCTCATTGCAATTGAAGAGAAAATGGAAAAATTCAACAAAAAAGATGAAGACAATCCTCTCGCGTGATCGACGAGTCAATAAGCTGATTGTAGAGAAGCTTTTCTTTTTTGAGCTCTAGGATGTTTTCTTCAATCGTCTCTTTGGCAATGTACCGCTTTACGAGAAGCGCTCCTTTGCGGCCGATCCGATGCGCGCGTGCCATCGCTTGCCTCTCCAAAGATTCATTCCACCAAGGGTCGAGAAGGAACACGACATCTGCTTGGGGGAGATTGAGACCTATACCCGCAGCTTTCATGCTCAAAAGAAAGCAGACTCCGTCGGAAGAGGAACAAAATGCCTGCATGGTTTTTTCACGCTCCCGAAGAGAGAGCTTCCCATCTAGATAAAGCGTGGGAATTTTTTTCCCAATAAGCTCCCGTTCTACCAGACGCAAAAACTGAGTAAAACTACTAAAAATAAGAACTTTACATCCTTTCAACTGCTCTAGATCTTGTAGAAGAAGGGAAATTTTGTCCGAAGGAATATTGCCCCCTACAAGTGCGGGCGCAAGAGCACTTTGGCGAAGACGAAGCAAAATTTCTAACGCGGAGGGTGCCTCTTTTCGAAGAGAGGCTTTTTTCGCCTCGTAAAAGCTGCGGTGCTCTTCTCCCAAAGAAAAGAGTACATCTTGTACGGTCAAAGGAGGTAAGTCGAGATGGACCTCTTGTTTTGTCCGCTTACAAAGAAAAGGCCTCAACTGCAAAACGGCTTTTTCTTGATCGACGCGCGCCTTTGGTAGAAATACCTGTTTTGGCCCCAAAATACGTGAATCGAGACAGGTAAATTGAGCCCAAAGCTCTTCATACGCATTGTCGATGGGAGTGCCGTTGAGGGCGAAAGCAGATTGTTTTTGTAGTTTAGAGAGAACAGAAAAAGCTACAGACCGGGGATTTTTGACATAAGAGGACTCATCGAGCACGACAGTTGCGAACACACTTTTCTCAAAAAGAGCAGCATCACGCACGAGGGTAGCATACGAGGTGATGATGAGCGTTTTTCCCTCCAAGGTCGATTCCCTTCCTCCCCCAATATGTAGGTAGGGTTCTTTTCCTAGAAAAGTACGAGCCTCTTTCTGCCAGTGATAGACGAGGTGCGCAGGGGCGACAACCAAGCGCGCACCCTCTGACAACGAAGCGAGAAAAGCGAGTACCTGTACTGTTTTTCCAAGACCCATCTCATCTGCCAACAGCCCTCCCCACCCCTGATCGTGTAGGGCGCGCATCCAGGCTACGCCTTTTTCTTGGTAAGGATAGAGCTTCCCTTGAAATCTCTCGGGCGTGATAGAAGGCGGGAAAAGCAAAGAGCGCATCGATGGAGCGAGCTGGCCTAAGTCATCTTCCTCTTGAAAAAAACCAAGAGCTCTCTCATCAATCCGGGTCTGTTCCTCTTCGAATGTGTAAGCATCGAGATGCTGTATTCTCTTTTGAAAAGTGTGCTCTAAAAGAACGGTGCTACGTTCTTCTTTATCATGCAAAAAAAGAAAGGATGAACCTGCTTTGGCTGCCTGGAGAAAAGGGGCGGCGTCATGCTCCTTATCGAGGGAAGGGCTTTGTATAAAGAGCGCATCTCCTACGATCTTGCAGGAGGCGTCTTCGCAAAACAGGAGAGGGCGGCCCCCTTTGTCAAGTACTTCCCAACCGACCGAAACGAGTAAGTCCAAGGAAGCAAAAAGATCAGAGGGCGAAAGCGCAAATCCCTCGCGTGTTTTCGTCCAGCCAAGATCGAACAAGTCTTGCTCTGCCTTTTGACGCAACCGATCTTTATTCGAAGAGCGCATCTCTTCTCCCTGGATGGAATTCTTGAGGAGAAGATGCCAAAACTTGCCGTAGGGATCCCCCATCTGCAGGCACAACCGCGCTTCGGTTTCCTTCCTCACAAACAGCACCTCTTCCTCGTAGAAATGGCGGATGTAGGCAGGACCTGCCTCTAGCAAAGCCCACTGCGCATGCGTCAAACTAGGCTGCATTGTTCCCACTATCCCGCCTGCAAGAAAAACAAGGGGACGTGCGAGCAACAGGCGATCAGGACGCAGCTCGACCCCTCCTCTTTGCAAGACGTAGTCGACAACGCAGCCCCGTTCGCGCTCCTCGAGAACGGTGAAAAAGGGAATGTAGGGCTCCGGATCAACTTGCTTTTTCTTCGCACCGTAGTAGACCTCCCCCGCATACTTGAGAGCGCGCCAAAGCACCTCCAAAGAGATAGGCACCTCAGAAAAACGTAAGGTCTCCAACCTTCCCGAGTCCCATTTCCGCTTCTCTTTGAGGAGGAGATGAGCAAAGTCTTTAGAGCAGCTCCGAGTCAGATCTTCCCAGAAGACCGGTTTGTTCGACCGTATCTGCAGAAAAAAAGCGCTTTGCTGTATCTTGAGATGAAATGTGAGCGCCAAACTCTCCCCATTGAATGCCTAGGTAAATAGTATGCCCTCTCAAAATGATTTGTTTGAAGAAAAGAAAAAAACCTTTGAAAAGCAAGAGCGCATTCTGCGCAAAACCAATCCTCTCAAAAGACTCAAGCGCCTGCCTCGGATGGAGGGTATCACACAAAAAACGGCTCGATTTTTGCGCTGGAAAAGTCTTGTGTATCTTTTACGCCACGACCAAAAGCGCATTTTTCGAAGGTATTTCCTCCGGCATCCCTTCCTCTACGCCTACCGACTCTTGCGCTCATATAGGTACCCCCCTAATACAGAAGGAGATTTTTTCCTTTGCAACACCTCGTCGGTGGCAGCTTTTGCGCAGGTACTTCCAGAGAAAGAGCATCTATTCGTCCTAGGATTTTCCTATTGCCACAAGCCATTCGAATGCCCCTCAGGGCGTTTCAATAGCCAGTGCGCGTTTCAAAAGGACCATCCCGTATGCGGGCAGTGCTTCATTGGCAAGTGTAGAGCTCTTGCAAAGCATGCCCTTTTTCTTTTGATTCCTACCGTTCATTACATCGGAGAAAAGATGATGGAACTCGTGCACCAAAACCCACAAAAAAGAGTGCTGTTCTTGATTACAGCTTGCGAGATGAGCTTGCGCATGTTCCATGACTGGGGAGTTATGCTCAATATCGAAGGGCTCGGAGTACGCCTCGATGGGAGAATCTGCAATACGATGCGCGCTTTTCACCTTTCCGAGCGGGGTATCAAACCAGGACTCACCGTAGTTCTCGATGAAACCCAGCGTACTATGCTCTCACTCCTCAAGAAGCGGATAGCTTGCGAAACGGCTTCGGCTTTTTCCCAGGATCAAAAGGGCGCACTCGCCCCTCTTGACAACTCCCCTGACAAAGCCCTCGCATCTTCTTCGCACACGCAGGGCAACAAGTAAACAGGCGATTGCAATCCATATTTGCGCAGTTGTAGTGGGTGTCGGAAGGGTTTTTGCAATGAATGCAAGAGGCAATCACCTCTTCAGATCCGATATCAACAGCCATCCGATCATCGAATACGAAGAGTTTGCCGATCCAATGATCCGACCCCACTTCGTTCCCGTACTCGACGACTCCTCCCGCAAGTTGATAGACCTCTTCAAATCCCTGTTGGCGCAGGTAGGCGCCATAGTACTCACACCGAATACCACCCGTGCAGTAAATCAAAAAGGAGGTCTTTTTCAGATCCATCTTCTCTTTCAGGTATTTCGCATACGAAGGAAACTCTCGGAAGGTTTCCAAAGGCGGCAAAAGAGCTCCCGAAAAGTGGCCTATGGACGACTCGTAGCTATTGCGCACATCAATCACCACTTGAGATGGATCCCTCTCATCGAGCCTTTTTTTCCACTCTTGTGGTGTTAACGAGGCGCTTGCATGCTTTGCTACATCGATCGGCACATCAAAAGCGCACAGCTGGGGACGCTCTTTGATCGTAAGTTTCTCAAAAGCATGTTCGGTAGTACTTTGCATTTTCACAGGAGCGTTGTGAAAAAGAGAAGTCTCTTTCCAGCGAAGCCACGCCGCATATTGCCCTTTTTCTAAGGAGAGCTGCGCGTTGATGCCCTCCTTTGCAAGATAGATTCTTCCTCGCACGCCTAGTGGCTTCCACGCCAATTGCAGAGAGGCGATTTGCCCGGCTACATCTTCGATAGAAAAAAATTGATAAAAGGAAATTGTAACGTATTGCATGAAACTTCAACTCGCTAAAATGTAACTAGATTCCCCACCAGTTTAGGCATCTTGGAAAAGGGCTGCAACAAGAGAATATACATCTTGCTCGAAAAAGGGGCGTTTTCCTATGATTGATGAAGAAATCGCCTCAATAGGAGAGAAAATGGCTAGATACAGAGGTCCTAAGAATCGGATCGCCAGAAAATTTGGAGTAAATATTTTTGGAAAATCTCGCAGCCCCTTGTTGCACAAGCCCAATCCTCCTGGAATGCATGGAGCCAAACGGAAGAAAAAATCAGACTACGGCACCCAGCTTGAAGAAAAGCAAAAGTTGCGCGCTGTCTACGGGATGCTGAGTCAAAAGCAGCTCATCCGCGCCTATAACGATGCAGAGAGAAAGCCTGGGAATACCTCGCACACTTTTTTAGCTCTGTTGGAGTCGCGCCTGGACAACATCGTCTACAGACTTCGCTTCGGTGCTACCATCTTTGCTGCGCAACAGCTCGTGTCCCACGGACACATCCTTGTAAACGGCAAGAAAGTGGATCGACGCTCTTTTCAAGTAAAGCCTGGCATGACAATTTCTGTAAAAAAATCTTCACAAAACGTGAAAGCTATCCAAGTAGCAGTACAAAATACTTCTTTGGACCTTCCCGAGTACCTTGACCTGTCTGATCAGTTCACAGGGACTCTTCAAGAAGTGCCCGCATATGAGAGCGTATCTCTACCTCTTCCTATCAATGTTTCTCTCGTCTGCGAATTCTTAGCGCACACAGGATAAAAGCTTACGCTGGAAAAGATGAAAAGGGGCGTTGAATGCCTTGATCATTCTTGTATACCCATCTTGCTGAAGATCTGCGTAAAGAAATTCTTGCATAGGCAAAAAGGTGGAGTTTTGGAAGAGTGTATCCACACCGAGTTCAGAGCTTTTCTACGAACTGAAGAAACAAATCACAAATAGCTTCTATCTCTATTTCTTCGCTTAACCCAATTCTTCAAGTGAAACGGGTATAAATACCTCTTTTATTAGAGATGCTTAGAAAGTTTTTCACCAAACAGTATCGCAATTATGAAAAAATATCCTGACAAAAAGAGCTATTTTGAAGTAAAATAGTTTGGACTTTTGTTAAAGTTTTTTAATGATTGCATTCTTCTCACCTAGGAGTACTGTATGAACCTCAATGTTTTCATCTCTTGTCATTCCCTGGCATACGTTCAGGACACAAACTTTACTTCCTGCTTTCATCTAGGGGGTTTACAATCAAGCAAGGCGACTGTCTTAACTGGATTGCCCTTTGAAATTTCAGAGATTCCTGGGACATTTTATAAACAGTCCCTTACGCCCGAAAAGCGAAAACTTTTCCAAGAGACAGCAAAAGCTCATGTAACTGGCTTTCTTGTTCATCGTTCCTTGTTGAAAGCTTTGGATGATACGCAAGCTTTTTTCGATAAAGAAGCAAGAGAGCTTGGGATAAAAACTGGTGTTGTCCTAATGGTGTCTGTTTTTGTGCTCAGTCTTCTTTTCCATGTCATGCCTCACGTGCCTTTATCTATCTTTTTCTTTTCCATTATTGGATTCGGTTTTTACTGGATGAAATTCGCAAGTAGTTTAGACCTTTCCGAACACATTGCTAAGCGGGTAGTTGCAATCAAGAACAGCATAAAACAAATGGAAGACGTTCTCGACAACTCTTTTGTGATTGCTCAATATATGACGCACGATCCGCTAAAGACAACCAATATAAAACTGAACCCCGTATCATCATTTACTCTCTTTTTCACTTCTAACACTCAGGTGATTTCCCCTTTTAAAATTAACAGTGAGCCTCACTTGGATAAGCAATTCCTAGACCGATTTTGGAAAGTGGCAGAATTTAAACCAACTCCAAACCTTTCCCAGAAACAGGCTGTTAGCCTTTCCCCGATCTTACGGACTAACTAACTTGGATTGAAGAATTGGGTGATACAGAAGAATAGAGATGAAAGCGATTTATGATACGCTTCTTTAGTTGGTGCAAGATTCCTGTACGGGGCGAGGACAAACTCTCTAAAAATCCCATCACCCCGTGTTTGCACGCAGAAACTTTTTTGTAATATTGATTCCACAACACGTTCTCATTCCTACATTTCCAGACCCGCTCCATGGGATTCAGATGCGGGCTATATGGAGGTAAAAAACGGAGTTCAACTCTAGAGTATTTTCAATAGTCTTGAACCAATCGATTTTCATAGTAACACGTATTGTCAGAAAATAGATAACTCTTGCGTAGACTCAGCATACAGCGTCGTATCTTCTTGCGTCAAGACTCTATGCTTGTTGATATCCAAAGCACCAGAAAAGTGGATTCTCTGCCTACCAGGGTTCGTGCGGATTGTTTTACACACGTCCTTTTTCATCCATCCCCAAATTGTCTTTGTATACCCGTTTCATTTGAAGAATCGGGTTAAGCGGAAAAATAGAGAGAAGAGCTGTTTGTGATTTGTTTCTTCAGTTCATGGAAAAGCTCTGGACTCGGTGGAGATAAACTCTCCCAAAACTCCCACTTTTTGCCTATGCAAAAATTTCTTTACGCAATTCTTCAGTCAAGATGGGTATGCAATCACCCAGGTCAACTGGATTACAAGGTCCCCAAGGGAAAAGGATTGCCGATTGGCTTCGGAGAAATTGCAACCGCCCACCAGCAAGTTCTTCCATCCCGACTCAACCGTGTATCTTTGTGGTGGAACTGTGCAAAACGACAAGAATATGATTGCTCTTGGAATGTGTAGAGCCGATCGTTTATAGCACCATTACTGGAGAAATGCTAAAGCGGCTAGTTTCCCACAGTTTTCATCGCCCCATCCAAAACGGGAATTTGCTCAGAATCGACTAATTCTTTAAACTAGGAGGAATATTCTAGTTAAGAGATTCCCTACAATCATGTCATCAAATAAGCCAACATTACATATCGGAGCGCACATGTCCGCTGCCGGAGGTGCCTACCGAGCTTTAGAAAGGGCGGCTGAGATCGGAGCAAGCGCTCTACAGCTATTCACCAGCAACCAAAAGCAGTGGCGCGGCAGACCTATCCCCGAAGAGGATGTAGATCGATGGAAGCAAGCGCGAGACGAGACAGGGATTGAGGCAATCGTCAGCCATGATAGTTACCTGATCAACTTGGGATCGGAAAAAGAGGAAATTCTCGAAAAGAGCCTACAGAGCTTTGCGGGAGAAATCGAACGTTGCCGCCTACTTGAAATCCCCTATCTCAACTTCCATCCTGGCACAGCTACAAGCAAAGATGAAGAGCTCTGCTTGGAGCAAATCGTAAAAAGCCTACTCTCTTTTGAACAGGCTCTCGAAAATAGCCCCACGAGGCTTTTACTCGAAACAACCGCCGGTCAAGGCAATAGCGTAGGCTACCGCTTCGAGCACCTTGCATACATCTTGGAGCGCGTGTTGCCTGTGTTGCCGATCGGGGTTTGTATCGATACATGCCATATCTTCGCAGCAGGCTACGACCTTGCTTCAGAAGGGGCGGTTGCTTCAACGTTGAAAACTTTTGATGAGAAGATAGGACTCGAGCACCTCTACGCACTTCACATCAATGATACAAAAAAACCGCTCGGTTCGAGAAGAGACCGCCACGCCTCTCTTGGTAAAGGAGAAATTGGCCTTAGTGGGATTGAAGCTTTGGTCACAAACCCCAATATTTCCCAGCTTCCCCTGATTTTAGAAACACCAGAGCCTGCTTTGTACAAGCAGGAGATCAACCAACTCAAAGAGTACATAACTCATGCTTCTTAAACGATCTGTCAAACAACTACTTACAGAACAAGAGGGGATGCAGGGCCCCTGTACGCTCACAGGATGGGTTCGGAGTGTGCGCGTCCAGAAAAACTTTTGCTTTTTGCAGGTAAACGATGGTACCTATTTTGATTCGATACAGGTGATCTTAGACAAAACTCTTCCAAACTACCCTATTCTATTGGAAGATCTCAGCACAGGAGCCTCTGTCGAAATCGAGGGATCGCTTGTCAAAAGCCCTGGGGGTAAGCAAGAAGTCGAACTGCAAGCCACACGCCTACTTATCTTAGGGACCTGTCCAAACGACTATCCCCTACAAAAAAAGCGCCACTCGTTCCCCTATCTGCGCACGATTGCGCACCTGCGTCCCAGAACAAATACGCAAGGCGCTTGCCTGCGTGTCCGCAGCCTTATGAGTTACGCTGTGCACCATTTTTTCCACGAGAAGGGCTTTGTTCACGTGCATACCCCCATCATTACAAATCTAGACTGCGAGGGAGCAGGAGAGCTATTTCGAGTTACGAGAGGAGAGGAGAACTTTTTTGGCCCTCAAAGCTATCTCAACGTCTCGGGGCAGTTGGAAGCGGAAATTTGCGCTCTTGCCTTGAGCCAAGTCTACACCTTTGGCCCTACATTCCGGGCAGAAAACTCGCACACTTCAAGGCACCTATCCGAATTTTGGATGATCGAACCTGAAATGGCATTTTGCCGCTTGGACAGAAATATGGATATTGCCGAAGAGTTCCTCAAATTTCTCATCCGCTTTGGATTGGAAAAAGGAACGCGCGACCTCGACTTTTTTGCGCAGTTCATCGAAAAGGGGCTCATCGAAAAGCTGTCTAAATTCTTGGAGATTCCTTTCCCTAGACTCTCCTACACAGAGGCGATTGAAGTATTGAAAAAGGCCCCCAATTCGTTTTCCTTCCCCGTAGAGTGGGGCTGCGATTTGCAAGCAGAACACGAACGGTATCTAGCCGAAGAGTTTTGCAAAGGCCCTGTTTTCCTCTACAACTATCCCAAAGAGATCAAAGCCTTCTACATGAAGGAGTCCCCCGATGGGAAAACGGTCCGTGCTGTGGACCTTCTTGTTCCAGGTATTGGGGAGCTCATTGGAGGATCAGAAAGAGAAGATGATCTCGAGATCCTCAAAAGCAAAATATGCGCCCAAGGACTCTCTCCAGAACAGTACTGGTGGTACCTCGACTTGCGCAAATATGGCTCTTGTCCCCATAGCGGCTTTGGCATGGGCTTTGAGAGACTCTTGCAGGTGATGACGGGCATGGAAAACATTCGCGACGTGATCCCGTTTCCAAGGTACCCTGGCCACGCAGAATTTTGATCCATTCTCAGGACTGCAATGAAAGGCTCATGCTTATCCACCAGGTGACATCTCCCCTTACCGGGACCACTGATGCAAAAATCCTATTCAATACGAAGTCACCTGTACCCCACACCTACACAA
This sequence comes from Chlamydiota bacterium, assembly GCA_039179045.1. Taxonomy (GTDB): domain Bacteria; phylum Chlamydiota; class Chlamydiia; order Chlamydiales; family SM23-39; genus JBCAXK01. The sequence continues at coordinate 37,264 of JBCDEZ010000003.1, read as the reverse complement.
TTGTATTTTTTCTATGAAACGAGTACGATTGCTTCAATTTGATAGCCAGAGCATTTCGTGAAACGTATCCTACACCTGTCCGATCTACATTTTTGCAATCCTGCTTTTCGACTATCCGAACTCTTTTCCAAAAGGAGCGTTGGCCTACTCAACTTTTGGTTTTCCAGGCGCTATTGCCTTGCTCCTTCCCAACTTTCCCTTTTGCCTGCTTTTGCTAGAGAGTATTCTGTGGACACAATCCTCTTCACTGGAGATGCCTCGACAACGGGTAGAGAAAAAGAACTCTTTGCAGCAGCGCAGCTCCTGCGAGAAATCGCGGGGGAAAGGGGCCACATTCTTGCTCTTCCAGGAAATCACGATCACTATACGAAAAAAGACTTCCAAAGGAAGACCTTTTATAGGTACTTTCCTTCTTCTCCAGGGTTCGGAAAATATACCCTCAAGGAGCATGGGGTAGAGGCGCATCTTTTGCAAGAGGGTTGGTTCTATGTCGGCATTGATACGGTTGAGTCCACTCCCCTGTATTCCTCACAAGGTGTGTTTTCTAAGAAAGTGGAGCAGAATTTACGGACTTTACTCGCTGAACTACCCAAAATGCCGATCTTTTTGGCGAGCCACTTCCCCTTTTTTCCCTTTGATGCTCCCAGAAAAACACTACAAGGGGGAGACCGCTTAGAGAACATCATCGCTCAAGATCCACGGATTGAGATTTATGCGCATGGACATACGCACCGCTCTTGTATTGCGGACCTACGAGAAGAGGGGCGCGGTCTCATTGTAGATAGCGGAAGCGTCTCTCTTCAGGGCCAGGGAACCTTTCATCTCTACGATTTGCTAGATCAAGAGATCGGGATTGCTGTTTATCAGATCAGCGCCGAGAAAATTACACCAGTGCGCACTATGCGCCTCAATAGAAACACCTTCCAATAGCTTCCCAGGCAAAATCTCAAGCAAGGTTTTAGCGCAAGACAAGAAAAATTTAAACCAGACATAAAACGATTTCTGCATGAATGGGACCAACCTATGAGAACTTTTTTCCAAGAAAATTACATGCAATTCCTCTTGCTAAACATTTGCTCCATCTTGCGCAAAAGCCATCTTCTCTGGTAAATTCAATTCTCTTTTTCAGTTAGGAAGTGCATGATGCTGAAACCATTTCTCATTTTTTTTCTCTTCACAGTTTCTCTTTTTCCTTCTTGTCCGTTTTGCCCTGGAGGCAAGGCTAAAGAAGTACAAACTTTCTATGAAGATGACCTCGTTTTAGGGATCTATCCCCATATACCCCTGTATGAAGATCACCTCCTGATTATCCCAAAACGGCATGTAGAAAGACTCGAGGAGCTAACACCTGAGGAGATGACGGCAGCTTTTTCCCTTGTGCAAAAAGTCGAGAAAAACATTCTGCAAGCAGATGGCTTGGGCAACTACCTTCTCTTGCAGAAAAATGGGAAAAGTGCGGGCCAAACCGTGCCTCATGTACACTTCCACATCATTGCTATTCCTGAGGGAACATGGACCACAAGCATCCTGTGGCGATTTTTAACCGATTCGCTCTCCTCCCCGCTTTCAGAAGATTACCTTAGAGAGAAGGCAGCTTACCTAGCAGAGCAGATACAAGCACAGCCTAGCTGATGGTATTTTCTCTCGAGCGCGGTTTGCTGTTGCTTCTTTCGTCTATTCTTCTTACACTTGTGCTGACACTATGAAAAATAATTTGCCCGATTTTGAAGATTTTTCTTCGGCAGCTAAGAGAAATCTTGAGCAGGTCTTTACTGATAGTTACGACTCTTCTTATCGCAAGGATACTCTCCTTTTCGTGAAAAAATATCCTGAGCAGGTAGAAGATGCCTTCGGGCATAACCTCAAGTTTGGTACTGGGGGAATTCGTGCGTTGATGGGTGTAGGAACCAACCGTCTCAATGAGTATACCGTCGAGAAAATCACACAAGGACTTGCCTCTTATCTCTGCAAAACAGTAGATAAACCGTCTTTATCTGTTTTTGTCAGTTACGACAACCGGACCAACTCTCTTTTTTTTGCTAAGCTATGTGCCAAGGTATTGGCAGGAAACGGCGTATCTGTATACATCACCAAGAACCTACGTCCCACTCCCCTCTGCTCTTTTGGATGCCGCCATTATGGCTGCTCTGCCGCTATCATGATCACCGCATCGCACAATCCCCCCGAGTACAACGGCTACAAGGTCTACTGGGCAGATGGAGGGCAGGTAACACCTCCCCATGACCTAGGTATTGTGGAGGAAGTAGCAAAAATAGAGGGACCGGAAGAGGTACAGCGTGAGGATCTCAAAAGCTCTCTCATCCATTGGGTGGAGCAAGAACTCGACGAGGCCTACTTTGCAAAGGCACAGGCTCTTTTCATCCGGCTTTTTGGTAAAAGACGCCGCAAGAGCCGCCTCTCGATTGTCTACTCGAATTTGCATGGGACAGGAATCACGACCATTCCCAGAGTCTTAGGAGATGTAGGTTTTTCTCAGATCTCTTATGTCAAAGGCCAGCTCTCGACCGACGGCGAGTTTCCTGAAGCCAAGAATCCCAATCCTGAAAATGCAAATTCCCTCGAGCCAGGCATCCAATTGATGCAAGAAAAAGAGGCCGATCTTTTCCTTGCAACTGATCCCGATGCCGATCGCGTCGGTGTAGTCGCCATGCACAATGAAACGCCGATCTACTTTTCTGGCAACCAGATTGCCTGTATCTGCCTCGATTTCCTATTGCACCATAAGAAGTTTTTTCCAGAGAAGGGAGCTTTCATCAAAAGTGTTGTTACGACCGATCTTTTCTCTGCTATGTGTAGAGCGCACGGGTATCCCTGCTATGAGGTGCCAACAGGTTTCAAGTACATTGCAGAAAAGATCGCAAAATGGGAGCAGACTTCTGAGCACAACTTTCTTTTCGGGGCTGAGGAGTCTTTAGGCTACCTCCTAGGAGATTTTGTACGGGATAAGGACGCTGCCCTAGCATCAGGCCTGATCGCCCTTGCTACCGAGTATGCGAAAAAGCAGAAACTCTCCTTATATGACCTCCTGAAAAAAATCTATGCTTCTTACGGTGTTTACCGCGAACACCTTTTTTCCATCCCTTTTCCAGTCGAAAAGCGGGAAACAATGCAAGGCATGGTGACAGCTCTTCGCTGCGCGCCAAAGTCCTCTTTTGCAACCTTCCGGACCAAGCGAGTTGAGGACTACGAGCAGGGATTGGTCTTGGATCTGGCAACCGACCTCACGAGCCCTCTTCCCTTTCCGAAGAGTACTATGGTTCGCTATCTTCTTGAGAAGTCTTCATCCGAGGTCCCCTGTTCTTTTGCTCTTCGCCTTTCTGGAACCGAACCGAAGATCAAATGCTACCTCTCGTGCCATAGAAAAGAGTTTTCCTCAGTTGATTCTGCGATTGCAGACTGCGATCAGGATCTTGAGGCATTAGAAGCGCTTTTACGCAAAGAGCTCCATCAGGGATAAGATCATACAAACTAGATTTCAATCCAGTAACTTTTCGCATAGGTTCCCGAAGTGCTTACAGGGACAATTTCATAGAGGACTTTTCTCCCCTCTTGCGCTCTTCTGTCTTCCAGACTCATTTGACTTTGAGAGGGCACTTTTCTAAAGAAGTTGCCCTCTTTTTTTACGATATAGTGTGCGATCTCATCCGGGTAGGAAGAAGACCACTCTAGGATGTTGACCCATTGTTTTGCTGATAGAAATTGAGCGCTTTGCTGCTCGCCGCGAACCTTTTCGACGAGTTCTCTATGCGGGATATAGATGGCATTGCATGGATATGGAAAACGAGCAGGTGGACGCCTATCAAAAGATGCCAAATCGAAAACATCGATTAGGTTTTCCTCTGGACTTGCGACATAAAGAAAACTTCCTTCTTCTGTAATTGCAAAGGAGCTAGATCCAAGTGCCACGGGAACTAACTTCTCAATTTTCCCCTCTTGCCAAGTAATTTTCCCGATATTTGCGGTATCTTTTCCGAGAAGATACAAGACATCTCCATTCGGAGCAAAACAAAGATCTGTTCCCCCCTCAACCTGGTGCACGCAAGTGCAAAGAATCTTTTTCGTCTGCTTTTCCTCATCCCAAATGAACAACTCGTGATCATAACTGCTCTCTGCGATTAGCATCAAAGAGGTCCCAGGAACGGAACATAGAGCGCAGAGGTCGCCTTGAGCGGCAACGACTTTTTCTTGTGCAAGTCTCTTTTCCAAGTCAAATGTTTGTAGACACCCTCCATCACCTGTCATGCATGCAAAGCGCCCCTTTTCCTCAACAGCAACCCGCAGAGCCCCGGTCAAATTATGTTCTATTGCGTATAGAATCTCTTGCTCAGTAAGGTCGAGCGCAATCAGGTCGTTCACAGAAGTGACAAAAAGGCAATTTCTCCACAAGCAAGCATCCATAATGGGCACCCCGCAATCGATCCTGCCTACAGCTGTCTGCAACTTTGCATCGATAATTTCTATCCAAGAGCTGCCCGCAGAAATGAGGTAGAGCCGATTACCCTGGCCAAGAATTTTCTCGGGTGAGCTGTGCAAAAGAGGCAAAAAAGCAGCCGGGTCAAGGCGCGTTTTCTCAAGAAATGAGAGACCTCCAGAAGCTCCGTGCGCAACATAGATGGGTTCTGCAAAAAGAGGCACGCAGCAAAGAAAAAAGACCCAAAAAAAGACCCCCATGATCAAGGCACCTCAATAGCAAATGGTCGACTTGGCGTTCCTGAAGCGCTCACTGCTACAACGGAATAAACTACTTGTTCTCCAGATTGGATGCGCCGGTCTTCAATCAGCATTACCTCTTGGGCAGGCACCTCTCGAAAAAAGCGCCCATTTTTCCAGACACGAAAGGATTGCGTGCGCGCACCTGGCGCGCTTTTCCAAGAAAGAGTGTTGATAACAGCATCTCCTACCAAAAACCGACTTTTGATAGTTTCTACCTGCAGATCCTGTACGAGATCGACGTTAGCAACAGCAATCGCTGTGCAACTGTCTCCAAACGCTATTGCAGGCAAAGTTGTTCCTGTATCTACAAGTACAGGGGTGACATCCCCTGAAGAGGAATTCGCAACAAAAATTGTCGCACCATCTGGGCTAAGCGCAGCATGTTTCGGAGAAGTTCCAACAGAAATCACCCTCTGCAATGTACCAGTTTCGAGATCGATCTCCAATAAGCTATCTTCTTGCTCTGCGACCAAGTAGGCCGTTTTGCTATCATGGGTCGTAACGATAGCAGAGGCACCTTTTCCCACTTCCTCAAAAGATATAGTGTGCAAGATCTTTTTGGTAGCAACCTCAATCACAAAAAACAGAGTGGGAGAAGAAGGGTAAACTACACAAAGCAAAGAGCCATTTGGAGTCAAGGCGAGATCGGAAAACTCCCCTTCCAAAGGGAGTTGCAAGGCCACTTCCGCCTCCAGATCAATGCAGCAGATCTGGTCTGTCAAAGCGATGTAAGCACAACGAGCATCTGGGGAGAGAACTACCTTTCTGGACCCATAGCCGCAAAAAGAGGCAATGGGGCCTTCAAGAGAGGCGTCTTGGGTATTGAGAGCGTAGAGAGCATCACAAGCAACAGCATAGCCTTTTCCCTCCGAAGAAAAGTAGATACTAGCAGGATCTTCTACTACGATTTCAAAGAGGGTTTCATAGGTGGAAGAGTCGATAGCCAAAATCGTATCCAAGGAGGGGAAAACTGCATACAAACAGCTCCCATCGGGGGAGAGGCAGATCTGTTTTGGAGTAGCACCAAGTGGAATGGCAACCCCAGGAAAAGCGCTTTGTGTGTTGAACGTGCGAACAGCTCCCGTGCCCTCTTGTACAACATAGCCGATAGTCGAGGCAAAAACGCAAAAAGGGAAAAATAGGAATAGGGAAAATTTCATCTGCTTTCCAAAAAAGAGTGCAATTTACCTGCTACTCTTTTTTTTCGCCAGAGTTTTCTGGTTTCGAGTTTTTCTTCTCGTCTCGATCAGGATATTTGATCCGCATATGGTGAGCAACTAAAAGGCGCTGGACGAGCGCCTCTTGCACCATGCCAAGCTCAGCAAAGGTGAGGCTACAATCCGCAAGTTGGCCATCAGCAATCCTCTTTTGCACCATCTTCTCCACAAGCGAGCGGAGTGATTCTTCGGAAAAATTTTCTAAAGAGCGTGACGCTGCCTCTATAGAATCTGCGATCATGATGATGGCAGACTCCTTACTTCTCGGCTTGGGACCGGGGTAGCGGAACGCGTTTTCCTCAATAACGTGATTTTCTGACTGTACTTCCAATTCTTTGTGGTAGAAAAAATAGGTTAATGTGGTCCCATGGTGCTCGCGAATAACATCTAGAAAAACTTCGGGAAGGTGGTATTTTTTACCGATTGCCACCCCATCTGAGACGTGAGAAATGATTACTTCGGCTGACTCTTTTGGTGTTAGAAGTTGGTGGATATTGACTCCTGAAGGCTGGTTTTCCATGAAAAACTGCGGATTGTTCAACTTGCCAATATCATGGTACAAGGTGGCGACTCTACAAAACAATCCATCAGCCCCAATCGCTTGCGCCATAGCCTCAGAAAGATTGCCCAGCACAAGACAGTGTTGGTAGGTGCCCGGAGTTTCCATAGCCAGACGCCGGATCAGTTCGTTGTTGGGATCCATGTATTCCATCAAGGACATTTCGGTCATTACTTGAAACAGGGACTCCAAGATAGGCAAAATCCCCACGACTAAGATGGCTGCTGCAAAAATGAATAGGCAGGTGAATCCCAAGTCCGCACTCAAAGAGGCGCTCCAAAAGGAGTTATCGGCAAAAGAGAATGCAAGCAAAATCGGCACCATCGCAAAATAGACTTTAGCAGAGATCAAAAACACCTCTTTTCTCTTCCTGAGCGCACGAGCCGTGGTAACAACAACAAGCGCTGCTGTCAAATTGAGAATCAAAAACTTGGTATGTTCTACTACAAGTCCCATCGAAAGGATGACAGAGAGAAATGAAGAGGCGAAAAAAGCGACGTCTACCTGGAGGAAAATGACGATCAAAATTGCAGCAAATGGCAAAATTACCGGATAGCGCATCAGGTTGAAGTATTCGTGGGAATTGCCCAGAATGACAAACTCGGTAATTTTTGCAAATAGGAGCATCATCGTTACAACGCAAAGGAGCAAACTGAGTTTATTTAGGGATTGAATCACTGTCTTTTTATAGAGAAAAAGGTAACCGCCTGACAACCCGACAAAAAGCAAAGATAAAATGAATGAAGAGAGTATCGGCAGGGGCTCCCAGAGCATCCTATCTTCGTTGAGCTGCGCTTTCATCGCCTGCAACATGACGATATGCCGCTGGGTGACTTTCTCCCCTTGATCGATGATCTTGGTTCCCGCACGCACACGCGTCATCTTTTCTGGGATGCTCCTTTCAGCAAGCATACGTAGAGCCCTGCTTTGGATACGGTCTTCTTCGATTTCCCAAGAACGGTTGGAGAAAAATTCGATGATGAATCCGAGCTGTTCCGTTCCTACAGACATCTTTTGCGCGATGATCTCGGTCCATTTCTGCCAGATCCTTTGAGGCAAAAGGAGCGCGGTATCTACTTCAGGGGGCACGTAGGGTTGTACGTAATGGGTAGCGATCCCATATCCCCGCATTTTCTGCAAAGTTCTCCCGTCGGTAAAACGGCTCTCGACTAGGACATCTTCCAGCGTATCGGTTGCTTTGTAGAGGTGCTCAAAAGAACCTTGCATATTCAACTGATGGGAGGGGGAGTTTTGGATCAAGAAATTTTCAAAAGAAAAGCGCGTATCGACAATTTGCCGTTCATTGAGCTTGTAGACAAGTCCCATTTCCCGGGCAGAGTCTTGCTTGAGCAGGCGGGTTGCTTCCTCATCGGGGAAGGAAAAATCTACCTGACTGATCAAAAACCGTGGAGCAAAATCTCCGATCTCCAAATTGTCGATCTTAGCCTCTCTTAGATGCAGAAAAGCGGTCAAAAGAAGAATAAAAAGAGAGACAACCAAGATTTTTTTACAAAAGTCTTTAGATACCGGAGGCCATAGAAACAAAAATCGCGAACCTTTCTTTTCCTTGAGTACCAGAAGAAACCCTGAGCTTTATTTACAATGTAATCGATTGCTGATAGAATCTCAAGTATCCTTTTCATAGTGAATGCATGTCGAAATCGCCTTCTTATCAGAGCGTAGCAAGAACATTTCGCCCGCAGAAATTTTCCGAAGTTCTGGGCCAAAACCCCGTTGTTACTACTTTGAGCAACGCTCTTGCGGAAAACCGTTTGGCGCATGCCTACCTTTTTGCAGGGGCGCGCGGTTCGGGGAAAACGACTCTCGCACGTATTTTAGCAAAGGCTCTTTGCTGTACCGATCCCCAGGGCATCGAACCTTGTGGGACTTGCAGTTCTTGCTGCGCGATCCAATCGGGCAGCTCGCTGGATGTGATCGAAATTGATGGGGCGTCGCACCGAGGTATCGATGATATTCGCTCTTTGAACGAAACGACGATCTACGCCCCCTCCTCATCTCAATGGAAGATCTACATCATCGATGAAGTGCACATGTTGACGAAAGAGGCGTTCAATGCTTTACTCAAAACTCTTGAAGAGCCTCCAGAGCAGGTGAAGTTCTTCTTTGCTACAACCGAGCCTCACAAAGTTCTACCCACGATTTTGAGTCGATGTCAGCGCTTTGATCTTGCTAGAATCTCAGAGAAGGTCTGCTGCAAAAAACTCGCTCACATTGCGCAGTCCCTACAGAGAAACGTAGCACCAGAGGCTCTCGAAATTCTATCTAGAAGAGCTGAAGGCTCTCTACGCGATGCCGAGTCTCTCTTAGAGCAACTCTTTTCCTACACGACAGGCGCGATTGAAAAAGAAACTCTATTCGCGGCCCTTGGAATGAGCTCAGCTGAGGACTTTTTAGCGATCGATCAAGCCGTCTTGGAGCAAAACTACCACTTCCCTTTTTCCTTTGCACGCCAGCTCCTCGAGCAGGGCAAAGATCTTAGCTACTTTTTGGAGCAGCTATTCGTCCACTTTCGCAACCACTTTCTGCGATGCCTCGAGAAAAAGTCCACTCCGTACGCGCAAGATACGCTCTTGCACTTATTCGATGCTGTGCAAAAAGCGCAAGCGACTCTTCCGAAAACAACACACCCGCTGTTGACCTTGGAAATGCTTTTTTTGGATATTTTGCGCGCGCAGAAGCGCGTTTCCCTATCCGAACTGCTCGAGAGACTCGAGACACTGCGCAGCTCTTTACTCGAAAAGGGCAATAGCAACTCCGCGAAAATTCCACCACAAGAGGAGAGCAAACCACAGCCCCCACCTCCCGAAAAGCCCTCTCCTTTGGAGCTTGTTCCTTTGTCCTTTTCATTAGACACACCAACACCTGCAAAAAAAAACACTTCCCTACAGGAAAAAGTGCGTCAAGACACGCTCTTGCGCTTCGCCTCTGTAGTACTGGAAGGACGCCTAGAACAATAGTATACGAAGGAGATCATATGGGATCTGGCTATGCCAAAATGAAGAAAAAAGCAAAACTTATGCAAGCACAAATGCAACAGTTCCAAGAGGAAATGAAGCACTTGGAAATCACAGCAAGCGCAGGAGGCGAACTGGTGAAAGTGACGATGAATGGGGAGAAAAAAGTGCAGAAAATCGAGATCCATCCAGACTGTGTCGATCGAGAGGATATCGAGGGACTAGAAGATCTCCTCCTCGAAGCGTTCAACGCAGCTTCCGCTATAGTAGATGAGAAGTCTTCTCAGAAACCGGAAATGTTCTAAACCACCTCTCTACAAGAGAAACGACCTGGGATGCGCTCTCTTGCTTAAGTGCCTGTTCGGCTAAAAGATGCGCCTCTTCCATCGCAATCCTACCGATCATGTGCTTGATTACCCCTACCTGGCCCACAGGCACAGAGATCGCTTCGATCCCCAGTCCCAAAATGAGAGGAAGAGCTTTTTGCTCTCCCGCAAACTCCCCACATAAAAGCAGATGCTTGCCCTGCTCTTTTCCAACACGCGCTACTCGTCTAAGGAGTCGCAATATACTCGGGTGGTAAGCAGAGTACTCGCTATCGATTGAGGCATCTTCCCGATCGACCGCAAGAGTATACTGTACAAGATCGTTCGAACCAATCGAGAGAAAATCCGACTCTTTTGCAATCGAATCGATAAGAATCGCAGCAGAAGGCAGCTCGATCATCGGACCCAAGCAAAGCGGAGGAAAGCAGACCCTGTCTCCTTCTTGCAACTCTTTGAGGAGGGTTACGAGATGCCCTCGCACGGCCTGTAAATCTCCTGCATCGGCAACCATAGGCAGAAGAATCCGCAAAGAGCCCAGTCTCGATGCGCGCAGAAGAGCGCGCATTTGGGTCGTAAAAAGCGCTCGCTCGCGTAGTAAAAAACGGAGACCGCGATTCCCGAAAGAGCTTTTTGCGACCGGTCTAGAATCTCCATTGAGCTGCTTGTCTCCTCCGAGATCGAACACCCGAATTGTTACAGGCTTGCCCTCTGCTTTTTTCAAAAGAGATGCGTAGAATAAAAACTGCGCCTTTTCGGAAGGAAAGGCATTTTGGGCGAGAGCTAAAAGCTCCGAACGGTAGAGACCAATCCCCTTTGCCCGATAGCGATGAAGTGAGGTGCATTGCTCAACGCAATCGACTGTATTCCAAACCTCCACCAAAGAACCATCTTCTGTTTTTGCCTCCGAAGTGGACAGATTTTCCCATTCCTCGTGCATCTGCTCTTTGCTTTTTTTCAGCTGATTGTACCGCTCTTTTGTCTGAGAGGAGGGGTCGAGAATAACAAGCCCTTTTTCCCCATCAACCAAGACCTCTTCTACCCCTTGAATCTGGGCAATATCGATCTTGGCCACATAGGGAAGTGCCTGCACTTTTGCGATGATGGCGCTATGTGACAGCGCTCCTCCTTTTTGTGAGATCAAGCCAAGCACCCGCTCAGTACCAAGCTCTGCCACAATAGAGGGCGCCATCTCTTCAGCGATCAAAATCGAACCGGGAGCAATCCCTTTGAGATCCACCTTACCAAAGGGACCCAAATGACTCAAAATTCTTCTAGACACGTCGGTCACATCAACGATCCGCTCTTGGAATACTGCACTTTTATTTGCCGATACTTTGTGTTTGTAATCTGAAATTACCTTGAGAAATACGGATTCCGCAGGGACGTTGCCACTACTACGGATCTTTTCTTCCACCTGATTCATAAAAGGATCTTGGAGCATCGCCAGGTGAGTATCCAAAATCTCAGCAACCTCTGTACTCCCCTCTTGCAAAAAAGACTTCTGCAAAAGGTGCAAATCGGTACGGGAAAGGCCAAGCGCATTGCGAAAGCGGGATACTTCGCGCTCCACGTTGATCTTTTTCGATTGCAAAGAGTGGGAAGCTTCATCTTTTTTTAAAAAGTAGGGCTTACCCCAAACCACTCCTTTGCTAAGAGAAATCCCTTTCAGTATATGTTCTTTTTTCAATGGATTTCCCCAAATTTATTCGCAAACGCATCGAGAAGTGCCTGCATGGCTAGTTCTGCGTCAACACCGAGCACTCTGATGGTAATCTGCTCATTTTTCTGAACGGCTAAGGACAAAATCTCCATGACACTCCTTGCGTTGATGCGCTGTTTGTAGTAGACAAACTCTACCTTCGCACTAAATTTCTCGAGCAGCTGAACAATCACGGTAGCCGGACGTGTATGCAATCCCAAGGCGTTACGTATTTTCACCACTTCCAGGACGTACTTCATGCATCGATCTCATTATCTGTCGTTTGGCAATCGCTTGCAACAGATTCGCATTGAACTCTTCAGGAGCATGGTACCCCATCCGTTTCAAACGGTAGTCGGAGACAACAGTCTCGATCAAAAGAACCACATCCCTACCCGGTTTTACCGGTAAGAGCCGGAAAGGAATCCGATTGCCTAAAATGTAACAAAATTTCTCTTCAAGTCCCACGCGATCGTAAAATCGGTCATTGTCCCACTCCTCAATTTTGATCAAAATCTCTATGGGTTTTTCCGGTCCTACTGAGCGGTATCCGTAAATCTGCGCTACGTTGATGATGCCGATGCCACGGATCTCCATTAGATGGCGCGTTAAATCAGGACCATATCCGATCAGGTGAGCCCCTTCTTTCTTGTACACTTTGACCACATCATCAGAAATCAGCCGGTGACCACGTTCGATCAGACCAAGAGCGGCTTCACTCTTGCCTATAGAGGACTCCCCTTGGATCAAAACACCCATTCCAAAGACCTCAACCAAGGTACCATGCATCATAGTCGAAGGGGAAAATTCCTCTTCGAGTAGAAGGGGAATTTTTGCCACTAGATCATTGGCAGAAAGTTGGGACTGGAAAAAGGGAATATCTGTCGCCTTGCAGTAAGCATTCAAAGCACGGATGCCCTTGCGGCCTCCTGCCACAATCACAGCAGGGGTCTGCTCGGAAAAAATATCGCGCAGCCGATTCGTTCTGAGAGACTCTTCCATCCCCCGCAAATAACCTAACTCAGTTTTTCCGAAGATCAAAATACGATTTTTCACCAGATGGGGTGTATAACCCGATAAGCTAAGGCCTGGCCGCTGCGCTTCGGGCTTTCGAATAGTTCTTTTTAACCCCTCCTCTCCCACGAGTAGCTTGAGACCTAACTCCTCCTGAAAATTTCTGTAAAAATCTTTCACTAAATACATAGGCTAAATGGGTTGGGGAGTGGGATGCTCTTTACAATTTCCCACAGAGATCGGAGATAATTTTCATACCAAACGTTACAAAAAAGAGGAAAAAAAACCAAGAATTTCGTATAAGTTTTCCGAGAATTTCACATACCCCTCTTTTTTCAAGGATGCGGCTTCTGCAAATGCCCCCATCCATACTTAGATCCATGTATACTTTTCCAAGAGACGCGTTTTTGTATAAAATATTTTGCAAAGTGCGAGGAATTCTTGTAGTTTGAAGAAAAAAGGGGACTAAATCGGCATGGCTTATGCGCGCGTTGTCATTATTGGTGGAGGGTTTGCGGGTCTTGCCGCAGCGAAGAAACTAGGGGGAGCAAAACTCGATATTTGGCTTCTTGACAAGACCAACCACCACCTTTTCCAACCTCTTTTGTATCAAGTCGCTACAGCAGGACTATCTCCTGCGGATGTGGCAGCTCCTATTCGAGAGGTGCTCCGGAAATACCAAAACATCACAGTAGTAATGGGGGAAGTGGTACGCATCGACAAGAAAGAGCAGGTCATCCATCTGAAAAATGGAGATGACTTGGCATTCGATTACCTAATCGTAGCTACAGGAGCACGGCACTCTTACTTTCAAAAAGATGCGTGGGAAGAGCACGCCCCTGGCTTGAAAACGTTAGACGATGCGCTTACCATTCGGGAGAAAATCTTGATATCCTTTGAAAAAGCGGAGCGCTCCGATAGCATTTCGGAGGCGCGCAAATACCTCAACTTTGTCATTGTAGGTGGTGGCCCTACAGGTGTCGAAATGGCAGGAGCAATTGCAGAGATCGCTTATGATACCATGATCAAAAACTTTCGTCGCATCAATGTGAAAAATACGAAGATTTACCTGATCGAGGGTGCCGATCACATCTTACCTTTCTATCCCGCTAGCCTTTCCAAAACGGCAGAAAGATACCTGGAAAAATTTGGTGTTGTAGTAATGACAGGTAAGCGGGTGAGCAATATCACCGACGAGGGAGTCTATTTCGATGGGCAATTTATCGAAACGAAGAACATTGTTTGGGCAGCGGGCAACCAGGCCTCTCCCCTACTCAAGAGTTTAGAGACACCACTGGATCGAGCAGGAAGAGCTGTCGTGGAAGAAGACCTTAGCATCCCCGAGTTTCCCAATATCTTTGTTCTAGGAGATGCAGCTCTAGTACATGATAAGAAAGGTCAACCTTTGCCTGCACTAGCTCCCGTCGCGATCCAGCAGGGGAAGTATGTAGCAAGGCTCATCAAAAAGCGGATCAAAAAAAAGAACCGTTCCCCCTTCAAGTACTTCGATAAAGGGAGTATGGCTACGGTGGGAAAATCGAAGGCGGTTGGCCTTTTCAAAGGCATCCCATTCAAGGGTCTTCTCGCATGGCTTGCTTGGTCTTTTATTCATATTGTCTACCTGATTGGCTTCAGAAACCGGCTAAGTGTCCTCGCTCAATGGATTTTTGCCTATTACTCTTCTCAAAGAGGGGCGCGCCTGATCACCAAATCTCTCGATGATGAACTGATGCCAGACAAATAGTTAGGCGAAAGATCTCAAGCCTGCCTTGCTAGACTTTTCGAGTGGATTTCTTCCTCTAAACCAGATATCGTAGCGTTCAGTACTAGATCTAGGTAGGCAGCAATGTGAGAAAACGCCTCTTTTTGCCCTTTTTCATGTACGCGCATATTCAAGCGCGCTTTGCAAGAATTGCTCAAGACGCTCCTTGTCTTTTTCTAGGTCTGGTCCTGCTTTTAGCAGCTGCTTGGAAGATGTCCCCCTCTTACCTACTTTTGGCAGTGACATTTTGCTCCATTCTTATCTATCCGATCCGGTTTTTCTACGCATTGCCTCTTTTTTTTTCCTACTATTTCTACGCACCTCTTCCTTATCCATTTGAGCAACCGGCTTACGTACGAGGGGGTTTTTTTCCTCAGGTCATTGAAAAAAGATGCACGCATTTTTCTCAAGGATGGACTCTAAGAGGAACATTGCAAGTAGAGGGGAGGCTTTTGCACACAACCTTGCGCCTACCTTATCTACCCAAGCCTCTCGGTCCTTGCCTAGTTGAGGGTGTCTGCAAAAATATAAGCCCGTACCAATGCGCTCTCACCTTGAAAAAACCGATCCATCCTCTCAAAAAAAATTCCTGGCTAGTGGCGCGCTGGCAGGCACTCGAAGCATGCAGTGGATGGATCACCAAACAAGTCCCTTCGAAAAAGAGCGCAGCTTTTCTACGGACTTTTTTTTTGGGGAAAAAGGAGCAAATTTCTTTGATCCACGGATTTCAGAGGCTGGGACTCTCCCATATTCTGGCGATCTCGGGATTTCATTTCTGCCTCATTGCTGCTCTTTTGACGCCGCTTTTTCGAAGGTTTTGCTCTTTTCGTTTGGGTACTTTGTTCCCGTTGCTCTTTTTAGGAAGCTACGCTCTTTTGCTACAAAACTCTCCCTCCAGTCTCCGTGCTTTTTGCGTGATTGCTCTTTATTTCCTTGCCGAACTTTTTGGCAAAAGAGTTTGTAGTTACAATCTTCTTGGTATTTCTTTAATCGTCTCGTTGCTCGTGCAGCCAAGCACACTATTTTCCCCCAGTTTCCAGTTGAGTTACCTCAGCTGCTTTGCTCTTCTTCTCTTTTACCCCCGCATCCGAAAAACTCTTGCAATCTACCTGAATGCCTCAATAAGACCGTATAAGTGGAATAATATTCTTCTCTGCTGGTCTTCTTATCTGCAACAGGCCTTGAGCGCGACCCTCTCCGTTTACTTTTTGACATTTCCTGTTGTCATCGCACACTTCTCCACTTTTGCGTATTCAGGGATGCTCTACAACCTATTTTTTCCTGGGATAATCGGCATCTTGATGGGCCTTTGGGCGCTTTTTTGGCCTCTTGCATTTTTTTCCTCCTTTGGAAAGGGATTGGTCAGCATCACCGATAGCGCACTCAATATTTGTCTTTATGCTCCCGTCTGTTGCCAAACCTGCGTGTATGGGCAAAGTATTTCTTCCGAGGGGGCATTTTTTTGGGTAGCTCTCCTTCTTTTTGCTGGGTTTGCCTTGCAAGGAGATCCCTGTTTTCGGTATCATATAGACTGATTTTACGGTGGCCGTAGCTCAGTCGGTAGAGCATTGGATTGTGATTCCAAGGGTCGCGGGTTCAAGTCCCGTCGGTCACCCATTTTTTCGGCAAAATGCCTATCCTATCCGTTGTGTTATTGACAACGGCTCCCCTGATCCTCATGCGAATTTCTCTTTATCCGTCATCCCTCACCAAAAATCCACATTTTTAGTAGACTACTTCGTAGTCTCGAACGTGTGAGAGGAGGTCGTCAGCAATTTGATGAAAAATCCCACTTTTATCTCGAAAAATCAAAGCCTTCATCCAGTCTCGCTATTTATTTGTGTTGCTTTTTCAGAGCTTCTTTTTCTTGCTGGAGTCAAATAAGTCATCAAGAACCTTGTACAAAAATCCCGCCTTTTTGCCTCCACAAGAACTTCTTTACTCAACTCTTCAGTCAAGATGGGTATACAATGTTTTTCCGCTTGGTTTCTTTTATGAAGCTCTATTGATAAAATCTTTTTTCTCGAGCGCGTAGTGAATACGCAAAATTTCTACCTACTTCCATTTCTCCAGGAACACGCCCTTTTTACAAAGGAACAATGCATCGCAGAAAACCCCTTATTTCCTCTAAAAAAGACAGGATATATTCCGAGCCCAACTCTTTTAATCAACAAAGCAAAATGTAGACGAATTTTTCCTCTTCCAATCGTTTTTCGGTTTAATCGGATTGAAAAAGCTAGATTAACCAAAAAAATGCATAGAAGTATTGACAAAAATAAGTGAAAAATAAAATAAGTATGAGTAAAGGAAATAGGGAAGTAGACCGTGTTTGGTGAAGATTTACTCATAGAGATTGATGCTACTATTGACCGATTGATAGAAAACGCAGAAGCGATGGAAGGTAAAGAACTATCGCCTGTAGAAAAGAATCTCCTGGAAAGAACACAGGAAAGCTTGTTAGCCCGCATGCTCCATGTAGATCAGCAGCTCGCAGACAAGCACCCAGGATCGAGAAGAAAACCTCCTAAGATAGCGCGCTACCAGATCCAGGAAAAGTTATTCCGTTTTACAAAGCTCAATCGCGATTTTGTGAAGAACCTACCTAAAAAGATGGGTGTTCGCAAAAGAGCACGTAGGAAACAAGCTACCAAAGCCTCTGTGTAGATCCTTGCTTTTTTACTATCCAAAATACGTTTTAGATAGTGATGTGTGTCTTCGGTAAAGACTTTTTATACCAAAATATAGACTAGACCTGGCTTCTCATCGAGGAGTATCCCTAGGTTCACAAAACAAATACCAATGAGAGAATACGTCCCATCTACCTTGTGTAGGTAGGCACTCCATTCTTTACAACGGTTCACCACCAGCAACACAGTGTAAACAGACCATAGAAATTGCACCCCTTGACGCATGGGATACATATCAGAAAAGGTGTAGACAAAGATAGGCTGTATCAAAAGATGAATGCTTGCTGCTAAAAAACAAAGGGCAGGGGCAATTGTAATGCCTTGTGTGTATTGATTTTCACCAGATATAGTGAAAAACGAATTTGCAAGAAAAGTGACCACAACCGATGTTCCTATTCTACGCACGCAAATTCTTAGAGAAATATCGTCGTAAACACGCAGTAAATAGGAGAGTGAGCTCTCACAACAAGCCATCATGTACTGAATTATCTGCAATGAACGCAGAAAAAAGCAATTCTGTTTTGAGGCATTTTCCTCTTTTACGGTCCCAATAAATCTCTGCAAAAATAAACAAGAGAGTCTGTCCGAAAAAAGCTTCCTCCATTTTTTTGAAATTTGTTAGAGTGGGGAGGTTTTCTAGGATAGTAATGCAAGGATTTTTCCCATTAGCTTCGGGATCGAAAGGGAACGCACTTTTGATTGCAAGCAAAGAGACTCGACTCCTCATTGATGCTGGCATCTCTACAAAACGACTCCGTGCAGCTCTCACTCAATACGGTTTTTCTTTGGAAGAGATTGAAGGAGTTGTGGTAACGCACGAGCACCACGATCACATCGCAGGTCTTCGCCTCTTGCAGGAAAAGTGGGGAATTCCGATTTTCTGTAACCTCTCCACGGCAAAAGAGATCTGTCATAGATTTGGTGGATTCCCATTCAAGTGCAAAATCTTTTCAACGGGAGAAGCCTTTTCCTATAAGGATTTCTCCATCGATCCTTTCAGTATTTCTCACGATACTCTCGATCCGGTAGCTCTTCGCGTGAATGTATGCAATCACACCATCGGTATCTGTACAGATCTCGGCTTTGTCTCAAGCTTGGTAGAAAGAAAATTGCGCCTCTGCGATATCGTCTACCTTGAATCGAATCACGATCCAGAATTGGTGCAAAAATCGAAACGCCCCTCCACCTACAAAGTGCGTGTATTGGGGAACCAAGGACACCTATCAAACGCCTCTTGCGCCAATTTACTGGGGAAAATTTATCACCCTGGTATGCGAGCGATCTACCTCGCTCATCTCTCTTCTGAGTGCAACACCCATGAGCTTGCGGTCAATACTACGCACTCTTTCCTAAGCAACCAGGGGGTCGATATTCCCATCATAGTCGCGCAGCAAGATGAACCCTCTACTCCCCTATTCTTTGCAAATCGCGGGGAAAAACAAAACATGATCCATGCAGTTTGAATGAGCTGTGCACTCTACAAATTTTCTACCTACAATAGGGAAATGAGAAAAAACTTCTTCCAGAAGATAAGCGTAGAGAAAACGGCAATCAATTTGAAATAGAAAAAAGAATTTCCGCAAGTACCTCGAATATTTTTGGTAGCTGCTATGAGTTTTGCCCGGTATGACTCTTACGGAAGTGTGGTTACGGTGATGTACGATAGAAGGCGGATGAACAAATTCCACTGCCTCCATCAGTTGATTGTGAAGATCAAAGATAGAACGAGAGAAGTCGAAGAAAGTCGTGATAGGTCACAAAAACAAAGAATATCAGAAACAATACCACAAAAGGCACGATCATTTTTTGCATTGTTTTCGCCTTGATTGGTTTTTTTCTGACCATTTCAAGAAAAGAAAAGGCAATATGCCCTCCATCGAGCACAGGAATGGGAAGAAGGTTCAAAATAGCTAGATTGAGACTGATCAGGCCCATCCAAAACAGCGCTTCTCTGCCTCCCAACGTCCAGCTATGTTGCACGGCGTGCAAAATACCCACAGGACCTGAGAGCCATTTTGGATGCAAATTACCCGAAAATAGCGACTGGAAAGTATGTCCTGTTTCAACAAACACATCTCCTAAAAGAGCGAAAGGAGAGGGATTGTAACGAACTAGGCGGTCGCGCAAATAGACCCCTAAATAGGGTTGCGCTTTTTGCTCGTCCAATAGTTGGAGGTAACGCTCCCTTTTTTCTGAAGAATCGATCTCAAGAATTTCCCGTTCTTGCTCTACAAATCTTACAAGCATTTTCTGTTTTCCAGGAGAGTCGGGAAATTGCGCGACTGTTTTCGGAGCGATAGAATGCAAGAGATGCAAGTTGCCCGAAGAACGAATCGGTGAGCTGAGGCCGATACCTTGGACCAAAGCCTGCAAATCCTTTGGATGAAAGGAGCGGTCAAATGCCTCATCTGCCTGCTGCCAAGAAAGGTCTTGGCTAAACGTGGGATCCCGCTCTACAATCACTAGGGAACGCTTTTCTTGCATCGTGCGGAAGAGGTCTTCGCGATTCTGGACAGGCGCGCCATCGACAGCCAAAATACGATCACCTGGCTCGAGGGGAGAGAAAAAGGGACAACGAGTGCATTGTACAAAGGCTTGCTGCTCTTCACTCTCATCGAGGAACTGCAATCTTTTCTCTACATGATTGTTACTTCCAATCAAATAGGGAAAAAAGAGGAGCTTCCCAAGAGGCTTAGTGCGCAAAGAAGCGTTGTAACGAAGATCGTCGAGAGCTGCTCTTTCTTCGTCTTGAAGCTGCAAATCCGCAATGGGCACTCTGGGAATTTTCGAATGGATCTTTTTCCCATCTCGCAAAATGGTCAAAAAAGCGGAAGAATCGGAGAGAATCGAGCGGAGCTGCGCTGCGGAAAAGACAAGATGCCCATCAACCCAAAAGATCCGATCTTTGAGAGCGATGCCACTATTTTCTAGGGGCGCTCCCAACAGCTCTGGGGCAGAGCCCTCGTATATAAGATAACTAGCTGGAGAGAAAATGCCCAAAGTTTGTATGTCGGGTTCTGCCTGTCTCGGGTCTTGGTAGGGAACAATCTCGTAGAGAAATTCCGACCTTTCTTGGTCGATGTAATCGATCTTCAAACCCACAACTTCTGTAGGATTGTGCACCATGAGGGAGGACAAAAGTAGATCTTTTGCTCCACGGAAGGGGCGCCGGTTTAGTTGGAGGATTTCATCACCAGGACGTACACCTTTCTCGTAAAGAGAAGATTTCGAGTCGATCCAACCGACCCTTTTCGTAAACTCTGCAAACGGTTTTTCTCTTCCCCCCAAAAACCAAAGCAGGGTAAAAGCACAAAACGCAAATGCAAAATTGCAAACAGGACCGCTCACCGCTACTTTGATCCGGTTCCAAGGAGAGCTGCCGAAAAACCCATCTGCGATTTCGTATGGCTCAGCCTCTCCTTCTTGTTCCATCCCTGCGATCTTTACATATCCACCAAAAGGGAGCAGACAAATGCGCCATTCCACACCCTCTTTGTTCTTCCAAGATACGAGAGGTTTGCCAAAACCGATGGCAAATGCCTCGACGCGCATTCCCACACGTCTTGCGACGAGATAGTGTCCCATCTCATGGATGAACACGAGAAAGCCTAAACCAAAAACGGCAAGTACCGCATAAATGATCAACATACCGATGCGCTCTCTTTTGCGAGGATTCTGGCCTCTTTGTCTACAGAAAAGACATCTTCTAAAGATAGCATATTTTCTGATCGATGCAAGGAAAGGATTTTTTCCAAAGAAGTTGCGATTTCCTGCCAGCGGATTTTTCTTTCGAGGAAAAGGTAGACGAGCTCTTCGTTCGCAGCATTGAGAGTGCAGGCAAAAGAATGTTTCTCTAAAAGGGCTTGCCAGGCAAATTCGAGACAAGGAAAATTCGCTGTGTCGGGATGGGAAAAGGTGAGTTGTCCTAGCTGGGCAAAATCGCACGGAGGAACATTCGCATCGAGGCGCTCGGGATAGAAAAGCGCATACTGCAACGGGGTCCTCATATCGGGAGAGGCGCAGTGCGCGATCACCTGCCCATCCCGGTAGCGAACTAGACCGTGTACGGTACTCTCTGGATGGATCAGAACACCAATTTGCTCGCGCGGAAAGGAAAAAAGATGGTGTGCTTCGATCACCTCGAGTCCCTTATTCATCAAGGTAGAGGAGTCGACGCTGATTTTTCTTCCCATCTTCCATTGGGGATGTCGTAGCGCATCTTCGACAGATACCTCAGCGAGCCTCTTCTCATTAAATCCAAGAAAAGGTCCCCCAGAAGCAGTCAAAACAATCTGATCGACTTCCTCTTTTCTGCCGAGAGATAGACACTGATAGATGGCGCTGTGCTCGCTATCGACGGGCAGCAAAATCCCCTTTTGCTTCCGCAACTCTTGCATGATCAAAAAGCCTGCAGACACAAGAATTTCCTTATTTGCTAAAAGAATGGTTTTGCCTGCAATGATCGCTTCGAGACAAGGTGCGATTGCCTGAGAGCCACTCATAGCAAACAAGACCTGCTCTACAGAGGGGTCTGTAGCTGCCTCGAGAAGTCCTTCTGGACCGGTGAGAACTTGACAAAAGGGGAGCTGTCTTTGCAAAAGTTTTGCTTCGTTGCTATCGTAGAGCACAACAGTCTTGGGCCGAAAGATACAGGCTTGCTGGTACAAAAGCGACGCGTTGGAATGGGCAGCGAGAGCGACTACCGATATACGGTCACCAAACTCTTCCACTACTCGTAGAGCATTTCTTCCTACCGACCCTGTAGATCCCAAAATTGCCAATTTTTTCACGGACTTGTCCTTTTTCTCTCTGCTTGTTTTTGCACAAAAGCTAGCATAGCACCATACTGTAAAAATAGGACAAGGGTGATGATCGCCGAGGTAGAAACCGCGAGAGTGTATACAGAAAGCAGATGTCGAGACAAAGCCGCCCCAATCAAAGCGGCACTGACCCCAAAAAGGGGACTCAAGAGTAAAATGGAAATCAGTCTATATGTGCATACTCTAGCAGTCAGGTAGGGTAAGGTCAAAAACGCGAGTACTAGGACAATTCCCACACTCCGAAAGGCTGCAATGATCGTAGTCGAAGTCATCAAAAAAAGCATACCCCGATAGAAGAGCAAGGAGCAGCCCAAATTTCTAGCCAAAATTGGATCGAAGCTGGTGACTAGAAGACCTGGATAACAAAGAGAAAAAAACAGGGTATTCACTAGGGCTAAAAGTCCCAATACCTTCACATCAAAAAGGGAAAGAGCATCGATATTTCCGCTCATCACTTCGGTACCTAAATGCGTATTTTTCGTGAATAGGGTGACAAACAAAACACCTGCTGCAAACAAAACATGAAAGACCAGAGCTATGCTTGCATCTTGCTGGATTTGGAGAACGCGGGAAAACACCTCCTCGAGCGCGTATGTGAAAAAAGCAGCAAGTAGGGATACCAGAAAAAGGAAGGGCAAACTTTCGTAGAAGACAGAAATAGAAGCGCCAAAATAGCGAAAAATGATCCAGGCGCTCACGATACCTAGAAGAACTGTATGCGAAAGGGCCGTTGCAATCATCAAAGAACGGCGCAAGAGCAAAAAAGCTCCTAAAAGAGCGCAAGAGATACTCAAAAGAGCCAGGGAAGCGATCTGTAGCTCATCAATAGTCCACTTCTCTAAAGATAACTGCCCTGAAAGAACTAGGAAAAGTCTTTCGAAAAAGAGAGGAAAAAAAGCAAAGAAGGAGAGTCCTTGGTACGGATTCATGAGAATCTCTCTGGAATGGGTTGGTTGTGCGGATCTCTTTGGGGTTGCTTGAGAAGTTGGTCGAGACGTTTTTCAAGGTCGGGGGTCAAAATGTGCTCCATCTCCTCTGCGCTTGGATGTACTAGGTTAGCAGAGACGCCCATGCGTTCTGTAAGATATACCTCCCATAACCTATGCAGACGTATGATTTTTAAGGCTTTTTTTTTGCCCTCTTCTGTTAAGAACATATTCCCTTTCTCCGTGGAAATGAGCCCCTCTCTTCGCATATGTCTGAGAAAATAAGGCTTCAGTATGTGCTGCAAAGGCCAACTGCCAGATGCAACCAACCCTCCTGTTCTTTCGGGATCGTAGAGTTCTTTGAGAAGGTTTTCTTGCAAGGTGCGTGCTCGAAAAGAGAGAATGCGCAAACGCTTCACCAACAAACCTTTGGGAGCGAAGAGGTGGGCTCCTATAACGAGAATTCCTGCCGTGAGAACAATCAAAGGTCCTGGGGGAAGAAAAAAAGCTCCTTGATCGTTCCAAAGAACCACCTTGATCGCGAGAACATTCCCGATAAAACCAGCAAGTAGGGCAAATGCCCCTGCAAGCACAAAAAATGCAGCAAGAGAAGAGGCAAATAAGCGCGCTGCCGCGGCAGGAGCAATCAGCATAGCCGATACAAGAATCAATCCACAAGACCGAATGCCCATCACCACAGCCAAGATCAGAAGAAAAGCACCTAGAGCTTCTACCTTCCAGTCGTACAGGTGCATCGTTTTGCTATACTGGGGATCGAAAAGGTGCAGCTGCAACTTGCGATAGAACAAGTAGCAGAACAAGATCACGCTCAAAGCTAGGGATGCGTAAACGAGAACATGCTCATCTAATATTGTGGTCACTTCTCCAAAAAAGCATTTTTGCACCTCAAGAAAAAGAGCGCCGTTGCTATTTTGCAGATAGCTAGCCAATAGAAGTCCCCAGGCAAAAAAACCGCTCATGACCACACTCATTGCGGCATCTGGAGAACGAGCGCGCTTTTCAAAAAAAGAGAGCGACCAGCAGCCGAGCAAAGCAGTGACAACAGCACCACAAAGAGAACAAACCCAAAGATCTCGTTCCAAAAAAGCGGCTGCTATGCCTCCCAAGGCGAATCCAGGATAGGCAGCATGGGCTAGAATTTCGCTCAGAAGCGAGCGCTTTCTAAGGAACAGAATTACACCCATCACCCCAGCGCAAAAGCAAAGAAGACAGGACCCTAAGATAGAGGAGGAATAAAGAGGATCCCAGAGAAAGGTCATAGGTAAATCCCTTGCTGGCTACCTCGAGATAGCGCATCTGCCTCTTCGAAAAGAAAGGGTGTCTTCCGGTACAAAAGGTGGAGATTCTTTTCGGTAAACACCTTTTCTACAGGTCCAAAATCGATGAGTGATCTGTTCAAGAGAAGGAGATCTGAGAAGTATTTTTTCACCGTATGCAAATCATGGTGCACAACAAACAACGTGCTACCTGCTTCTGCCAGCTCTTGGAGCAAGAGCATGATGATCGTCTCTGTTTCTAAATCAACACCTTGAAACGGTTCATCCAGAAAATAGATTTTTCCTCCTTGCACCAAAGCACGGGCGAAGAAAACACGCTTTTGCTGTCCTCCAGAAAGTTCTCCAATCTGCTTATCTTTGAGATGGTGCATGCCTACTTTTTCTAGTGCCTCTTCTGCTAAGAGAAGGTCGGCCTTTCTGGGCCGTTTCCAAAAACGCATTTTGTGATACCGCCCCATCAGGACTACATCGAAGACCGTGATGGGGAAATTCCAATCGATCGATCCCTTTTGGGGCATGTAGGTCACTTTTTCCGCGACGTGGGATAGTGGATGTCCCCAAAATAGAACTTTTCCCGAACTAGGTTGTATCTGCCCCATGGCCGCTTGTATGAAGGAACTTTTGCCAGCTCCGTTTGGGCCAATGATCCCGATGAGTCCACCCTGATCGACAGAAAAAGAGAGGTTCCACAAAGAAAGCGTGGCTCCGTAGTGAACCGTTAGCCCTTGACATACAAATCTTTTCACTGTAACCACTCCCTCAAAACATCTGCATTATGCCGCATCATTTCGGGATAACTCTTGTTGCCCATCGTGTCTCCATACAGAGCTTGTTTTGCGATTTGCACAGGTTGTCCTCGCCTAGCTGAGCATTGGACAATTTTCTTCAGAGAAGCTTGGGAGAGATTCGACTCGGGGAAAATGGTCGCTACAGAAAACTTTTCAATGTACTGCAAGGTTGTTGCGAGGTCGTGAAAGCTGAGTTTGCCATCAGGAGCAAGTCCTGCAGGCGCTTGCAGGCGCTCTTGCCATGTGTGTTTTCCCTCACAAAAGTAGGTGCGCACAAAATAGGAAAACGCGTCGTGGCTCGTCACAATGTATCTTTTTTCTTCGGGAATCTGCGCTACTGTTGTCAGCAGATATGTATGCAAACGGCTCCATTTCTGGCGCAAAGAGGTTGCATTGCGTTGAAAAAATGGTTTGTATTCAGAAAAACGGATAGACAACACTTCCTCGACTATATAGCTCGCTTCCATCCAAAGAGAAACATCCATCCAAATATGTGGATCCCAAGCTCCCTCTATTGAGAGGATTTTTTCGGGGATACGCGCACGCACTTGATCTCCTAAATAGACCGCACGCGGGTGCTGCTGCAAGGCCTGTACTAACGAAACTCCGTGCTCCAATCCCAAGCCATTACAAAATACGATATCGGCTCTATCAAACCGATCTGCGTCCCCTTTCACCAATTGGTAACCGTGGGGGTCGAGTTCACCTCGAATAAGGACATAATGATCGAGGTGATCACCAACAATTGCTGTCACCAGATCCCCAATCATGCTCGTAGTAGAGACAATCAAAGGCCTTGTGTTTCGCTCTTCTGTCCTTGGAAAAATAGATCTGTTAGGTAAAAGCCACAAGAAGGTCAAAGAGGCAAGAAGAATATAAAACAAGGTACGCATTCTATTATTCAGAAAACCTCCGACATACCACCATAACATAGCATCCAAAGCTTTTAAATTCTACCGGTCACTTTGGGCGCTTTCAATAGATAATATTGTCGATGGACTATCCCGACTCCCTTGTTTCGATTCGAACTTCTCAAAAAAACAAACTCGCATTCTTGCATAAAAGCACTTGCTTTTCTATAATAAATCAATATTGAAGATTGCTTTTCTCCTTCTAATCTATCGGGGTATAATTTGCCTAAAACAGGATCTTTTCAAACGAAGATATCCCCCATGAGAAAGAAAGGGAAACCGGGACCGATGTCACGTGAACAACACCAAGGTAATCCACGCAAAAATTTTAACGGTAAGGAAGGTTTTAAATGAGCAATGCACAAAACGGAACACTCAAAGAGAAAAAAGATTTGAATGACATAGAAGCCATTATTGAGAAGGCTATTAAAAAAATTGGAGCGAAAAAAGAAAATGAACTGTGCAAATATCTCCCTATGTCCAGTGGAGGATATATGCACCATTTCACTTTGAAAAAAATGAAATCAAAAAAACCAGAAGATTTGGCAAAATTGTTGAAGAAGTTTGTCATTCAAAAAGAAGAGCCCTCTGTAATCGCTCCCAAACCAAGGGCCGCTAGAGGATCGAGAAAAAGAAAAGACCAACTTCTTTTCACTCGTTCGCAATTGGAGCGGATGCTCAACATTGCAAGGTTAGCTGGCGACACGGAAATCATCTCGGTCCTCAGTCCAAAAAAATCTCTTGCTACATGCAAAAGAAATCTTATTTTATCCATCAAGCAAAACCAGGTGGATCAAGATCTTTGGAACATGTATACCGAATGCGTAACAGGCATGCAAGAGGCAACAGATTCGACGCACAAAAGCAACGCATAAACAAGATAGGGCGCTGCGGTTCATCGCTGCGGACGCCCTCCCCAACAACCCAGCAGACTTCATTTTGTATTTGATTTTTACGGAGAATCCTTTATAATTGATTCATTGTGATTCTGCATTAGCAAACCAATCAAATTTTACATAATATCATACTAAGGATCAAAGATATGTCACAGACTACCACTGAATTTGGTAAATGGCGCTCAAGACTTTGGCCTGTACACAATTTCGAGCTCAAAAAATTACTTCCTATGTTTTTGATGTTTTTTTTGATCTCGTTCAATTACACCATTTTGCGCGATGCAAAAGATGCGATTATTGTGACAGCTAAAGGGTCTGGAGCCGAAGCCGTCCCCTTCTTGAAACTCTACGGAACTTTGCCGTTTGCTGTCTTGTTTCTGTTCATTTATGCAAAATTGAGCAACAGCTTGTCGAAGGAGGGCTTGTTCTACGCGTCCATTGTACCTTTCATTGCGTTTTTCGCACTTTTCACATTGTTTCTCTATCCCAATCGAGAATTTTTGCATCCGCATGCTTTTGCAGATTCTTTACAAGCAATTCTGCCACAAGGGTTTATGGGACTGATCGCTATCATTCGAAACTGGTCTTTTTCCCTTTTCTACATCATGAGTGAGCTCTGGGGAAGTGTTGTCCTTTCTCTTTTGTATTGGGGATTTGCCAACGATATCATGAAGGTAACAGAGGCTAAGCGTTTTTACTCTGTACTAGGGTTGGGCGCGAACTTAGCTCTCATGGTCTCAGGACCTTTGATTACCTATTTTTCTCGACTACAGAGCTCTCTTCCAGAGGGTGTGGACCCTTGGCAATACTCGTTGAACTGGCTCATGGGTCTTGTTGTTGTAGCAGGTATCGCTGTAGTGGCAATCCACTACTGGATGGGAAAAAATGTTCTCACAGACCCCCGTTTTTACAATCCAAGTGAAACTGTAAAGAAGAAAAACAAGCCTAAGCTATCGATCAAAGAGAGCTTTAAGCACCTTCTTTCTTCCAAGTATTTGGCGTGCATCGCAATGCTTGTGATCGGTTATGGCATTTCGATCAACATTGTAGAGGTAACTTGGAAAAGTCAGCTCAAACTGCAATACCCTACGCCCAATGAGTACGCTGCATTTATGGGGCAATTTTCCTATTATACGGGATTTGTCACATCGATCATGATGCTCTTTGTTGGAGGAAACGTTGTCCGAATGTTTGGCTGGGGAGTCACCGCCGCCATTACTCCTATTGTTCTGCTGATTACGGGAAGTACGTTCCTTTCCTTCATCATTTTTAAGGAGAATTTCGTCACTTTCTTGGCAAGTATGGGAACTTCACCCTTGGCGATGGCAGTACTGATTGGTATGATCCAAAACATCATGACCAAATCTTCTAAGTACTCCCTTTTCGATCCAACAAAGGAGATGGCCTATATTCCCCTTGATTCTGAAATGAAAGTGAAAGGAAAGGCAGCTATCGATGTTGTTGGCGCAAGACTCGGCAAGTCGGGAGGCTCTTTGTTGCTGACTCTCTTGCTGATTCCATTCGGAACAGTGATTGCCATGGCTCCGTATATTGCGATCATTTTGTTTGGGATCGTCGCTTGTTGGCTCACAGCTGTACGTTCTTTGAATGGGCAGTTCTTGAGCTTGACAAAAGAAAAGACCTCCCAAGATAGCACGGTTTCTGTAAAGGACGAAGAAGATGCTATCATTGCATCAGAAGAGTCGTCTTCGGAAGATCTCGAGGCAAGAGAGACGGCTACGACCAAGTCGTAACCCTCCCGAATGCTGCTTTTAGATAGGATCTTCGACAGCAAGCTCCTATCTTCCAGAAGAAACCCTCTCCGATTATTCGGAGAGGGTTTCTTCTATTTCCGCGGAAATGCTGTCTGGATCATACATCCGCATGATGGTGAGACCAAGGTTGCTGCAGACACCGTCCATGCCCTTGGCGAGATCCTTTTCACTGCGAATTTTCCCCAACTCATAGTCGAGCAAAAAGCTATGTGCGCTATGAGGGCGTCCTTTAGGACCCAATCTAAGGGGAAAATTCTGAAATGTTTCTACAATCGCTTTTGCCAAATCCCGCTTCAGGCGGCTCTTTCCTAGCGCATCTTTGCAGATTTGCCGGTACGCTGCTAACACATGCTCCGGATGTTTGTGGTATTTGCGGTAATTTTCTAAGGATATACGCAAATTGTGCACGTGCTGTGCAAATTGCCTGTACTCCCATTGCCCTTCCTTTTTCATGATCCCCCTCCTTTTTCCTCATTTTCGCTCGATATTTGTTAAGCGTGCAACTTCTTTTTTCAAAAATGTATTACTCAGGAGTTTTTTTGTTTTCCACTGGAAAATATGCTCATACAAGGACCTTGGAGATTATGCTTTTTTCTAGTAGAATCGGGGAATGTTTACTTATAATCTTGCTCATATCCGCAATTTTTCTATCATTGCTCATATCGACCACGGAAAATCGACCTTAGCAGACCGTCTTCTCGAAGAGACTGCGACAGTCGAAAAAAGAGAGATGCAAGAGCAGCTCCTCGATGATATGGATCTCGAAAAAGAACGGGGCATCACGATCAAAGCACGTCCCGTTCGGATGTATTACCAAAAAGATGGCATTACCTACCAAATGAATCTGATCGACACTCCTGGCCACGTCGATTTTTCATACGAAGTTTCCCGTTCGCTGGCCGCTTGCGAAGGAGCTCTTCTTGTAGTCGATGCAGCACAAGGGGTACAGGCTCAAACGCTCGCAAATGTTTTCCTGGCGTTAGAAAAGGATCTTGAGATCGTTCCTGTCATCAACAAGATCGATCTACCAGCAGCTCGACCCGAAGTGGTGCAAAAAGAGATTGAAGAGATTATCGGAATACCGGCTGACGAAGCGCTCCATGTATCTGCCAAAACGGGATGGCATATTTCCGAGCTCTTGGATAGGATCGTCCAAGAAATCCCTCCCCCAGATCCCCTAGAAGATACGATTCTCCGAGCGCTCATTTTCGACTCCCACTACGATCCTTACCGGGGCGTTATGGTCTATGTGCGCATTATCAGTGGTACACTACGGAAAAAAGATACGATTCTTCTCATGAAAACAGACAAATCCTTCGATGTACTGGACACGGGGTTTTTCTCCCCACAAGAACGGTCAGTCGAGGCACTTCGAGCAGGTGAGGTGGGCTATCTTTGCGCCAATATCAAAAATACAGAAGATGTGCAGATCGGAGATACCCTTACCCACAAAAAGCAGCCTGCAAAGGAGGTCCTTCCTGGGTTCCAGCGCATCCGACCTGTCGTCTTTGCTGGAATTTACCCCATTGATACCAATGATTTTGAAGCTCTCCGCGACGCTCTTCTCAAGCTGCAGATTAACGATTCCTCTCTCCACGTAGAGCAAGAAAGCTCTCTTGCTTTGGGTTTCGGTTTTCGGTGTGGCTTTCTGGGGCTGCTGCATCTGGAAATCATCTTTGAGAGGTTGCAACGAGAGTTTGCACTCGATATTATCTCGAGCGCTCCTTCTGTAATTTACCGCTACCACCTACAAAACGGTGCGGTAGAAGAGATTGACAATCCAGCCCACTATCCCGATCCCGCTACAATCTCCTACGTCGAAGAGCCGTATGCAGCTTGCCATATTATGGTACCCAAAGACTATCTGGGAGCGGTCATGAACTTAGGCTCGGACAAGCGAGGAACCCTTCTAAAGACAGAGAGCACCTCTTCAGAACAGCTTCTTCTCTCTTACCGCTTCCCTATGAACGAGATCATCACCGACTTCAACGATAAGCTCAAATCGGTTACTAAAGGATACAGCTCTTTTGATTACACACTAACCGATTACGCCAAAAGCGATATCGTGAAGCTAGAGATTCGGATCAATGAAGAGCCTGTCGACGCTTTTTCTATTCTCATTCACCGCTCAAAAGCAGAAGCCAAGGGGCGCTCTCTTTGCCAGAAATTGAAGGAAGTCATCCCAAGACAGCTCTTCAAAATTCCGATCCAAGCCGCAATCGGAGGGAAAATTGTAGCTCGTGAAACCCTGAGCCCTACGGGAAAAAACGTGACCGCAAAGTGCTACGGCGGAGACATCACGAGGAAAAAGAAACTTTGGGAGAAACAAAAAAAAGGAAAGAAAAAGATGCGCGAAGTGGGTAAAGTAAGTATACCTCAAGAGGCCTTTATGGCTGTATTGAAGGCAGACTAAGGTTCTTGCTTTTCAAGCATTGTAAGAAGAAGAACTCGTCTCCCCCGAGGTATCTGTCCATTTTGTGTGGAAAAATTCTCCCCTCTTCTTGTCCACCCTTTCGTACGTGTGCGCTCCAAAATAGTCTCGCAAAGCCTGAAGAAGGTACGCAGGGAGCCGCTTTCTGCGGTACCCATCGAAAAAGCTCAATCCCGCGGAAAAGCAAGGAAGAGCAATCCCTTGTAAAAGACCAAATGCGACCACCTCGCGCAAGTTGGGGATCACGCGGGACATCTCTCCTACGAAAAACTCATCTAGTAGCAAGTTTTTGAGTGCAGGGTTTTTCCGGTATGCGTCACGAATTTTTCCCAGAAAGCGGCTGCGGATGATGCAGCCCCCTCTCCACATGAGCGCGATGGCGCCATATTGTAAATTCCAGTCATATTTTTCTGAAGCCAAGCGCATGAGCATGAATCCCTGGGAGTAGCTAATGATTTTCGCGGCATACAGAGCGTCTGCAACCTTATCTGTATCGATCTCCCCTTGAGGGGTGGCAAAAGGATAGTGCCCCGCTGCTTGTTGCCGCTCTTCATACAAAGCAGACAGGCATCTTGCAAAGACCGCCTCTGCAATAAGGGTAACCGGCGCCCCCTCTTCTAAAGCATTGATTCCTGTCCATTTACCTGTACCTTTTTGTCCGGCTACATCGAGTATGTTTTCCAATACCATCCGACCATCCTCTTCTTTTTTTTGCAGAATATCCCCGGTGATTTCGATGAGATAGGAGTCGAGTTCTCCTTGATTCCACTCAGAGAAAATCTTTTGCAGCGTAGGATAGTCTTTTCGAAGAGCGGTATGCATCAGATCGAACGCCTCACAAATCAGCTGCATATCGCCATATTCGATCCCATTGTGCACCATTTTTACATAATGGCCAGCGCCCCCCTCACCTACCCAGTCGCAGCAAGGCTCCCCTTCTTCGCTTTTAGCGGCAATCGACTGAAAAATAGGTTTTAGGTGAGGCCATGCCTCAGCATTGCCTCCCGGCATGATCGAAGGCCCTCTCCGGGCACCTTCTTCTCCTCCGGAGATACCCGTTCCCACAAATAAGAGTCCTCTTTTTTGGAGCTGTTCATAACGCCTTTGGGTATCAGGGTAGTGACTATTGCCCCCATCGATGAGGATGTCTCCCGGCTCTAAATGGGGAAGGAGCTGCTCGATAAAAGCATCGACCGCACCGCCTGCCTTGATCATTAACATGATCTTCTTCGGTCTTTTTAAAAGCTGTAAAAACTCTTCTAAGGAGTGCGCACAAAGAATGGTTTTGCCCTTTGCCTCTCCAGAGGCAAAGCGATCTACCTTATCCAAACTCCGGTTGAAGGCCGCGACGGTATACCCATGATCTGCTATATTCAAGATCAAGTTCTTGCCCATGACGGCCAGGCCAATAATTCCGATATCTGCTTGCGTCATCCCTTCTCCATGATCTCGATTTTTGCTAAGAGGGGACCCTTGTCATGCTAGACCCTCACCTACTTCCGCATTGTAAGGACCGCTCTTTTCTTTCCAATCTTTTTTTCCCAAGAGCTCAAAGGGTCGCTCTGCCCTGTTTTTGAGAAACTACCCGCAAAGCCTCTTTTGCTACTTCCACATCATCAAACGGGAGCGTTGTGTGTGCGCAAGACTCGGTTTTTTCATGCCCTTTGCCCGCAATGAGTAGTAGAGCTTTTCCATGCGCTCTTCGCACTCCTTCGTAGATGGCTTCTCTACGATGCAAAACAATCTGCCGCCGATTGCTGGAAAAACCCGCCTGCAGATCGGCTACAATCGATGCAGGATCCTCCGCGCCAGGGTTGTTGTTGGTAAGAATGGTAAAATCGGCGTACCGGTCCG
Organism: Chlamydiota bacterium; assembly: GCA_039179045.1. Taxonomy (GTDB): domain Bacteria; phylum Chlamydiota; class Chlamydiia; order Chlamydiales; family SM23-39; genus JBCAXK01. The sequence continues at coordinate 4,592 of JBCDEZ010000003.1, read as the reverse complement.
CAATTTTTCCCATATGAAATCGACTATTTCGAGCAGTACCTCCCAAAGATCCAAACACAAGAACAATGGGTTTGTTTGTGCATGCGCGTAGAGCAAGAAGGCTCTCTTCTAAAGCGGAAGGAGTGCGCGCAGCATCGACAAAGATCGTACGCCCTACTTTCTGCATCCTCCCTGGCACACCGCGAAAACTAGCCAAATAAGGAGTGATCTCTTCTATACAATAACCACAAGAGACAAGAGCGCTCAAAGCAGCAAGCATCCCATAAAGAGGGGGCCTTCCCAACAGAGGAGAAGAGAAAAGAGAACTTTTTCCTCGGTGGACTAGACGCCCCTTGGTGCCTTTTTGAGAAAAGGAAATGTCTGCCATCTGGAGCTCTGCTCTTCTGCTAAATCCGTAGGTTTTCGGCAGGATGCGAAGGGTCTCTCGGCAAAACGGAATGTAGGGACTGTTTTCGTTAAGTGCCACAAACGAGCAATGATTGTTTAGAAGAAGAGGTGCGACTTCCTGTAGCATTTCCTCTGGCGGTAGGCACCCTTCCTCTTGAGAAGAGAACTGCGCAAAAATTGTGGCGTGCAAATCGACTTCCGCAAAGGCTCCCCCCTGGAGAGCTCTGGGAAGCATCTCCAAAACCGCTACCTTCTTGCCTTGATCCAACATCTCCCCTAGAGACTTTTGGTTGGAGATGAGATCATCTGCAAACAGATCTGCTGGGACATAGCTCCCTTGCCTCCACTTTTCCACGCTACTAAGAAGCCCTACAGCCTCTCCCAGCTCTTCTAAACAGTGTCGCAGCAGATGCGCGGCTACAGTTGCCTGACTACCCAAAATGCCCAACACACGCACTCTTTTAGAGGGGCTTCCGTAGTACCGATCGACCAAAGAAGGTACCACTTTTTCCAAAGAAGGCGTTACAAGCTGGGGAACGGCAAGGAATGGATCGTAAATATCGGTAAGAATCGCTGCAGCGCCATTTTGCATCGCATGTGCCATGCTACCGATTCCACCGAAAGAATGGTCCTTATTCAGAACAAATAGGTTGCCTGGTAGAACATGCCGCGCATCGGCAGAAATGCCCGTAATCTCCACCTCCTTTGCGCCTTTCAAGGCAATAGGAAAGCCACGGATCAGCTTTTTGCATTTCATCAGAAGTCCCCATTTTTGCCGTTGCGCTCGCAGCAGATCCCTTCAGGCCCCCCAGGTTCCGCTAAGTGTGATCTGCTGAGCGCTCTAAGATGCGCATCTTCGCTGAACGCGCCCTAGGATTTTTCCGCGTTTCTGCACGTGTAGCTATCAAAGGCTTCTTTGTAAGAATGCGCAAGGAGGCGTCGACTTTTGCCTCAGCACGAAATACCTGTTTTGCAATGCGGTCCTCTAAACTGTGGAAAGAGATTACAAAAAGCAGTCCTCCCTTTGCAAGGAGGGGAATGACATTTCTCAAGCCCTCTTCGAGAGATATAAGCTCTTCATTGACAAGAATGCGCAACGCCTGAAATACCAAAGTAGCCGGGTGGAGTCTTCCGCGCCTTTTTTTTACTCTCTCCACCAGATCCACCAATTCGGTAGTCGTAGTGATCCGCTTTTTTTGCCGTGCTTGGTGAATGGTTCGGGCGATCGATCTCCAAAAAGGTTCTTCTCCCAACTCCCGAAAAATCTCCCCTAGCTGCTTTTCCGAATAGTCGTTGATTACCTGCTCTGCGGTGAGTGGCTGGTCTTGATTCATCCGCATGTCAAGGGGAGCTGGGCGCAGAAAGCTAAACCCCCGCTGCTCGAATCCCTCTCCCTGCTCATCGAGCTGCATTGAAGAGACTCCCAAATCGAAAAGAATGCCGTCAAAAGGGGCAAACCCTTTCTCCTGGACAATCTGCTCAATATGACGAAAATTCCGGTGCAAAAAATGGATTTTTTTGTCTTTCCCCGTAAGATGTTTTCGTGCTATTCCAAGAGCATGCTTGTCTTGATCCAATCCTAGGTAAATCTCAATTTCTGGATGCGCTTCGAGAAGAGCAAGAGCGTGCCCTCCATTGCCTAAGGTAGCATCGCAAAAAGTACGGAGCCCCTTAGTAGAGAGGTATTGCAAAATCTCCTCTTGCAGCACAGGCGTATGGAGAAGACTCAAACAGGCACCTCAACTAGCTCCTGCGTTTCCTCCGAAAGAGGCATATCTGCCTTCGAAGGTTTTTCTGGCTCCAAAAGGGAGAACAATTCCTCACAAAGAGAAGAGGACCTCCCTTCTTCTAGAAAGTGGCGCATGCGCTCTTCGTGAACTGCTCTAGGTAGAATCTCAATTTTATCGATCACACCAACTAGCGCAAGCTCCTCTTTTTTCTCGATGTTTGCCACTTTCTGCAGAAACGGAGGGAGATAAATTCGGCCTACTCTGTCGGGGAGAGCGCGATGCAAACTTGAGAAAAAGGTAGTGAAAAGAGACTGATAGCGGGCGAGATGCTGTTTTGCTCGGAAGCGCTCTACCATCTTCGCAACATCAGATTCGCGGTAAATAGCCAAACATCCTCCTAAGCTCAAGCCTAGGAAAATTTCGAGGCGCCCCTGCTCAACGAGCCCATCTCGAAGAGCGCTCGGAAGGACAAAGCGACCTTTTTCATCCAATTTTGTATTCCAAGAACCACTAAAAAACTGCATTTTCCCGCTTTTCCCACTTCGTACCACATCTTACGCAAGCAGGCGCATCTTGGCAAGATTTTTCCCATTTTTACAGCGAAAAATCTACCGTAAATTTTTCCTTCTAAGAGAGTTATTGCACCATTTCTCCTGTGTGGGAAATTGTGGGAAATTTGTTCAAAAATACACTGCAAAGGAACCGGGAAGTGTAAATTAAGTTATTGAAAAAGAGACGGTTGGCAAAAAATCAGCAAATGCGGAATGCATGTTCATAACTAGAAAAAATTTAGCAAAATGAAAGAAAAGCATCTTGCGCAAGAAAGACCAAAACTATGAATAGTCTCGGGAAAAAATTCATAAAAAGCAAGTGAGAAATGATTTTCTTCATCTCACGCTTTTTCGTCTACTTGCCTTCTGCTACAGCATTGCTCGTAGCAAGTTTCTCTCATCGCAACAGATGCGCCCAATAATCGGTGATTGGGCGTACTCCCCTTTGAAGTAGCAATACTGCTTTTTCTACGCCTACCGAAAAAAAGGGCAAAAATGGTACGATTTGAAGTAGGAATTGTGTAGAGATACGACATGTCAAAAGATGTAAAAACGATCGATAACTTAGGCGATGACGTATCGCTGCAATATATTGCAAATCAAGAGGAATTAAAAACAACATCCAAAGCTCTTCGGGGTGCCTCTTTGAAGGAGACCTCTGTAGTTGCGGACTTAGCTGGAGTCGTCTCTCAGTCCCCTTATGAGGCGAGTTGGCAAGGGTTTCAGAAGCACTACAGCCCCCACCTCACCCAAGATCATTGGGCTCATATCTTGCCTCCTCCCCATTTTTTTACCGCTATGAGAAGACTGTTCACGCACACGCTCATTCCCAGCATGGGCACCCAAGATACATTGCGCAATCTTGCTGAAAAGTGCGCTCTTGTGGGCAAGGCAGACGAGCGAGGATCCGGAAAAGATTCCAAGGGAGATGAACGGAAAAAAAAGAGCGCGTCCAAGGCAGATAACTCAAAGCACGCGCCTCCCCCAGAACAGGAAAAGGCCTCTATCCAAGGCCTTTTGCAGCTTCTACAGCGACTCAACGACGACCTGCATCTCGTCAACACACTACGCAACCAGTACCACAAAGGGTAAAGATGGACTGGAAAAAGTTGCTACACTGGTCAAAAGAGGAGTTGGACGACCTACGCTTTGTAGGATATTCCTACGTGAAGGAGGGAAATTACGAAATCGCCCTGACGATTTTCCAAGCACTCGTTGTCATCTCTCCCAAAAACACCTACGATTTGCAGACCATGGGCGCCCTATACTTAGAAACAGGCAACAATCTCGAAGCGCTCCACTACCTCGATAGAGCCTTGGCCTTGCATCAAGACCACTACCCCTCTCTTTTGAATCGCGCAAAAGCGCTCTACGCTCTCGGTTACAAGCAACAAGCATACGTACAATCGAAGGCTTTGGAGGCCTGCAAAGACCCCTATATTGCAAAAAAAGCGGTAGCCCTTGCAATGAGCTGCTCTTGAGCGCTTGGTTTTCTTGAGTAGAACATGGGACCATAAAGTCCTTTCATCTTGGAGAATGCTGTTCCTACAAGAGCTTTTCGCTCGTATCTCGTCCGTTTCCCCAAAAGAATTATGCCCACCTCATCTAGGCCAAGACCCTTTTTCATCTCTATTATTCTAACTAACTCAATTCTTCAAGTGAAATGGGTATAAAAAAATAGCTGAAAAAAGACTAAATTGGTAAAATCATTCTTTTTATAAATACATGTTATGTCTATTATTCATTTATATGTTAGTCGATGTGGTATGGTGTATGATCAGCATACGGGCCAATTTATGTTTGAAAACAATCCAGAAGGATCCTCTGTTCAAACCTACGTAAAAAAACACCTTGAGGAAACCCAACCAATAACCCGTTTTTCCCGAGAGGTGCAATCTGTAATCCAAAAGCACAACCATGTGGG
>JBCDEZ010000002.1:0-58877 GCA_039179045.1 Chlamydiota bacterium | reverse complement strand
CGAAAAAACAAATAAAAAAACAATTTAATTTTTATCTGAATAATTTATGTAAAAAATTGAATTTATAATTTTTATAATAAGTTAATTTAATGTTTTGTTTTTTTAATATTAATTTTGTAAAATGATTTTGGATAACATTTTAGATAATTATGAATTCTATACAAAAATTATATACAGACATTTCGCGCTGGTTAGAAATACGCAACGAACCCCTCGTAAGAGACTCAGATGAGTTCAACCAGCGCACTTCCCTGCAAGAATCGATTGTAGCAAGAGTATCGAGCCTTTTTCTCGCGACTCTTTCTGCCACAAGCTTGGTCCTCAGCTTGCTTGTCGGAAATATGGCTTTTTTCGGAGTAATCTGCTATTTTTCTGCAGTTTGGTTGGTACTAGGCCACGACCTTTGGATTGTAGGAGAACATCTAGCGGGACCTGAAGATCATGAACAAAACCCAGGAGCACGCTCTATTTTGCATAGAACAATTCTTGGAGAACCTCTTTTTCCTATTTTCCGAGACTACAGGTTGTTATAAAATGGGCCGATGACTAACCATGTCCAAGATACATCTAGCTGAATACTTTTCGCACCGACACCAAATTTCCCTACTAGACTTTGGAATGATTCGTTGCCCTATCGATTTTTTCGCATCAGTTCTTGACTTTCCCAAAAGGGCTTATTTCAAAACAAAACGAAAATAGTACCATCTTCCCCAAGCAAACCCTTTGTAATAATTTTCTCTCATCCATTATAGCGAAGGGAACGGGGTATAAAGCGCATGGCAAATTCTTCTTCCCACCATATTTCGAAAAAAATGATCCAATGGATCATCATTTTCACAGTACTTCTCAGCTGCTTACTCGTTGTCACCTGGTTTTTTCTACCCAAGCCCTATGTCTGGACAAACGATGCCTACATCGAGTCTTATGGCGTACAGATCAGCGCTGATATCCCAAGAAGAATCGCCCAAATTCATGTAGAAGAGGGGGATTTTGTAGAGAAAGGAGAACTTCTCATCGATCTTGAACGGGATATTTTGCAAGCAGAGTTAGTCGAGGCAAGCGCGCATGTATCTGTGATGAGAGAGACTCTGAGAAAAGAGGAGGCGCTATTTGCCAAAGCACGGGACGATTTCATCATTGCTAAAGAGGAATTCGAAAAGGAGATCATCCCTTTTTTGACTTTCGATCACCAAGAAAAAAATTACCAAATTGCAGTACTTGGGGTGCAAGTGGCTAAAAGTTCATTAGAAGAGGCACTTGCGGCAGAGGAGGTGATTTCAGCCAAGTTGCACCATACAAAAATCGTAGCTCCGAGAAGCGGATACATTGCGAAAAGGTGGATCTTACCAGGAGATGTAGCGACCGTAGGGGCTCCTTTATTCACCTTACATGAGCTCGATTTTCTCTGGGTCACAGCAAAACTCGAAGAGACAAAACTTGGAAGAGTCTCGATAGGAGACAAGGTGACAGTGAGCGTGGACTGCTACCCCGATCGCACTTTGCAAGGGAGAGTTTGGGTGATCAAACCTTCGGCAGCTTCGAAGTTTGCGCTCATTCCTCCCTCAAATGCTACGGGCAATTTCACAAAAGTCGTCCAGAGAATCCCGGTGAAAATCGCCTTAGAAAAACCAGCGGAGCCTTTGTATCTATTCCCAGGAATGAGCTGCGAAGTGGAAATCCACGTCAACTAGAGAGCTACTGCCACGTGTCGTTACTTCCCCGAGAGCATCCGGTGCATAAAGGCTTGATCTTCCTAAGCGTACTTATCCCAACTACGCTTGCATTCCTCACATCAAATAGTACCGTTGTTCTGCAAAGCATCATTACCGATGATCTTGCGATCAACGGCTCTTTGTCTTCTTGGATGACCATCATCTATCTTTTAGGAACCAATACCTTTGTTCCTGTTGCGAACCGGATCGCCGATCGATTTGGCTACAAAAAAATCTTTTGCCTAGGCGTCGCTTTTTTCACCATCGGAACGGGAGGCGTGGGGCTTTCACGCGACTTTTTGTCTCTTGCTGCCTCCCGCTTGTTCGAAGGGGTAGGAGCTGGTCTGATTTTTCCCCTTTCTCTGGCACTATTGGTCAAAGAGTTCTCCAAAGAAAAACTAGGTATTGTTATCAATCTCTACCTAGCGCTATCTCTAACAATAGGGTTTGGTTTCGGCCCTATTTTCTCGGGATACTGCGCGATGCACTTTGTCTGGAACACAGCCTTTCTGTCTCTTCTCCCTTTTTGCCTGCTCACGTTTGTGCTCGGATGCATTTGCCACGAAGAGACAAAAAAAATCTATCGAGGGGCATTCGATATCCGCGGGTTTTTCCTTTTTACCTGTTCGATTTCTCTGATTTTGGTTGCGCTCTCTGAGGGCAATTTGCCCTCAACAGCAGAAGGATGGAGATCTCCTTACATTCTCAGCTGTCTATCCTGTTTTTGCTTTTTTTTTCTCGGGGCGATTCTGATGGAAAGCAGAGTAGAAAATCCCATGATTCCCCTTGCTCTTTTCCGCTACCCTGCGTTCAATTTGGGCTGCATCACTCTTTTCACAGTAGGTATGATCGCTTTTTCGAGCATAAACTTGCTTGTGCAGTATCTAGAAAAAGGATTGTTCTACGATCATGGACGCATCGGATATATCGCCTCATTTTACGGCCTTTCGCTGGGCCTTGGGGGGATGCTTGCAACCTACTTGATGCGCACACTTTCCGCAAAAATCTTGAGTCTGTCTGGCTTGTGTCTACTCATCATCAGCCTGCTTTTGAATCAGCAATTCACCATCCAATCTGCCGAATCATCGATTGCAATGCTGGTCTTTTTGCGCGGCTTTTCCTTGGGCCTTTCGATCGGTCCTGTCACCAGCTCTTCTTTGGAAACGCTCCCCGCTCCCCTCGCCTCAGACGGATCTAGTATGGTCACATTTTTCCGGCAAATTGGGGCGACTTTCGGAGGCTCAATCCTAGGCATCATCGCATTGAGGCGCAACATATATCATAAGCAACTTTTCATGGAATCTGTCCATCAAAATCTTAGCGCCTACACAAATGCTATGCACAATCTAGAAAAAAGCATATTTGCACAAAACCGAGATCAAGCAAAGGGGCGAGCATTACAAGAGATTGTTGACTATATTTACCGACAAGCCTATATTGAGTCTTTGAATAACGCTCTTTTATCTTTTGCTTATGTGATTGGAATGATTGTCTGCATTTTGTGCATTATCAATATACGAGATTACTGGTACAAACAACTCCGTGAAAAAAACTATTTGGAAGAATAAGCCGAACTTAGAACAGATCAATACCTTAGCGGAAGGCTCTCTTTCCTCAGTCCTAGGGATTCGGTACGAAAACATCGACGATCATTCTCTGTCTGCCACCATGCCTGTTTCACAAAAGACAAGTCAACCCTTTGGCTCTTTACATGGAGGAGCTAGCGCCGCTTTTGCCGAGAGCGTGGGCTCGATGGCCGCTCACTTTTGCTGCGATTCCAGCAAGGAGGCTGCTGCGGGAGTGGATCTGACAATCCATCACCTCCGCTCTACGGACAGAGGCATTCTTGTCGCTACTGCAAAGGCCGTTCGCATCGGGAAATCGATTCAGGTATGGCAGGTATCGATTAGGCAAGAAGATCGACTCATTTCTTTTGCGACTTTGACGGTCAAAATCACCAAGCAGCGCTCTAACCGCTAATCTCTGAGCGCACATGCAAGGCTCCTGGAACATGCAAGGTGGTAGAGGGTAACGCGCACTCGGCACCGTTTTCCAAAATGATATCAATCGTGCGCAAGAATACCTCTTCCTGAATTCTTTGAAAGCGGATCCAATCGGTTGTCTTGGTGAATGCATAGATCATGAAATCGAGCGAATAAGAGCCAAAGTGAATGAGATTAACAAAAGAGGTTTGCGACCAATCAATTTCTGCGTGCGTGCGCAACATCTCTTCCACTTCACTCACAATCTTCCGAATATTTTTCGCATCTTGGTAGCGAACCCCCACAACTGCTTTGATCCGTCTATTTTTCATACGAGAAGCATTTTCTACCGCAATGGTCGAAAAAAGCGCATTAGGCACGAACAAAGGCCTTTTGTCAAAGGTGCGAATGCGTGTGAGCCTCCAGCCAATTTTTTCGACTGTACCTTCGATCTCTTTATCAGGTGAACGAATCCAATCTCCCAGCTTGAAGGGGCGATCGAGAAAAATCATCAAACCACCGAAGAAGTTCGCAAGGACATCTTTAGCGGCAAAACCGATTGAAAGCCCCCCAGCTCCTGCAAAAGCGACAACTCCTGAGAGAGGAACTCCAAAAGCGCGCAGTAAAACAAGTGCGCCTGTGATCAAAACGGAAAGACGCAAAATCTGACAGACTGCTTGAACAGATGTTTTGTCCATCCGGTAGCGTCGGTTTTTCTCAGAAAGGAGTGCATTTTCCATACCACGGATAAAACGCACCAAAAACCAGATAAAGAAAAATGCGATGCCCATCTCTCGAACAAATTGCGGAAAGGCATCTAAAAGGGGGTGCTGTAGATATTCGCTGCCCCATTCGACAGCAAAAGAGAGACCAAAAAGCCAAATTGCGCTAACAATTGGAGGGTGAGCAGCCTCCAAAAGCTCTTTGTCCCACAGCTTCGGAGTGCCTTCTACCCTTGGAAGCAAAAAGCGGTAGAAAAACCTCTCTAAGTAGACAAAGATGATCGTACAAAGAACTATCAAAAAGCATTGCAAAATCCAGATATAATGTGTAAAAAACAGATCCATAAGGAGAAATTAACCTCATTGGTAATATGCAGAAAATGGGTGCAAACTATGCCTAATCCAACATAGATTCTCTGATTTTATACAATCTACTCCTTTTTCCCCTAGTGAGCAATCAATTCTTCTATCTATGAAAAAGACTTTACGGAAAGGGAAAAGCAGTTCTCTAGAGCTCTTCAGGAGTATGGAAGTGCAACTCAAACTGCTTTGGTCCAAGAAATGAGCGATCTCTATACGTTCTATCGACTACAATCTGGTAATTTTCTGTCAGAATAACAAAACCTGTATCCGTGCGTACAATTTCTTCAATTACCTCTGTATTGGGTAGCTTTTGCAATTCACGGCTTTGTACCAATTGCTGCATCTCTCGAATGCTCTGTGCAAGAGGAGAGAGGACGGCAAAACCAGGCTGCGTGTAGGACAAAAAAAGCAAAAAAACAAGAAAGCGCATAACAATCCAAAATTTGTTCTTAATTTCCTTTCTAGTGTATCTTGACTTTTATGTCTATTTCTGAAGAAAAGTGGAAAGCTTTGCGAGCGCGGATGGAAGATTTGGGGATCGAAGAGTCGGACCTAGAAGAAAAATTCGTCATAGGATCGGGAAAAGGGGGGCAAAAAATGCAGAAAACTGCCTCTTGCGTTCATCTTCTCCATGTGCCTTCAGCAATCGCTGTAAAGTGTCAAAAGGAACGTCTGCGGGAAAGCAACCGATTTTTTGCGAGACGAATCCTCTGTGAAAAACTCGAAATGCGTCTCTTCCCCCAAAAAAATCCACAAAAAATGCTTCGGGATAAAATTCGTCGCAACAAGAAAAAACGGGCAAAGCGTTTTCAGAAAAAGCAGCAAGAGGACTCCTCATCAAATAATCAAGAAGAGTAAAGTCACGAAAAAACCAGATATCCCTTCTTACCCACAACCATAAATCCTTAGTAGTTGCAATCCACGCATCTGTTGGGCGTACGCAAAAACAGATGCAGTATACAGCGCACTTTTTTGCGGGTATGCATGCATTGCTTGCAGGATTTTCTCAAATGTTTCTCGAACAAGAATGCATTCAATTAGCTCTTTTTCCCAAAGCAAACATCCCGAAGAAATCTCATATTGTACAGGGTATACGGCACGCAGATACCTTCTCCTCTCCTAGACACTACAAGCAATCCCCGACCTTAACGAGAACACCGAAAAACGTTCCCAACAGTTCTGTGGGTATCTTTGCTCGCCAATTTTTTCTACCAATCTGTCGCAAGCTCAACAAAAGTGGCTAGGCTAAGGGGTCCGAGATTGGGATGACTCTTTCGAAAATCCCATGTAGATAGGATCGAGTATCTGCCGATCTTGCAAAACAACACACTTGGCATTCATCGCAATAGGGTGGGCAATCAAGAGAAGAAAAACCAGACTGTTCTTTCTCAAAACACACCTCAGATAAAAAATGAGCAATTTAGTCGATTTCTTAGGAAGGTACAAGACTCTTTTTGCAACGGCTGCGCGAAAAAGGTTTACTAGAATGTTTTTACACATGCTATAGAAAGAGTATGGAAAGAATCGTAATCCTAGGGGGAGGTTTTGGCGGCGCATATACTGCCATGCATCTCGTAAAAAAATTCCGCAAGCGCCTCAAGGCGGGCACTATAGAAATCATTTTGATCAATCGGGAAAACTATTTTGTCTACCAGCCCATGTTAGCCGAAGTAGTGGGAGGTGCCATCGGTATTTTGGACACAGTTTCTTCCCTTTCGCGGCTGCTGAAAGGGTGCCAGGTCTATGTGCGCGAGCTCGAATGGGTCGACTTGGAAAATAAGAAAATTTCCATGATGCCCAAGTATACGCACAAATCCTCTGTGATCTGGTTCACACACCTTGTGATTGCTCTTGGAAATGTAACGCACTTCAAAGGCTCTTCCGGTCTTCATGAACACGCTTTTGCATTCAAAACGCTTTCCGATGCATTGACTATACGCAATCATATTATTGAAACAATGGAAACTGCTGCCTACCAGACAGATATTGCTTTGAAAAAAGCGCTTTTAACGTACGTTGTGGGAGGGGGAGGATTTTCCGGCACCGAGGTGATTGCAGAAATCCACGATCTAGTCATGCGACTTGCAAAAAATTACAGCACAATCGATCCGAAAGACATTCGGGTGATTCTCGTGCATAGTAAAGACCGTTTGATGGATCGGGAGATGCCGAGAAGCCTTACTATGTATGCAGAAAAACTCTTAAAAAAACGGGGCATTGAGATCTTGTTTCATACGAAGTTAATTTCTGCGACACCTCGAGGCGCTCTACTCGATAATGGAGAGAAAATTCTCTCAAGAACGGTGATCTCTACCGTTCCTGCAGCCATCAATCCCCTCATTGAAAATATGGATCTTCCCAAGGTCCACGGGCGCGTAGAAACGGATGCAAGTATGCTAGTGAAAGGCACTTCTTGCGTTTGGGCAATCGGCGACTGCGCGCACATTCCCGACCTCACAAAAGAAGATGCGCCCTGCCCTCCTACAGCCCAATATGCTGTCCGGCAGGGAAAAGTTCTTGCGCACAACATCTACGCAAAAATGGCGCAGCAACCTACAAAAGTATTTCGTTTCCAATGTCTCGGATTGATGGCGGCTCTAGGGCACAATAGTGCTGTTGCCGAACTATTTGGTAAGATCCGTATTTCTGGATTTTTTGCATGGATTCTTTGGCGTGTAGTCTATTGGATCAAATTGCCTGGTCTGAGTCGGAAATTGAAGGTCCTTTTTTCCTGGTTCCTCGATATGATCGTACCGATAGAGCCTGTGCAGCTCAAGCTCACCCCAAGCGAAGGAATACGAGCCTTGCACTACGAAAAAGAAGAAGAGATTTTCCGAGAAGGCGATTTAGGAGACTATCTATATATCTTGGTCAAAGGGAGTGTAGAGGTTTGGAAAAGTGGGACAGAAAAGCCGATTGCACAGTTGCACGAGGGTGAGGTATTTGGAGAGATGTCACTATTGAATGAGAGATCGAGAACAGCTACGATCCGCTGCAAAACTCCCGTTGACGTACTAGCGATTCGTAAAGCTGATTTTGGCATACTAATCGATAATTTTGCTGAAATGAAAGAAAAAATACGAGCAACCGAGAAAGAGCGAATCAATAAGAAACAATCCTAAGGCATCGTAAATAGAGTCGTCTGAAAAAATAGATCTGCCTCTTGAACGATCCTCTCAAAAATTTCTTGCTGATTGATATTGGAATGCTCTTCATACATGCATTCTGGAAGTGCCTCTCTTCCAGATGCTGTCATCTTATTGAGATAGACATAGTGACCTGCTTCAAAATCTAGAGCATCTACCTTCGCTGTTTTGACCTCTCTTGCCAACTTGAGTGCATGCTCATAAGGAGGTACAACGCTGTCTCCCAACGTGTACAAAACACGCATCGGTGCAGAAATGCCTGAAAGACTTTCAGGATGAAATATATTTGCAAACGGAGCGAACAGTAAGTACGACTTGATCCTTTCATCCTTGAAAGAGGAAAAGGTTTTCTCCCGATCTAAGCTCAAGAAAAAACGGTCCAGCAAGAATTCTGGTAAAGAATAACGATTCAGCAACTCATCTTTCATGTCCTGCTCGCTCAATATACCCCCTGCTAACAAAAGTGCTGTCATCCCCCCCAAAGAGTAACCACACAGACCGATTTGATCCAGAGAGATACGTGAAGAAAATGGAGAGGCCTCTAGAAGAAAATCGAGAGCAAAGCGGACATCCATTGGTCTTTCCCAAGGACGACACACATAGGTATGATCGTAGACCTCCCAGGTGTTCCCATAGTGCTCAACCCCTGCAACAATATACCCTTTTTGCACCATCTTCTCAGCGAACCAACTCTGCTCAGCTCGAAAACCACAATTGCCGTGAGACAGCAATAAAAGTGGATAGCGCTCCTGCTGGTCGCTGACGGCAGCATCTCTAATTTGCTCTGGGAGAACCCAAATCTCTTTCCACTTTTCTACATCTTCTCGCGGCTCTACCGCTGAGTCAGTCTGTGTTGCGTCCGTAGGATACCAGCATTCGATCAAAACGGGATGCTGACGCTCTTCATCGAAGAGCTCTAGAGTCTTAACACCCAAAGAAAATGTCTTGGAAGCAAAAAGCGGAGGAAACAAAAAGAGAAAAGTAAGTAGTCGGCGCATAGAAATTCCAAAAATGAATTTCAAACAAATTTAGCGAGATTGCATAAAAAAGTCACGGATTTTCGACACGTTCTTCAAGAGCCAGGAGGAGAGTTCCAGCGTAAAATCTCCCGATTTCCCTCGCGCAATTGCAATACGGAGATGTGCGCATTGAAAAAGGCAAAAAAGCGCCCTGCATCTACGGGAAGAGCAATCCACAGCATACTCAAAACGCGGGAAAAATGGCCATGGGAAAAAAGGACTGATGTGCCCCTTTTTTCCGATAACGAAGTGATTAGGCGGCGGGCTCTTTCCTCTACAGCGGAGACTGATTCTCCCCCACGCGCGCCGTGCAAAAGCACATTCCACCCAGGCTCTTGCTTGTAAATCTCTTGTAGGGTTTTCTTTTCGTATTCTCCATAATCCCATTCCATGAGATCGGGGATGAGATCAGGTTTTTGTTTGGTAGCTAAACCCGCAAACGAACAAGTCTGCTGACACCTTTGCAGCGGGCTAGAGCCAATATAATCGATCTCCATTCCCTTAAAAAAGGGCTCCAACTTCTTCGCCTGTGCAATACCTGTCGAATCGAGCGGTACGTCGTACCTGCCTGCATGCTGGCCCAGCGCATTGGCCTCGGTTTGTCCATGACGAATCAGATAAATAGTATGCTTTCCCACAAAATTCTCCTTCAAGTTTAGTAAATTTTTTGTGCCGTTTTTCGAGCGAAATCAAAACAGAAAATACAGCCCGGATGCAACCGCATATTTGCCGCGCCAAGTAGAGATTGTTCACGTAAAAATTCTTGGATTGCAGGTAGATGCGTCACAATCAGACAGGCAGAGTATTCCGAATAACAAGACAACTGTCTTAGCCAAGTGCTAGATAGATGAGTAACAAGCTCTTCTCGCACCAATAAAGAGCGAGTATACCCCGTTTTTGCTGCAACAATCCGAGCCGTTTGCACGCAACGCAATTTGCAGCTTGTATGGACCTCTTGCAAAGAGAGATCCCTCGGAAGAAGAGCAGAGGCTTTTTTGATAATCTCTTGACCCTCCGATGAAAGAGACATAGGCTCTACTGCAGTATCGCAAGAACCATGGCGCATGACGTAAATCCGACTCAAAAGATACACTCCGACTGGAGTCCAAAAACTAGAGCATTGGTACGATTCCGGTATCCTGCAGGACGCAGGACATATTGCAAATTGGGTTGCAGATAAAAATAGGGGGTGATCTGCGCTTTATAATTGAGTTCAAAGGCGCCTTCAAATGTTTGTCTAGTACCTAACTTTTTACTGAAAAATCCTTGGGAAAACCCGAAGTGAATTCCATCTTTCTCCCGCGTAGGAACCCATCCAAGGCCCTGGAAACCCAACATATAAAAATAGGAAAAAAGATTGCGGTCTGCAGGAAAATATAAGAACGTAAAAAATGGGGATAAAAAACGCGTTCTTTCTTCAAAAGCAATTGTCTGTTCCCACTGCAAGTAAAGTTCGTAGTTGCCCCGTACATCTGGTTTCAAAACCCGGTTTGTCCTTCCCGTTGAGTAGGCTCCACCTACTTTGTACGTAGCAGAGTAAGAAGCAGAGTGATCAACAGCGCAAGAGGCTTCTGTATATACAAGAGCTCCTAAAGAGGGAGTAAAGCGGAAGTAGACTCCATGCGTCTCATTCGCAAAAATTCTTGGATTATTTTGGTAAATGCCTGTCTTCCAACACACCTTGGGCAAAGGATAAAAAGCGCAATAAGCGCCCCATGTGCTTACGGGAAAGACACTGAATAGAAAATTGAAATTGGGGATAATTGGGTTTCCGTTGAAAGAGTTATTCATAAACTGAGAGAAAAGAGGAGAGATCTGAAAGTCTTCCCCTGTATTGATTCTCCCTATTTTCACCATCAACAGTTCTGGTATCTTGCAAGCAAGATATAGATCGATCAGACGAATGGTTTGCCCACCAAACACCTGCTGTACGCTGAATGTGTTTCCGATTCTAAGCGCTGCTAAATTGCGTCCAAAGCGATACGCTCCACTGATGAACAATTCACAATAGGGAAGAGAACAAAGTTGTTCTAAGTCAAATGTCAAGTCCGCTTGAAGCGAGCTCGCCTGCGTGGCGCCCTGCGAGCGCCCTCCAGCATTTGCAGCTGCGTTGATTGCATAGCTACCATGAAAATCAATGCCCGAAGCGCGCATATCAGACCGTGCGCCTCCCCAATTACCCGTAAGACCGTTGCAACTCTCGACAAACAAGAAAGGCTCACTGACACCGCTTAAAAGGTGTTGTTCCGGATGTAAATCGTCTATTTTTTCCAAAGGCACGCTTGCTAACGCGCGCATTGCAACGAAGAGGAGGAAAAAATATGTAAAGAATTTGCAAAAATGTAGCATAAATTCCCCACCATACACAGCTGTGAATATTTCTTCAAAGGCGATATACCCATCTTGAATGAAGATTTGCGTAAGCAAAAAAGCGGGATTTTTGTACGAGGCTCTTGATGACTTATTTCCCGCACTCTCTCCACAAGGTAAGGTGAAACAATCCGATTTTTTTCTTTGAGGAAAGAAACGACCCGGTGATTTTTGCCCTTTTCTCGTTTAGACACTATTTCTTTGTTACAAACGAGCTGGAAAAAAACATCCCACCTACCTGGGAAATGCGCATCAACTAGCAAAACGCATCCTTCGCGATCTGTTTCGTATTCTTCAACAAGAGGAGGCACAATACTCTTGGTATGATGACCTGCCTTATGTATGCTTGGCACACGATCTCCCAACAGCAAATTCGCGAGAAATGCAAAGAGATAAGGAAAAGCAGCACCTAGCCAGGTAAGGAGAACCGATATAACAACCGAGTTTGAAATGGATTTTTCAAGCGTTTGAAAGAATGGATCTGTTACTCAAGAAGACCCAATCTCAAATACATGCGATCATTTTGAACCTCAATCCTAGTCAACGTCACATACTTGCAACACTCCCGCCCCTTTTGAAAAATATACGCATCAAGATGAAAGGGTAGAGGAATGCGGGATTCAAGATGGATATACTTCCAGAAAAAAGCGGTTTTCTATTTGAAAAATCATGAAGAATTGTTCCAAACATCTCTTCTACAAAATGTTACAGTTTATCTAAAAGAGGAGAAAAATTCGAAAAAATAAAAAATCCTTCCAATAAAATGTGATTATGTTACTGTACATGGAATAACAATCTTTTTAAAGCGATTATGACGAGAAAATTTATTATCTTCCTGTTCTTTTGTGTCCTTACTGCTTGCCAAAATGGACAAGATCCTATCCCCAAAAATTATCTACGCATCATCAGCAAGTCTGAACCTTGCTGGATGGATCCGCGTAAAGGTGTAAGCATGACTGCATCTCCCTTGCATTGGATTGCTTTTGAGGGTTTGATGCGAATTGATGAAAAAGGTCAGTTGATCCCAGCTTTAGCTGTAAGTCATACTCTTTCGGAAGACGAAAAAACTTACACATTTCACCTCGCGAAGAATGCTCGTTGGTCCAATGGTGAAGCATTAACAGCGCGCGATTTTGCAGAAAGCTGGAAGACAATGCTACGCCCCGAATTTCTCTCGAAGGATGCCTATCTGCTTTATCCGATCAAGAACGCGCGCAAGGCCCATTTACAAGGTGGTTCGATCCATGACGTAGGCATATACGCGAAAGATGCGCACACACTCGTCGTAGAGCTTGAACATCCACACTCTCCCTTTTTGGAGACTACTGCCATTAGCGCCCTTGTCCCAGCTTATCCAGGGATTGATGATAAAAATCCTGATTGGGCTAAAGATGCTTCAGAAGATTTCATTACGAACGGTCCATTCATGCTAAAAAAATGGATACATGGATCTGAGCTTGTTTTTGCAAAGAATCCCTATTATTACAAGAAAGAGGAGATTTCTCTTGATGGTATTTGGGTCCGGATTGTTCCGAGTGAGATGACGTATCTGCGCATGTACCGCAAAGGAGAAATCGATTTCCTAGGCTCTCCCGTATCTCCTATTCCCGTGAGTGCCTTTCCCACTTTGATCAAAGAAAAAAAGCTGCAGAGTATCGATGTTCTCGGCACAAAGGTGCTTTGTTTCAATGTGGAAGATCCCCTTCTCAAGAATCGTCATGTACGCAGGGCTTTGAACTACGCAATCGATCGTAGCTCGATTGTAAACAATTTGACCCTTTTGCAAGAGGAAATTGCCACACGAGCTCTACCCCAAATCATTACAACAAATCCCCAACCTCCCCTCTTTCCAGATTGTGCAATTGCTCTTGCAAAGCAAGAGCTTGCCAAAGCAAATCTCACTAAAGAAGAATTAGAAAAACCCATTATATTTACCTACTGGGGCTCTCAATTGAACGACCTGGTCGTGCAACACATCCAACAATTGTGGGAAAAAGAGCTTGGGCTGAATGTACGACTAGAAAAAGTGACCATCAAAAATGTGCTTGCAAAAATCCAATCACGTAGCTACCAGGTATCTCTTTGCGCTTTCATTAGTGAAATCAATCACCCGATCAATGTTCTCGAACGGTTTACCTCACGTGCTAATCTTCGCAACTATCCTGGTTGGGAATGTCCTGAATATATGGAAGTCTATGAAAAAGAGCGCTTCAATATCAACAGAGATGAGGGTTTCCAAAAGCTAGAAACCATTCTAATGGAAGAGTTTCCTTTTGCACCTCTTTACCACTACAAATTCGCATATATCAAATCAGATCCTCTGGAAAATGTGCACATCTCGTACCTTGGACATCCCCTCTTTTCAAGGATGCGCCTTCGAAGCACATAGGTATTTTTTTAAGAAATGGAACCGCAAGAGTTACTTGTAGCTCTTGCGTAAGAAAAGTTCTCTTAGATATGACGACTCTTTCTATTCAAGAAGTTTTTAATTCCCTGTTGATTTCTTCTAGGTCCTTCCGTAGCTTGTCACAATCTTGACTCACTTTTTCCTGATCTTTGCACTCCAGATGTTTGTGAAAGTTCTGGAAGTCTCCGTCTAGCTTCTCTTTCAGATGTTTTAACCTTCCCGACTGACAAGCCTCTTTAGCCGTTTGGCTCATCACTTGCATGGCTTGATCCATTACTTCTTTAAATTCTCGCCTTTTATGAAGCTCTCCCACATCGGTGTTTTCAAAGCTTTCTAAGGCATCTTTGAACAACTTTTCTCCTTTGTGGAACTCTGCTATGTGTTCTTGCTGCACATTCATGGGATTGCGTCTTGTAGGGGAAGTATCATCAACCATCTTTTACCTCTTTTATTCGAGGATATACAACATTTTCCTGGGAAAAGAAAAAGCTTTTTTTATAGGATAGGTATTGCTAGTCTTCCACAGGTCAGATATATGTATAGAATCTTTTTGCTGTTCCTACTAGTCACACTAGTGAGTACCTTCCCTAAAATTGCGCTAGCGGAAACTTCTACAGCTTCCATAGCGGAAATTGAAAAAGAGCTGGCCTCTGCGGAGGAGAGGTACAAAAGAGCAAAAGAAAGCTTTCAACCTTGGTATTCAGGTCCTCTACTTACGGGCTCTTCTTCTACGGTCCCAATCGGTATGATCAATACCCAGCCTTACTTATTTGTGACCAATAACTACGCGAAGTACAACAAGAAAAGACATACCGAAAATGTTCAAGACACGCTTGTTCTCAATCCGCTTGCTATTATCCAAACGGGAATTTTTCCAAGATCTGATCTTGTCTTGAACGTAGGAGGGGTCTACCAATGGCAAGGAAGCGTATCGGCAGGGGGGTATTCAGATACAGGAGCGCAATGGGGTATTCAATTGGTAGAGGAAGGGCCTTACGTACCTGCAATCAAACTCTATGTCAATCAGAATTTTCCAACGGGGAAATTTGAACAGGCAAGGAGCTCGAAAAAGGGGTTGGATCTGATTGGAAATGGCTCTTTTGTGACGGCACTTTCCCTGAATACTTCTAAGGTGATCTGGTGGTTTTCCCAACACCCAATGAATCTGCGGCTGACTTGTGCTGTTGATGTCTATGCGTCCGATGTCGACGTGGAGGGAATCCATGCTTACGGAGGAGGGGCCGACACCAAAGGGACCATTCAACGAGGACACGAATTGAAACTCAATTTAGGCTACCAAGGCAGTATCACGCAAGCACTCGGGGTAGTTTGCGATGTCGTCTATAACTACACCGATTCTTCCACATTTTCAGGATTTCCTGGCACTTCTTCTTCGGGAGTGCCTGCTGAAAATGGCACGCCTTCCCAAGACAACCTTAGTCTAGCCCCTGGAATAGAGTACAATTTCGATAGCAATTCGGGTATCGTGGCTGGGATGTGGTTTTCCGTATACGGAAGGAATGACTCGGCATTTTTCTCTGGGATTTTTACCTACCAGATCACATTTTAAGACGCCTTATGTCCCAGATGCGTCTAGGACTTTTTCTCTAGAGAGTGTAGATAAAAATGTTGGTTCCCTTTCTTCTCACCGTTTGCTACTCTTCCCAGTAGTCATCGCCGTAGGAATACAGAAGCTGTTCTCCTTTCAAGACTCCCCGCTTTCCAGTCGTGAATACAATCCGAGGTCCTTCGGGCAGATAGAGTTCCCAAGGGATCACATTGCACTCCTTTTCTCCAAGGTCTGCATGGTTCATGAAACGTGCCCAGTTGCCCCGATAAGCTCCATCAATTGCGTACTGGGAAAATTCTGTGAATGCGAACGTGCTGTTGTTGAGGTCAGGTATGTTCTGATCTAGCGTCAGTATGCCCGTGTAATGAATCAGCGCCTTATAAGGTGGAAAATTACGCTTTGCAAATACCCCATAACCGATACTGCGATCTAAATATTCGATCGCAACCCCGCTTCTTGTAAAAGCGTCAGAAGAGTTTTTCTCTACCAGGCTCATAAAGCTTTTTAAGGAATTTTCCCGAGTCTTTGATAGCAAACTTTTACGGCTCGTATAAAACCTTGTCCAATTCTTACGAAATTGCCTCTCTATTTTCGGATCCACTACAACTTGAGAAAGGTATCGAATGGGGGTTTTGATGCGAAAATCGTGCCAGTAGGTGCTGTCTATATCCCTTTTTTTGCTCATTGGACCCCTTATTTGCTTTTAGAAAATTTTCTCGAGCAATTGCAAGGATATTTTTTCCTAGGAACAAACTCATGGAAAGCTTTGTCCTTCGAAAATGTTTTTCTAGGCTCGAGATCAGGTAAGGGAGAGGGATCGGAGGCATTTCTCTTGGAAGAAGAGTTAGGGATATTTTATTCTTTCTTTTTTTCAAGAGTTTCCTTATGAAAAGAGAAATAGAAGAGAGAGCATTGGGAACACTATGGCATTACAAAGAACAATCGGTCCCTGGGGGATTTTATTTGCATCTGTGGGGGCTGTCATTGGATCGGGTTGGCTTTTTGGCCCCTTCTATGCAGCTAAGATCGCAGGCCCTGCTGCTATTTTCTCCTGGATCTTTGGTGGAATCTTGATGCTCTTCATCGCCTTTACTTTTGTTGAGCTTTCGACGATGCTTCCCATTGCTGGAGGAATCGCACGTTTCTCCCATTTTTCCCACGGCACACTCGTAAGCTTTACAATGAGTTGGTGTGGATGGCTCGCATCAATGGTCACAGCACCTATTGAAACAATGGCTCTTTTGCAATATGCGTCGAATTATCTCCCTTGGCTCGTGCATGAAGTAAACGAAACCCATGTACTGAGCTTAGCAGGCATGTTTTTCGCAGCCATTGTCCTTTTTGTCACCTGCTTGATCAACTACTTTGGAATCAAGTGGGTTAGCAAAACGAATATAGCGATCGTTGCTTTCAAAATAGCCGTACCTACCCTAACTGTACTCTTCCTTTTGTATACAAAATTTACTCCAAGCAACTTTGTCGAGCAGGGTTTTTCCCCCTACGGTTGGAAAGGAGTGCTCAGTGCTATGCCTTCTGCGGGTGTCATCTTCTCTTTCATCGGATACAACGCAGCCACGCAACTCGCAGGAGAGGCAAAAAATCCAGAGAAAATGATTCCCATTGCTATCTTGGGATCATTCCTGATCACCATCATTCTCTATGTTGCTTTGCAGATCGCTTTTATCGGTGCAGTCGATCTCGATTCTTCTTGGAATACACTCAGCTTTGTAGCAGACAATGGTCCGTTCGTAGGCTTAGCGACTTTGCTAGGGCTCTACGGACTTGTCTTGCTCCTCTACTTAGATGCTATTATCTCTCCTTTCGGCACAGCGCTTGTCTACACCTCCGCTACGGCAAGAATCAACTACGCCATGAGCTTGAATGGCTACATGCCCACACCCTTACAAAATCTGACAAAGCGGGGAGTACCTTGGAATGCGATTCTTGTGAACTACTTAATTGGCCTCTTTCTGTTCCTCCCTTTTCCAGGATGGCAAAGCATGGTGAAATTCCTCGTTTCTTCTTTTGTCATCTCCTACGCAGTTGGACCTATTGCTTTGATTGCTCTACGCGAAAAGCTTCCGAATCAAAAAAGGGTCTTTTCCATTCCATTTGCCCATCCGTTTTGCTTGCTCTCTTTTTATATTTGCAATCTTCTCTCTTTTTGGACGGGATGGAATGTGATTTCTCGACTTTTGATCTCTATTTTCTTAGGCTACGTATTTCTTTTCTTCTATAGAAGAAGAAAAAAAGACATTATGCTGCACGTAGAAAATGCTTGGTGGATCTTTCCCTACCTGATTGGGACCGGTGTTCTCTCTTTCCTTGGCTCTTTTGGAGGTGGATTAGGACTTCTTCCGTTCGGTTGGGATTTTCTGGTCATCGGTATTTTCAGTGTGGCAATTTTTTATCTTGCCAAGAGTCTTTCTCTACAAGATCACCACGTGCAGGAAATGCTTGCAGATATTGTGGGAATTAGCCATACCGAGGTAGATTGCTTCAAAGAGTGATCTGATCTGATTTGAGGTGAAACTGCGCAAGAATCTCTTGCTGTTTTTCTCTGGATTTCTCGTCGAAAACAAGCCAAGCTCCCCCCTCTAGAGTGAGCACCTGGTATTCCCGTTCTTCTTGTAAATACGCAATCAGCTCCTCCATGGATTGCAAAGGCTTGTGATCGATCTCTTCGACAAGAAGATCCCGATAGGAATGGTAGCCAATATTGACCGGATGAGGAAGCACCTTGAGCAAATAAACCATCTCTTGATCGGCACGTATTTTTGTGGAAAAGACACAGCCAGAGTAGACATAGTAGCTTTGCTGTGTTGCATAGCCCCCACCTTCTCTACCCCTTGGAATCATCTGCACTTCACACTGTTTTTTGCGACCTTCCTGGAGAATATCGAACAAAACAGGGTCTCCCACGTGTTTGCTCAACACCATATAAGCAAATAGGCTGCGGCGGATACGGTTATGCAATACAAAACCTTCGTTATCAATAGGAAGATGATCAATATGCGTCAAAATATCCCCCTCTTTCAAAGAGGGGACCGAAGAGCTTATCACCAGTACCCCCCGCGTCTTGTGATCCAAGCAAAGGGAAGCGCGAAGAGAGGTGTTTTGCAAAGGAACCACTGAAAAAGGAGCAGCAGGTAACCCCAAGTAAGACCCTTGCTTTGCCTCCTCGAGAAAGTTTTTCAGCACAGAAACGGGAATCATGAAGGCCACGTTGTCGACTGAAAAGCCACCATGCTTGCCACAAACCACGCCCACGACTTGATCGCCGTGCAAAACAGGGCCACCACTATTGCCCGCATTGATGGGCGCATCAATCTGCACTACAGGTAGGGAATAGCGTAGTCCCCGACCCTGAAAAGATGAGACAACTCCCCGCGTCAAAACAGGATTGGGCAAAATCCCCGGATAGCCAATCACATCGACTGTAGTACCAAGATCGGGTTCCTCACCCAATGTCAACGGCTCACTCAAAGCAGCAAACAGGGGATCTTCTATTTCTAGCAAAGCCAGGTCGCAATCCTCCCCAAAAACAATGTTCTTTACAGAAGAGCGGTGCGAAGAACCGTCAATATGCACAGAAATATCCACTGCTCCTCGCACAACATGCGCATTAGTCACAACGTGGGAGGAGGAGACCACGAAACCTGTTCCTCGGTATTTCAGAAGAGAGGAGCGCTGCCAAGGCTCTTGCCCTGAAGCGTATGATCTCGTGCAAACCGAGACTACAGACCGGTCCAGATCATAAGAAAAAATGCTCTGAAAGCAACCAATAATTAGAAGAAAGTAACCTAGGAAACCTACCTGTTCAACCATGAGGATACCTCTCTGACTCGATTCCATATTTTTTCAAGATGTGAGGATGTGCTAAAGTACTCTCATCGCGATCCAAGACCAAAAGATTGCCCGAGGTCGTGCGAATCTGATGATAAGCTCCCCCATGATTTTCGAGAGAAAGAGACACATCTTGCAGTGTATATACTTTTTGATCGTTGACCGTATCAATCAGAACGTCCGATACGTATTCATAACCTAATGTAAATGCATCAGGGAGAACGCGCTTGAGCAAAACTTTTCCCGTTTCCTGATCACATGCAAAGAGCAATCCCGCATAGACATAATAGTGAGGGGGCGTTTTCGAAGGAGTAGGTTTTAGCGGAGCTAGCGGCACCTCTACAGTTTTTCTTTCTCCAGCACGCACAATTTTACACAGCACTGTCTCTTCTTCTGCTGTTTTCAAGAGAAAGTCGATGTAGGCAATAGTATAACCTTCGTGGAGCAAAAGACCTTGATTGTTCAAAGAATGGCCATCGATAGCTAGAAGAAGATCGCCTGCCTCCAAAGTTTCCCAATCCTCTAAAATACGTATTCCTTCGAGCCCATCCGGCATGCCGCAGTAAGTGCGGAGCGCAGGATTGGTCAAATTTTGGTAGGAAGCGGGAAGAGTTTTGCGGACAGGAGCTTGCACAAAGCTATAGATATCTGATGCAGGAATCAAAAGAGAACAAGTACTCGGCAAGAGAGGCCCACCAAATCCCGCAACGATTCCTACGAATTGATCACCCGCAAAGACAGCAGATCCCGGAGAAAACCCTCGGAAAGGCACCTGCAAAATTTCTACGTAAGAGGGAAAAAGGTGACCTTCTAAAGCCCCAGTTACGAACCAATTTGCCTTAGAATGGTACCATCTGCGTGTCCTTTGAAAATAGCCGTAAATGTGTAGATTGTCCACGCGAGGATACGGCTCTTGGGAGAAAGAAAGTGGCGTGAGAAGAGTAGAAAGATCTTCATCTACCTCTACCAATGCGAGACCTAAAGGAAAGGAACGCGCCACCACCTCTGCTGCAAATAGCTCGGGCATCTGAGCGCAGCGAATGTATACAGTTTCTGCATCGCGCACAGCTTCTACAGCGGTCAAAATTTTTCCTTTCCCAAGAAAAATGCCTGCGCCCCATTTTTGCTCTACTTCTGGCGGAGACCACGGGGCCGTCGAGTGGTACGAGTAGGTGGTAGACACAATCTCAACAAGAGAAGGATATGGATCAAAAGAATCAAGGGAGCAAAGCGCTCTTGCGTGAGCAATACAAAGAAAGAAAAGGCGTTTCATCATATAGTTACGAAAGTCTACCGAGGGGAGAAAATTAAAAAAAGAGAAAGATATGGAAAAACCAAAAAGAAGCACTAGAAATAACTTCCTGTATCAAGAAAAGCAAAACAGACGCACAAGCAAGGCACAAAATGATCCATATTCCTGAGATACTGGGCAAAAAGTAACAATCTTATTTAACCTAACTTTTGGGTTCAATTGATTAAAAAAGAAGTAGGATAGAAAAAAATGTACCACCGAAAGATCTCTACATGTTGTACAACGATCATTTCACGAACACAGGGTCACAGGAGAAAAAATCAAAATATGGTAATGAGACTTATTCTTGATTAGAGGTACAAAAAATCGATACGCTGCATGCATCCATTAGCCTAAAAAACCGTCCATCAATACCTGAGATAAAGACAGTCCACTCTTGATGATTTGCAATCCGAAAATCGGGTTATGTCAAGAAATGGACAATTGGAGAGTAGGAAAATTTCCTTACACCTTTTCATGGAACGGGAACCGTCTCTTTTTCCGTTCTCAAAGGGGGCACAAAACAAGAGATGTATCTAGATAGACTTAGGCTAGTATGCGCCAGGACACCAATCGAACATGTGCGCAGGAAGAACCGCCGCAAAAACAGATTAAACGTCGGATCTTACACAGGCTTTATAGTTCGCTGGTAGTAAGTTTTATGTTGATCTTTGGTCCGCGCGAAAATTTCAGGAAGACCCCAAAAAAATGCACTGAACAAGATGCCTACATGACCAATCCAACGATGGACCTTCCGTTGCGCTCCTGGAAAAGCGACATATCTGGATGGAGTCAACAGGTCCATTTCTCCACATAATACTGTCATAGAAATCCTCTGGGAACGGATAGATAACAAGGATTTTTTCCGCAAATTCTGTAAATATGGTGATCCTGGGAGCAGCTCTTCTGCTAACTGGATCCATAGACGCTGCATATAAGCCACGGGAGCTCCCCTCAAAGGAGAAGCCATGCAGACAAATCTCCCAACGTTCTCAGGGTGCTTTGCAATGTATCCCAAACTCACAGCACCTCCCATCGAATGGGCAAGAATGTGCACTTTCTGGTTTCTCATTTTTGGATTCCATCCCCTTTTAGTGCAGGCTTTGTTGATCTCTTGCATCACCTGTTCGATTTTTTTCTCTACTCTATCTACATAAACTTCCAGAGAATCCGTATGGAAGTTGGAGAAAAGGAGTTTGGGCTCTAGATTCATCATCCGAATATTTGCCTGCTTCTTAAAAAAGGGAGACGTAGAGATGGGGAGAAAAGAACCCCTGCGACTTCCCTTCCCGTGCAAGAAGATCCAGGTAGGCTTTTCTGGATCTATAGGCTCCTCATTCCAATCATCTGAGCAATATACAAACCCAATGAAAACAAAATAGCTTCCTGCAATAAAATCAATCAAAAGTGCGAAAGCGCATCGAGCGAGGAATAGGACATGCTCAGACACTGATCCACGGTTGACAGGAAAAGGTTCTAATATCATAGGATCCTGAAACGGGGAAGCTTCCGATTGGTTGGATGCTCGCGTATCTTTCGCGCGCGCTTGCTCTTCCTGAAGTTTTTGCTCCACTTCTTGATACTCTTTTTGATCGCACGTATTTCGCGTATGGATCTGGTAGTTTAGATTTGCAATGCGATCATCCAAGCTTTGGTTTCCCATTGGATTTGCCTCTCCGAAATCTGTTTCTAGTGCAAGAACATCTCGCACATTTTGAAAGCATGTAAACAAATAATCAAAACAAATAGACATCTATCCATTCCTCTAAAAGATTTTTTAAAAAGATAAATTATAACAAAAAGAAATAAATAGAAGAACAGTCAAAGATAATTTAAAAATACTAATCTGAGTTTCGATTTTCAAACCATCAAGAATTGGGGCTGTGTTGCACAACTCCTTTTGAGCAGCTGCCTGACCGGCAAGATATTTCTCTAAGAACGATTTCTCATGCACTTTGACGTTGATCCATTAGTTCATTCAAGATCATCGCTTTGATCTTCACTTCCTTCCTGATTTTTTCTAGGCTTTGACTTTTCACCCCTTCTCCTACCAGCTTTTTCCAGCAGGCGATTTTGCTTTCTATTTCACTTCTTTGGCTATAACCGGTCAGCTTTGCCCAGATCGCTCGAGCTAGCTCGTCTCCACCCAAGCCTTTTATGATTCTTAAGGCTTCGTTCCTAAGGGTGTACTCCGGTTCTTTCCGGAGTACACCCTTTCGACTCGGTGGCGTTAAGAGCTGCTTGTTGGTTTTTCTACAAGTCTCATAGCACCTTTTGCTGTCAGCGATTCCATCGATCAGTACCTTGCCTTTTCGCCGATTACAGCGTTTGAGGGCTTTTTCAAGACAAGCTGTATCATGCACAGACTCTTTCGTCACTTCAGCAAGAATGAGTTTCCCATTCTCGTCGATCCCCACGTGCAGTTTGATCCACTTGGCTTTCCCTCCATAGCGTTTTGTACACCATTCTCCTTCTCCATAGACTTTTAGGCCTGTTGTGTCGAGAACAAGGTCGGTGGCTTTTTTCTTCTGCAACTCCTCTGACAACTCAAGAGTTTTCATTCTACCGCATACCTGAGTATAGGAGGGAACTTGAGGGATTCCCAGGAGTTTGGCTAGGAACTGGAAGAGCCCTTCCAATTCCCTTAAAGGGAGCTGGTACTTAAAACGCACCATGAGCATAGCCAAGATTGCTTCATCACTGTAGGTAAAAGGCCTGCCGGCTTTTTTCCTCTTCTTGGCTTTCCAGAATTTAAGAGATTTTTTCGTGATCCAAAAATTTAGGTTGCCACGATTGATGAGTTGTTTGTTATACTGTTTCCAGTCACGTTTGTGGCGAGGCATAAGATTGGCTCCTTTGTTTCAGAAGCTCAAGAGTTTAATCTTATGCCTTTTTGTTTCTCAAGTTTTTACTTGCACTAGAGAATTACGCAACACACCTAAGAATTGGCTGTCTTCAAGCAAAAGATCAAGTAACGGCTTTTTAGCCCAGCGGATGCATGCAGCGTATCTGTTTTCGGCGTCTCTTAAGTTGAAGGATCCGTTCCATCTACCATTTTTTGATTTCTTCTGGGGAAACCCTATATTTACGAAACGACTGTTTTACATTACGGCAGAGGTCTTTGGTCTTTTGATGGTAAACTTTTTTTATCCTGCTCTTTTTTGTTAAACATGAAGGTCAGTTCGCTAGAGGTAATCGAAAAGTTTTGCTACAAAACCGCAGGAACGCGCAAGGAAGTTTTTGTTGGGAAAGACTGCCTCCTTTACTCGAGAGGTACCGAATTTTTCGGCGCACTTGCAGGAGCAATTTTCCCCAAATAATCAGGCAATTGGATCCCAGCTAGACTCACCACATCGTGGAGAGGGGGCAAAGAATGCACCAAGTTTTTTAAAAACTCAGAGGTACTTGTTCCCTGCTCTTTTCCCTCTTTCGCTCCCCCATCCCATACGGTAATGCGATCGATCTTGATATTTTGAATCGCCTCTACCTGGAGCCGAACTATCTCTTCGAGTTTCTCAATGATCAGCAAAGTGGACGCGGCTGAAGTATCGCCTCCACAAGATTGAATCAGCTTTTCAAATCCAGTGGCCTTAGCATCGAGGAGCTGCGTGAGGGCGTTTGCTTTGGAAAGTTCGAGTTGATAATACGCGTCTGCTTCGGCTTTCGCCTCGATAGCACGCTTTTGTGCAACGGCTTCCGACTGAATGATCTGTTTGGTTTTTTCGATTTGCTCAGGCACAATACTCGAAGCATCTAATCGGCTTTTTTCCGCCTCTGCACGCGCTTTTTGAATGTCTACTTCTGCCTCTTGGAATGCCACTTTAGCTCGCTTATCTGCTTCAGCTTCTTGTTCGGAGAGCTCCGCTTGGGTCATGGCAACTTTCGCTTTTGCAAGGTTTTCCCCTCGTATAGCTTCGGCTTGGGCGTTGGCTACCTCGATTCTGCGCTCGGTATCGGCGGTCGCTTTCCCGATTTCCCCTTTTTTCTCTTCTTGAGCTACATCGACCTTGGCCTGGTAAACGGCTGTGGCAGCCGCTTTTTTTCCAATACTCTCAATGTACCCCGACTCATCGGTAATGTCTGTGATATTCACATTGATGAGAGTTAGACCAATTTTGTGCAGCTCGGAGGTGATATTTTTGCGAATTGCATCTAAAAAACGCTCCCGATCTTGATTGATCTCCTCGATTTTTAGGGATGCCACGGTCAAGCGGAGCTGCCCCACAATGATCTCTGCTGCCATCATTTCGATATCTTTAGTAGAAAGGCCTAAAAGACGTACCGCCGCATTTTCCATGATCTCTGGATGGGTACCTACAGCAACAGTAAATGTACTAGGGACATTGATTCGGATATTTTGCTGAGAAAGAGCGCCTTTCAAGGGGATGTGTATGGTTCTCGGTGTGAGATCCATAAAGGCGCTACCCTGAATGAGAGGGAAAATAATTGCGCCTCCACCATGACAACAGCGGACAGATTTGTTTTTCCCTACTCTTCCAAAAATTACCAAAATTTTATTTGAAGGACAGCGCTTGTATAGCCGCACAAAAGCAGAAATTAGAGAAAAAAGAAGAAAGCCAAAAATCAGAAACAAGAACATAGACACACTCCGAATAATTGAATATTAGTTTATTGCAAACATCGGCTAAAAGTCAAAGCGTGTGGAAAGACCGACACCAATCAGAGATAAGTCTCCTTTGCCGGATCCTGGCACAAGCAATCCAGGTAACCGATTTTCCCCAGGAAAAGAGAAATAGTACGCGCGAGCTGACAGATCGCAATGAAACTCTGTAGACCAGCTCCTCGAGTACCCAATGCCGAAGGTAATTTCTCGCGCGTTACTGATCTCTCCCATCGTCTCATTTCTCGAGGAAGCGCTTGTTTCTGTATGCTCGAGATGGTAGTGGTTGTACAAAAGGCATAGCGCTGTTTCAAAAAGGCAGTAGGCATGCTCAGACCAAAAACAATCTCCTGCCATCCAAAGCTTAGGGCCCACACACCAACTATCCGATTGATTTTGGCTCTGCTTTTCTACTGCTGAAGATTCAGTTATCGAAGAGAGATAGATCTTTTGTCTTACGACTCCTCCACGCAATCCATATCCCCATCCCACCCGACAGCAGGAACCTAAGAAAACGCGTT
Source organism: Chlamydiota bacterium (assembly GCA_039179045.1). Lineage (GTDB taxonomy): Bacteria > Chlamydiota > Chlamydiia > Chlamydiales > SM23-39 > JBCAXK01. The sequence goes on along the minus strand of JBCDEZ010000002.1, from coordinate 33,307 downwards.
TTTTTAGCCACAGGTCTACAGCATCGAGATCCAAGCGCCAAGAGACGCGCAACAACGCGGCTTGCATGGGATCCAAAAACCAAAGTAGAGGCAGTATCGAGTCTGTTTCTGAGTGCACCTCGGCCTTTTTCTTGCTGTGGTAGCGCGTATACGAAAGAAGAAAATCATGGAAATCGTAGTCGGTTTGCACGCCTAGGTTGATCCGAAACGAAGGGATAAACGCCGTTTGCCGCACCAGCGCAATCGCTCCTGTAGGCTCTATTGCATACTCTAAAAGTCCCTCTTCTGCACGCAAAAAAAGAAACTCTGGCTGCAATATCACTCGAAAATCTTCCTCATAGCCCACGCGACACGCGCTGCAACTATAGAGGCAAGATGCTGCCTCTTCGGCAAAAAGTGGAAGGGGGAGCAAACAACACATCCCAATCTTTCCATAAAACGCGAAGAGAAAAAATTTGTGCAAGCAGGAGGAATGGAACATGGCGAAAAACAATCGTAGCGCCTGTTCCCAAATATCGAAAACAGGGCCTCTGCTCCCCCATCATACGTGATTTCCGTATTTGGGCAAAGTTTTGCAAGAGCGCGCGCTAAAAACGGGAAAGATTTGGATCGAAGAACATTTCTTACCCTAAGCTCTTAAGCCCAGAAAGCTGCCAGAGAAAGTATGTACCTGCAAATCTGGTCCTGAGATCAGAATTTGTAGCCGATGCCTCCTCCAAAGATCCAGCCTCCAATGTCGATCTCTTCGCCTTCAGCGCCCACCTTTCCGAAGGGGTGTAGGGATACAAAAGAGTAATCAGCAAACAGGTCCATAGAAAAGCTGTGGCGCTTTCCAAAGGAAAAGAAAAGACCTGCTCCTACGACACCGCCTGCCGCAGAGCACCGAATATCTTCTACAAGCGGCGTATGGTTATCAATAAACGTACCGGTCACCTCTGCTGCCGCTTTGAGGTACAATGCTCCAAAATCGGTACCGGGAATGTAATATTTCAATCCAAAATCGACAGGTACAAGGGTAAGTTCTGTACGCTCTTTCCCTCCTAGCGCAGTACCCTTTTTGTGCAAGAAATTGGCATCAAAAAGGGCGAATAATCCTTCGTAGAGCTGCACTTGTGTACTCAACCGATAGTTGAGGAGCGAAGATCCGTATATGGCGCGGAAACGCGCTTTTTTTGGCCGAAAATAGGCCAATTCCCCTAAAACAATCACTTTTCTTTGCCAAGGAGCCTTTTTCAAAATAGGCAAATCGTCTGCGGGAACCTCCTCTTGCTCAGCAACCAAGACCTCTTGCCTATTTGCTCGAAAAAAAGCCTGCTCTTCTCTAGAGGAAGAAGAATCCCACAAGGAAGACTCCTCCATCTGCAAAGATGCAAGTAGGCAGATAGACCATACCCCCGCATGCAGCAGCAACCGTTGACGCATTGTACCCCCTTTTCCCTATTAATCTTTTACTTATAAAAAAACCTATTTTTATAGCAAATAAATTCTATTAATGAAATTATTTACAAAATTCCATTTCTATGTAAAAAATACAAATAAAGGAGAATTTCTATGAAACAACAAAAAATGTTTGGTTTGATCCTTCTTGTTGTAGGTGCTGTCCTTATCTTGAGCGCGCTCTACATCAAAGGAGAAGTAAAAAAAGGGCGCCAGCAAATTGCACAAACAGAATTTGCCACAGGCACTACCCGCAAGTTTCTCTCTTCACAAGGTTCAAATGTGCAAAGATACGGTGACAAGGGGCTAAGCTACATCGACGACAAAGTAAGTGAAGGAAAGACAGATGTGCATTTTTACGAAAAACTTGCCTACGGAATGATCATCGTAGGAGCGATTGGGGTGATTGTAGGGATCTACGTCCTTTGCAAAAAACAGCACGAAGGCGCATAGGCACTCAGGCTGACAAACGAGCGAACAAAGAAAGATCACCAGAAAAAGAAAAAACACTCGATTTTTTTGACCGATGAGCATAAAACATCTACCAAAATTTAGGAGTTCTTTTATGCTCAGTCGGGTTTTTTCTTTTTTCAACTGGGGATCCCAGGGTCCGATACAGCAATCCGAACGAGAAGAGGTGGATGAACCTATCACTTCGCGATTTTCGATTACGCAAGCGGTCTGGCGAACATGGATGGTTGCAAGCCCGGGCAGCCTAATACGGACAAGAGATATAGAGGCACTCTCACCCGAGAACAATCAGAGTGCAAGCTCTTATCAAGAGAATTTTAGGACCTTTTCGCTCAAAGTTATTCGCTTATGGAGAAGGCGAACGCATATGATTCACAATAACTTGAGAGCGCCGTCCGTCCCTCTAAAGCGTGCGCGCCCCTCTCGGAGTGAGAACCTGGACAGGCTCGATACGGAGGTAATAAAAAACCCTAAAAAAAAACAAAGGCTTATACCATAACCTCTGAATTCTGAGTCGAAAGAGTACACAAGGAACAAGATCCTTGGCATGGGTGAATAGTTGATGATTTACTCGATCGCTTTTAGTCCGTGATGCTCATTTTTGAAACCTGCCATGTTTTATCCAAAATACCGCAGGTTCTACGTGAGATGCTTTGAAATGACAAATCTCTTCTGTCTTTCCAAATTCGATGAAAGAGTTGCCTTAGAACCCACATTCCGCACTCTCTGCGCAAGGGGAGTGAGGAATGTGGATTGGATCATAGTTTTTTGCAAAACCTTTACGGAGGTCTTCGTCTATACCCATCTTGCCTGAAGAATTGTGTGAGGAATTTCTAAGGAATCTCTCCAGAAGCAAAAAGGGGGAGTTTTGGAAAAGTTTATCCCCGCCGAGCCTAGAGCTTTTCCACCGACTAAAGAAACGAATCACAAATAGCTCCCATCTATATTTTTCCGCTTAACTCAATTCTTCAAATGCATTGGTTATAGCTTGAACATGCCAAGAAAATTCTTATGAAAGTGTTGAACTGAAATGAGGGCTATTGGACGCATTCAAAACTTTTGACTAGAAAAAACTTGAGAAAATTGCAAACATGTCCTCTCTCAGTTCGCATCTTTTAACGGCATGAAAAGCTCAGGGTCTATGTCAATAGGGAGCGGCCTTGTTGAAAAAATCAAATTTTCAGACCAACCAGGACTATAGTTGAAGATTTTCTAGCTCTCGGTTCTCATCATTTGATTCATCATCAGGCATTTTCAGTAACCTTCTACTCTTTGGGCGCTTGGTTTTCTTGAGTAAAATTGGAACAAGATCAAAACGTAATAGATTCAGTTCTTTTTGAAATCCCACTACTGCATAAGTTGGGGTACGTCTCCAATAAAGTCAGATTCAACCGCCATCTTATTATGCAATAAATGGGGAAGAGAAGCGGCAAGTTCAGTCCCTCGTTGCATAGATACAGGCTCGAACTGCTTTGACGGATCATGCTGACTATGATGGAATTTAAAAAGGGTCCGGAAGAATGGGGGCGGCCAGACTCGAACTGGCGGAGACCGAAGTCGATGGATTTACAGTCCATTGCAATTGCCGCTATGCGACACCCCCGAAGAAAATGCTGGAGAAAGGAATCGAACCCTCAACCATCCGATTACAAGTCGGGCGCTCTGCCAATTGAGCTACTCCAGCAGAAAATCTTAGGTCAATACTACAAAAAACGGTGATTCCCCTCAAGAGTCTTTCTGTAAATCGGAATCTTCTCGCTTAGGTGGATGCGTAGGCAAAGGAGCACTATGCGGGTTGACAGGCATGGTTGTGATCTTCCTTTTCGCAAGAGACTGCAAAGCTTCCTGCTGCTGTCCAAAATAGCGTGCGACCGGCTGGGGTTGCATGCCTGTGATTTTCGTTGCTAAAAACTTCTTGCCCAACATGTTCTTTTCGCAGCATTTCTTGAACTTTTTGTTCGAACCGCAGGGACAAGGATCATTTCTTCCTATTTTTTTCTTCACGGAACACCTGTATGGAATCAAATTTTATCATAAATTCTTCTTCTTTGTCTATTCGAACTTGACTTTCCTAAATTGGCTCCTCTAGGATAGGAGCATGTTTGACCCTCCCAAGCCTCCTTGGACTCATCTTGGAAAATCGATTGAGAGCAAAGTCCGCAAGGCTTTGCACACTTTCAGCCTACTAGACGGTGTGGATCAGATCGCCGTTGCTCTTAGCGGCGGAAAGGACAGTCTGACTCTACTCTTCATTTTGCACTCGATTTTAGGTAAAGGCTTAGAGAAGATTCCCCTATCTGCAATTCACGTATCGGGAAGTGTCTCTTGCGGAGCGAGTTTTGAGGAAAAACGACTGCGACAGATTTGTAAGCAGCTGCAGGTGCCCTTCTACGTACAACACTCCTCTTTGGAGGGTACTAGGCCAAAATGCTACACCTGTTCAAGAGAGCGTAGGCGCCTTCTTTTCGAGCAGGCAAAACAAATCGGGTGCTCTTTTTTGGCGTTCGGCCACCACAAAGACGATGCTATATCTACGCTTCTTTTGAACGTCTTACATAAAGCGGAGTTCGCCTCCATGCTACCCAAAATTTTTATGGAAAAGTATGGCGTAACCATTCTCCGACCCCTCTTCTATCTAGAGGAGGAAGAGATCCGTCGCTTTGCGCAGCAACAAAACTTCCAAACCATTACGTGTAAATGCCCTGTGGCTAGTACATCAAAAAGAGCAGAAACAAAAGAAATTGTATCTTATCTGGAGCGCTCTTTCCCAAGAGCGCGCTCTAACTTATTTCTAGCAGGGCTGCAATACGGATCGAAAAAAGCCCTACAACCGTAGTCTCTGAGCCGAGATATGTATACTGAGATCATCACATTTTTTGCCTATTTCCTCTTGCTTTTCCTCTTGAGCATGGGAACGTTGAAGCGACAAAGGTCTTCTGTAGACTACGTGATGGGAGGACGCTCCCTGAATTTCTGGCTCACGGCTCTCTCTGCTCACGCAAGTGATATGAGCTCTTGGCTCTTTCTAGCCTATCCTGCTCTCATCTATACGAAAGGGCTAGAGGGAATTTGGACCGCATTTGGTTTAGCGCTGTGTATGTTCTTGAATTGGCAGTGGGTTGCTCCAAAGATTCGAGCTGTCACAGAAAAGCTGCAATGCGTCACTTTGAGTAGCTATTTTCAAGAGCGATTCGAGGACCATTCGGGATCATTACGCCTCTTTTCTGCTTGCGCCTCTTTTCTGTTTTACTCCATTTACATCGCAGCGGGTTTTGTAGGCTTGGGATTGCTGAGCGAGTCTCTTTTTGGGATTGACTACACAGTAGGCATCACAGTAGGCGCTGTGATTGTTACCCTATACGTCTTTTTGGGAGGTTACACAACCGTGGCTTGGATCGATCTTTTCCAAGGCATGTTTCTTCTCGCGGTGATCCTAGTAATGCCGACTTTGCTCTGGTGGAAACTCGATGTGGTAGATACCGTCTTGACAGCTTTCGCTAAGAGAGGATTGTCACTTTCTCCTCTTCCCCATCTCTCATTTACGAGTCTATGGGCAGCTTTTGCCCTCACGTTTGGTTGGGGGCTTGGCTATTTCGGACAACCTCATATCGTAACGAAATTCATGGGCATTGCCGATGCGCGCGATCTAAAAAAATCGCAGTATCTGGGCATTTCATGGCAGGTGCTCGCTCTTGGAGGCGCCTCTGCTTTGGGAATCTTAGGGGTCGTTCTTTTCCCCGAAGGTGTCACCAATCCTGAGACTGTCACCCTCGAAATTGTCCGCGTTTATCTCTCTCCTTTTTTTGGAACGCTTGTTCTTTGCGCTATTTTAGCTGCTACAACAAACGTGATGGCAGCGCAAATACTGGTGGTCGCTACGAGCCTCTCCGAAGATATTTACCGGTTTTGTTTCCCCCAAGTTCTGCGTGGAAAAAGACTACTACGAGCAGCCAAAGCCTCGGTATTGTTGGTTTCTTTGCTCGCATTTTTGCTCGCATTTTTTCAGATCAGCTCGATTTACAACTTGGTCTTCTATGCCTGGTCAGGAATCGGTGGCACCTTCGGGCCTCTCCTTTTGTGGTCCTTATACAGCAGACGTGTGACTAGGCAAGGAGCACTTGCAGGCATTGTCTTTGGCTCTTTTATCGGAGGAGTGTGGCCCTATTTCGACACGCTCTACGGATGGAACGTCCCGGCTCTTTTTCTTGCATTCACGTGCAGCAGCTGCGCCATTTATCTAGTCTCTTCTCTGACATCTAAAACATCTTAAGGTAGGGACACATGCAACAGCTCCGCATTTTACTTGTAAACGATGATGGAATCGGGGCATCGGGTCTGCGCAGCCTGTACCGCGCTATGAGACCACATGCCTCTTTGACTGTGGTAGCCCCCAGTACGCAAAAATCGGGCTCTGGCCTAGGTACTACCTTGATCCAACCTTTACAAATCCGCGAACAGCGCTATTTTGACGGAACAACCGCCTACTCTGTAAACGGCACTCCCTCTGATTGCGTCAAACTCGCGTTGATCCATCTTTTTGCTCACTCTCCCCCCGATCTGATCCTCTCTGGAATCAACCATGGATCGAACGCTGGAAAGACAGTCTTGTATAGTGGAACCATCGGCGCTGTCATCGAGGGTATGTTCCGCAACCAAATTCCAGGCATCGCTTTTTCTTCTTGTGAAGAAGACTTACTCGATTACAGCTGTTTAGAGCCATACATTTTGCCGATTGTCTCGTATAATCTGCAGCACCCCCCACCAAAGGACTCTTTTTTGAATGTGAACTTTCCCAGTCAGTCTGCTTTTCCGATACGTGGCATGCAGCTCACTAAGCAAGGGAAAGGTTTTTGGACCGATACGCATGAAAAGAGCGCTTGTCCCAAGGGCGCGCATTCTTACCAACTGACTGGGGAGTGGAAAAAAGAGGAAGAAGAGACAGGCAGTGATGTGCATGCACTAGAAAATGGCTACATCAGTGTCGCACCCATCCATGTGGGAGATCTGACCGATCACTACCACTACAACAGCCATCAAGAGCTGTTTGCGACCCACTTCAAAAGTTTTTTGGTGGGACAAGCAAACCCGACATCAGAAAGAACACCGTACAAAGCGCTACTTTTTCCCTGATAAGCAGGAAGTTTTCATAGAAGAAAAACTCTGATTTTTATATACTTGCCGTTGAATGAGCAGAACAAGATGTGATTCTTGATCAAGGCACAAGAATCGTGGAATTTATGGGCGTATAGCTCAGTGGTAGAGCGCCTGTCTTACACACAGGTGGTCATAGGTTCGAATCCTTTTGCGCCCAACCAAAAATTTTGCGGGAGTAGTTCAACTGGTTAGAGCACCGCCCTGTCACGGCGGAAGTTGCGGGTTCGAGTCCCGTCTCTCGCGATTTTTTTATTACTGAGCTGGTATACGTGAAACAGACTGCACCTAAGTCTACTCGACAACTTTTCGTTAGTTATTTTTGGATGGCTCTAGGAGCCTTTCTTGCTGCTCTTTCCATTCAGGTATTCCTCTTTCCCAACCGCTTGATTGACGGCGGTGTCATTGGCATCTCTTTAATCTGTGCGCGCCTTTTCGGATCCCACTACTTGCCCCTTTTTCTCATCGTTTTCAACCTCCCCTTCATCTACCTCGCGTACCGCTTCATTCGTAGGTCTTTTGTTGTATCAATGATGATCGCTATCTTGCTCTTTGCAGGATTTTTAGCTCTTTTGGAAGATCTACCCTCTTTCGATGCGGACATCTTGGAGGTGATCGTATTTGGTGGAGCAATTTTGGGCCTAGGCGTAGGCCTCATTATCCGGAATGGAGGATGCACAGACGGTACGGAAATCTTAGCTATCATCATCAATAGAAAGCGTGGCTTCACGGTAGGTCAAGTGGTCCTCATTGTGAATATTTTCATCTTTTCCCTATACGGCCTGCTCTTTTTGGATTGGCATGCAGCTCTACGTTCGATGATGACCTACATCGTGGCATTCAAGATGATTGACATCGTCATTGCAGGGCTAGAAGAGCTCAAATCTGTTTTGATCATGTCCTCTAAGCCTGCCCAGATACAAAAACTCATCATGCACGAGCTGGGCCTCGGCCTGACAATCATCAAGGGCAAAGGAGGTTTTTCTGGAGAGAATCGAGACCTTCTTCTTGTGATTGTGGATCGTCTCGACCTATCGGGACTGAAAGAAATCGTCCTTCGAGAGGATCCTACAGCATTTCTTGCGATTGAAAATCTGCATGAGGTCGCTTACGGAAGATCGGTAAAAAAAGTGTCCAAAAAGCGGAGAAAATCGCGGGCAAGAAAAAAAGTCACATAAAACATTCCGCCAGCAATCCTATTCAATCTCCTCTTCTTTAGAGATCTCTTGCTGCGAATTAGCCTTCTTCCATAACAAAATTCTCCCCATCTGCAATCAATCGATCGACCAGATCGATCGTGTATTCTCCGGAGAAGAATGGCGCATGATCCGCCATGAAAAGGTGGAATGGAATGGTCGTATCCACCCCATCGATATGAAACTCTCGAAGCGCTCTTCGTAGTACACAGATCGCCTCTCGGCGATCTTTTCCCCGCACAATAAGTTTTGCAATCATCGAATCATAATAGGGAGGAATGCGATAGCCTGTGTAACAGGCACTGTCAACGCGCAGATGGGGACCTCCCGGAGGGAGGTAACATCGCAAATCCCCGGGAGAGGGAGAAAAGTGGTTCATTGGATTTTCAGCATTGATGCGACACTCAATTACATGCCCATTAAAAGAAATATCCGATTGCTGGTAACCAAGCTTTTCACCTTGCTCAATGCGGATCTGCTCCTTTACAAGATCGATTCCAGTGAGCTCCTCTGAAACAGTATGCTCTACTTGAATACGCGTATTGACTTCCATGAAGTAAAAATTCTCTTCTTGATCAAGCAAGAACTCGACCGTTCCCGCGGAAAAATAGTTCGCAGCTTTCGCAATTGCAATCGCACTTTGTCCCATCTGATAGCGCATCTCTTCACTCAATCGAGGACTTGGAGCCTCTTCAATCAATTTCTGCCGCCGGCGTTGTATGCTGCAGTCACGCTCACCTAGATGCACGCAATTGCCATACTTATCGGCTAAGATCTGGATCTCTACATGCCTAGGATTTTGGATCATTTTCTCGAGATAGACATCAGGCTCTTTGAAACTCACCTCAGCTTCCGCCTTCGCAGCAAGGAAGTTTTGCGCTAGTTCTTCCTCATTTTGCGCGACGCGAATTCCTTTTCCTCCACCTCCACCAACTGCTTTGATCAGAAGGGGAAACCCGAGTCTTTTGCCCTCTTCAAGAGCTTGTTCCATATCTTCAACAATCCCGTTGGAACCAGGGATTACTGGACAGCCCACCGACTTAGCTAGGTTCTTAGCCGCAGCCTTGTTTCCCAAAAGAGCGATGCTTTTCGCAGATGGACCGATGAACTGCACATCGCAGCTCTCACAGATCGAGGCGAAATTCGCATTTTCACTCAAAAAACCGTAGCCAGGGTGTAGGCCATCTGCTCCAGTCACCTGGCAGGCAGACAAGATAGAGGAGACCTTGAGATACGACTCAATGGAAGGGGCTCTACCGATGCAAACAGCCTCTTTTGCTACATGCACGTGGAGCGCTTCTGCGTCTGCTTCTGAGTAGACCGCGACAGTGGAGATGTCCATCTCATGGCAGGCGCGGATCACCCTCAGCGCGATTTCCCCCCGGTTTGCGATCAACACTTTTTTCATGCTTTACACGACTCGAAATAGTTTCGTGCCAAACTCGACAGGCTGGGCATTTTCGAGCAACACCTCTTGCACGATCCCCTTTTTCCCTGCTTTGACCTCATTCATCACCTTCATTGCCTCAACGATGCAGACCACGGTATCTTCTTCTACGGGACTCCCTACTCGCACGAACGGGGGTTGATCGGGAGAGGGTGAGGAGTAAAAAGTACCCACCATAGGAGATTTTAGGTAGTCGTGATCTTTACCAGCCGGAGTCTCTGAGATGCTCTTTGCAAGATCCACCTTCGCTGGGTTAGGGACTGGCCTGCTTGTGGGAGATCGAGAATGCTCTGTTTCTACGTGCAGAGCGAAGTCCCCTTTTTTTAGCTGCAAGCTTGCCACCGAACTATTTTCTAAAAGCTCGAGTAGCTCTTTGATTTCCTCAAGATCCACGGTGCCTCCTTATCTACATACGCTGAATGTATTCATTTTCTTCTGTATCCACTTTTACAATATCTCCTGTCTCAATGAAGGAGGGAACGCGGATTTTTGCGCCCGTCTCCAAAACAGCTTCTTTCATGTTACCCGCTTCTTCTACTTGGACAACCATCAATTCAAGGAACTGAGGCAATTCGATCGAAAAAGCCGTATCGCCGTAGAACATAGCAGCCACCTTGATCCCCTCTTTGAGGTAGTGGACCTTCCCTCCAAGAATCTGGTCGGAGACAATCACCTGATCGAGAGTTTCTGTGTTCAGGAAGATATAGTGCTCTTTCTCAGGATACATGTACTCCAAAACATGCTCGACTAAGGAGACTTCCTCAACAGACTGCCCCACTTTGAAGTTCTTCTCAATCACCTCATCGTTGATGAGATGACGCAGTTTGGTTTTGATGAAAGGAACACCTTTTGCAACGGTCACTTTGATACTCGATTCGACCCGGTAGACTTTGCCTTCTACTTTGATGGTCATGCCTGGGCTAATCTGGCTGTTCATTCCCATGTTTGTACTCTCTTTTGGATCTGTTTCAGTATGGAAAGAAGTTGCCAAGGTCGTTGGATCTGGAAATCTACACAGGAAGAACCGGGAGACAAAGCTCCTCTTCCCCACTGCATATGCACGGTCCAAAAACCGAGCTGCTTTGCGGGAAAAAGATCGGTTTGCACGCGATCTCCGATGACCACGACCTCACCTTGCCGGATGGGAAGATCCAGGAAAATTTCCTGGTACATCTCTCCTTTATCGCAAGGATCTTTCACACTGATCTTATAGAAAAGTTGGGGTTCTATACCAGCTTTTTTCAACTTTTGCCTTTGGATCGTTTCGTCGCCTTGCGAGACAAGACAAAGAGAGTGCGAAGAGATACGCTTCAAAAGAGCCAGCACTCGAGGCAAAGTGCGCACAGGAATTTCCTCTTGCAAAGGAGCTTTGTAAACTAGGTCAACTGCTTTAAAAAGAGCGCTCTTCGAAAAAGAATATTTCTGAGAGAATTGGATAAGAGCTTCCCTAGAGCTTGGAGCTGCATGATGGATGTGCAAGAGCTCCGATAAGAGACGAGAGGGGGAATGGTTGAGAGTAGATGTTCGCAGCAGGTAGTCTAACGCTCTTTCTAAGCGAAAAGGGGCAATCGATCCTGAGGTATCGATCAACGTATCGTCTAGATCAAAAAGAAGCCACAATTCTCATAATCTCCTGTGCGAGCTTGGCTGGATCGTGCCGGATCAAGTTCCTAGGCATCAAATCATTTTTCTTTTGTTTGCTCAAGGGACCCAGAAAGTCGGCTAGAACAACCCGACTATCTTCTAGGTCATTTTCCACGAGCTCTCCCCCTTCTTCTGCTAGATAGCGATCGATGAGATCTTGGGAAGGTCTTGCGTTGTTTACCAAAATGTAATCGAAAATATCTTCGGAGAGGAATTGGGTCAATTCGTGCAGATAGTGACTGACGCGGTAATTCGTAGTCTGCCCTTTTCGATTCATCAAATTGACAACAAACATTTTTTTTCCTTGAGCGCGTAGCAACGCTTCTGCCACTCCTTCCACTAGGATGTTAGGGATCACAGAAGTGTGCCATCCTCCAGGACCGAGCACAATGAGGTCTGCCTGCTCGATTTCTTCCAACACTTTGGAGTTCACCTTCGGATAAGGCTCTAGATAAATACTCGAATAGCCCTGATCGATTTCTCTAGAGAGGTAGATCTCTTTTTCCCCTTCGAGCAGTTTGCGATTTTTGAGTAACATTTTTAGGCGCACCTGATGAATCGTCACAGGAAGGACTTTGCCCCTGATAAAAAGAATTTTGCCCACTTCCTCGACCGCTTTTTCAAAGCTCCCGGTGACTTTCTCCAAAGCAGAAAGAAGTAAATTTCCAAAACTATGGCCATCAAAGTGGCCATGCTCGAATCGGTAATTCATCAAAGAGCGCAATAACCTGCTTGAATGGGAAAGAGCGACAAGGCACTGGCGCACATCTCCCGGAGGCAGCACACCAAGCTCATCGCGCAAGATACCTGTACTCCCCCCATCATCTGCCATTGAGACAACTGCACTCAGAGAAAGTGGATAGGCTTTCAAGCCGCGAAGAATGGTGAAATTTCCCGTGCCACCTCCGATCACAACAACTTTCTTCATGTGATAAGATGCTCTTTCAAAGAGGCTACAGCAGAAAAGAGGTCTGGTTGCTCGAAAAGAAAGGTGCCTACAACAAGCGCATCTGCTCCTGCTTGCGTAGCTTGTTTTGCTGTAAGCAGGTTAATGCCACCGTCTACCATGAGCTTCGTCTGCGCATTCCTAGCTCGAATTTCCGCATGTAAATCTTCGATTTTCTCTAGAACGGAAGGTAAAAACTCCTGCCCTCCGAAGCCAGGGTGTACGCTCATCACTAAAATGAGATCCACGTGGCCAATCCAAGGCATGAGGAGTGAAGCGCTTGTTTCTGGGTTGCACGCAATACCCACTTCGACACCACATTTCTTCACGTAATCAATTAGATCCTCTGGCGATTCGGTCGCCTCGATATGAAATGTGATCCGATCAGCACCTGAGCGGACCAGGCTTTCGATGAACTCGAAAGGTTGGTAGAGCATCAGGTGCACATCCATGAAAAGAGCGCTCGTTCGATTGAAAGCGGCAAGAGCTTGCGGTCCTATGGTGAGATTGGGTACAAAGTGCCCATCCATGATGTCTACATGTAGCCCATCTGCTTTTGCCTGCTCAACACGCAGCACCTCTTCGGAAAAGCGGCCAAAGTCAGCAGCAATGATGGAAGGGAAAATCTCAGGTCTTTTTTTCATGATCGCAAAAATTTAGATGGTACACTCTGAGACAAAATGTAGAGAAATGTGGGATTCTTTGCTACTAGAAATCCTGGAAAAAGCTCTACTTATCTTCGATTGAAGAGAGAAATAAATAGGTCGCTTCAAGAAGAGACTTTTAAGACTGGCAAGAGAGCGGAGTGGAGTCTAAAATCCGCTCCAACGCCTCTTTTTTACTCTCTTCTTCCGAGAGAAGGATGAAACCAAAGCAATCTTCAAGAAAAAAAGAGAGAAGTTCACAAGAGCGGTACTGCTCTTGTTGCACACGACTCCAAATCACCTTCCGGTATTTCGGATCTGTTTGTAGAGAGACAAAGACCGCTTTTTTCCGCTCATTTTTTACCGACCAAAGAGTCGGTTGTTTTTTCTGCTGTTTCTGTTCCAAAATTGCGAAAAAAAGCGTTTTGAGTAGAGAACAATAGAGCAAACTGCGCATCTCACTCGGTTGCAAAGAGAAAAAAAGCTTCTCAAAGAAGAAATAGGATTTGCGGTGTTCTTCTCCCAGTGATTTTTTACATTCTTCTAGAATTTCTGTATGCTTGCCAATCATTCCCCCATTGTAGTCTCGCACTTCACCAAAAATGCGATGCAGCTGCTGGAGTAGAGCTGCGCGAGCTTGGTAGAAATCGACATAGTATCCCTCTTGCAGGTAAGAGCAAGAGGGAATTTTTACAGAAAAGACATGCGCCTCTTTAGCATATCTGCGGCGCAGTGTCCCCACCTTTTTACTTCTCTCCAACCGGCACGACCAGGTTCTAGGAAGCTCCTCTAAAAGCGTCCCTACTTCCTTTTGTCCCGGCCGCACGATGCGCAGTAAGACAACGGTAAAAACAAGAAGAGCCTCTTTTTGCTGCTCAAAGTTGATGATGACTTGAGGAATATCTTGTACATATTTGAGCTGCTTGGCTAAAACCATAATGTTGCGCAATACCTCTTCTTCATTCCTAGGCATGAAAAGAGGGTGCGCTAGATACTCAATGTGACGGCAAAGCGCATCGGGAAGGTGCTCTCTTAAATGCTCAATATCCTCTTTTGCTACAGGCTCTTTTCCCCTTTTTTTCACCTCAAGGTAGGAAAGCTGTATCGAGCTATTCTGGTTCCGATCGACTAAAAATGAGTCGGGAACAGGCTCAAAAAAGGGGTCGACGTAGGCTATTGCGGTGCGGAAATGCTTCTGCTGAAAAACTTCTTGCTCTTGCGTAAAATGCAGTCCAACGATCACCCCCAAAACATGGGGCGTATCTTGAGGCACCTCCAGCCGCGCTTTCAACAGTTTGACAACAACATGCCTCTTAGACGCGCAAAGAGCCCTTTTTTTGTGTAGGATTTTTCTCGAGATATGCAAAAGAGCGATGATCCGACTCATATGCTCATAGGAACGCTCGTTTTTGAATGCCTCTCGGGACATCACCCAAAAGCGTTGCATCTGCGCTAGAACGCTTTTGTTGTAATCTTCTGGTTGCGTCTTAATGAATGAGCCCATGTGTCTTTGCAACATTTCTGTCTTCTCTCCAGATGAAAGATCTTTAAAAGACAAAATTTGCTGTGCGTGATAATTCGAAGCCACACCAAGGCGAATCTCCTGGTCCACCTTTTTGCGCTGCCTTTCCCAAACAGCCCCATCTCGCGGAAAGTGAATGGTGAGAAAGATTTGTCCTATCGTGAGCAGAGGGGAGGCAATGTCAGGCAGGTACACATCGGATGAAAAAAATTCGGGGCTAGCAAGACACCTCCCCGGCAAGAGCCAATTGGTCAGCATTTCGTAGAAAAAGGGAATAGCTCCCACTCTCTGCTTCCAAAGAAAACTCACACAAAGAGCATTTCCCCCAAGCTCTTCCCACACAAGGATAGGTAGCTGCAAGGAGGCGTTCTCGGAGTAGGGACTCCGGGCAGCTTGCAGTAAAGCAGGGCTTCCGCGTAGCAATGTCTGTAAGAGATCTTGTATTTGTTGGGAGAAATGTTCCCCCTGTTGATTCCGCTTGTGGAGGACTTTTATCGGAGAAAAAACCTTGGTTTTCATGAAGGAATTACCCAATGTCTCCTCTTAGATTGCACAGAAAAAATCCCGACCGGGCCACAGGGTCACTCTTTTCTCCATGGTAGAGACCACAATCAACTTTTTTCCACCCCGGTAAAATTTGCTTTTCCCGTTGAAAAACAAGGGACAAAACGCCTGCCACAAGAATAGAGAGTTTTTCCCGAAAAAACGTCCACCTAACAAACCGCCCAGAAAAAAAGCTTTCCACCTAAGACTCCACGATAAATACTATTTTTTATTTTTTCAGGATTTTTATGTCCAAAAAAAAATCACTCTATCCACTAAATAAGAGAACGTCGAATAGAAAAGAGAGCAAAAAACACCCCAGTATCCGTTCAGTGGAGATGCCGATAAACGGGGATGTTGTGTGTGTTCTGATAAAAAAATGCACTTGAAAATCCATCCTGATGAAACGGATATCTACTCTTCTGCCTTCTGAAAAAAGGAGGCCTGCAAACAGATCGAACAGATACAATTCCTCTGCTAATTCTTCCCGAAAAGAGTAGTTTTAGGATGCTATTGCCTTTTTCTAAATCTTTTGCTACGATTTTTCTTTTAACTTAAGAAAACAGGAGCCTCTTTTCAATGACAAATCAATTCCATGATTGGAGCAATGAAAACAATATTTTAGACGACGAAACATTTTCTCCCGAAGAGGCGGAGGAATTCAAAAACCTTCTTGATGAAACGAAGGTGGAAGAAGATAGTTCGATCAATCTAATGAAACCTGGACAGATTTTGCAAGGGACCGTTGTTGAAATCGTCAAAGACTTTGCGATCATTGACGTGGGATTGAAGTCAGAGGGCCTTGTTCCTGTTGCCGAATTTTCGGATACAGATGAATTGATTTTAGGCGCTGAGGTAGAGGTTTACCTAGATCGCACGGAGGGGGAAGATGGCCAGATCGTGCTTTCCAGGGAAAAAGCACGCAAACAACGGCAGTGGGAGTACATCATCACCAACTGCAAAGAGGGCTCTTTGATCAAAGGCAAAGTGATGCGGAAGGTGAAGGGTGGGCTTATGGTCGATATCGGCATGGAAGCCTTCTTGCCCGGCTCACAAATCGACAACAAACGGATCAAAAATCTTGATGAGTTTTTGGGGCATACGTACGAGTTCAAAATCCTAAAAATCAATATCGAAAGAAAGAATATTGTCATTTCTAGACGGGAGTTGCTCGAGGCCGAGCGCGTGTCGAAAAAGGCAGAAGTCTTGGAAAAGATTCACGAAGGCGATCTTTGCCGTGGTGTCGTGAAAAATATCACCGACTTCGGTGTTTTCCTCGATCTTAACGGAATCGATGGACTGCTGCACATCACCGATATGACATGGAAGCGGATCAAGCACCCCTCTGAAATTCTCTCACTCGGAGATGAACTAGAAGTGATCATCTTGCATGTTGATCAAGATAAAGGGCGCGTCGCACTCGGTTTGAAACAAAAAGAGAGGAACCCTTGGGAGGAAATTGAACAGCGCTACCCGCCTGGAATGACCGTTTTGGGAAAAATTGTCAACCTCGTATCTTATGGCGCTTTCATAGAAATCGAGCCTGGCATTGAAGGACTCATACACGTTTCCGAAATGTCTTGGACCAAAAATGTAACTGATCCCAGCGAGATTGTAGAGATGGGTCAAGAGGTGGAGGCGATTGTCCTTTCCATACAAAAACAAGATGGAAAAATCTCCCTCGGCATCAAGCAAACACAAAGCAACCCTTGGGACAATGTAGAATCGAAGTACCCTGTTGGCAATAGCGTGACAGCAGAAGTCCGCAACCTGACGAATTATGGAGCATTCGTCGAGCTCGAGCCTGGTGTTGAGGGGCTAATCCATATCTCGGATCTTAGCTGGAGCAAAAAAATTTCCCACCCTTCAGAAGTTTTTAAAAAAGGGGATCGAGTCGATATGGTGATCTTATCTGTCGATCGAGATAGTAAAAAGATCACACTCGGAGTCAAGCAACTCGAGAAAAATCCCTGGGAGAACATCGAACAGAATTTCCCTTTAGGGTCTCTTGTCACAGGTGTGGTCACAAAGACGACAGCCTTTGGAGCGTTTGTCCTACTCGACAATAGCATCGAAGCTTTGATTCATGTCTCAGAATTGTCCGACCAACCCTTTGGCAAAGTGGAAGAGGTAATCAAAGAGGGTGATGTAGTCACGTCGAAGGTAATCAAGCTCGACTCTGAAAGGAAAAAGGTATCCCTTTCTCTAAAAGATTATATCGTAGAAAAAAATCATGTGAACCATGATGATATTGTGATTGGTGGAAGTGAAGAGCGTTTTACAGAAGAAGAGCTTGGGAAAGACTCGGACAATGATGAGGTAGATACGGAAGACTAGCGCAGTCGCAAAGGAGGGATCTGTTCACCTCTATTGCATTCTCTAGTCTTGAGAAGAAGAGACTCCTCCGAGCTCTTCTTTTCATGTTCTCCATAGAAACCCATCCCTCCTCTATTTACTTGCAAACTTGAGGAGAGTTTAGCGCAAGCACTGTACAAAGATAATAGAAAAGTTAGGATATCTATGAATAAAGACTTAATTGCGATTTTCGAATATCTCGAAAGAGAAAAAGGCATCAAAAGAGATTTCGTCATTCAAGCAATCGAGGATTCTTTATTGGCAGCTGCGAAAAAAAGCGTTCATGGCGTAGGGAAGATCCAAGTGCAAATCGAACCGAAATCGGGAGAGATTGAAGTCGTTGCCCAGAAAAAGATTGTTGAAGAGGTAGAAGACTTCGATGAAGAGATTTCGCTCGAAGAGGCACAAGAGCTGGCACCCGACTGTGAGCTGGGCCAATGGCTGGAGATCATTGTTACCCCCAGGGATTTTGGTAGGATTGCTGCACAAACCGCACGACAAGTAATCACACAAAAACTGCGCACAGCAGAAAGAGATGTAATCTACGAAGAATACCGACACCGCGTTGGAGAGATTATCTCCGGGAAGATCAAACGGTTCATTCGGGGACAAACTCTTGTAGTGGATTTGGGCAAAGTAGAGGGAATTTTGCCAGAAAGACAGTATCCGAGAATGGAGAAATTCAATGTTGGCGAGAAAGTACAAGCTCTTTTGCAAGACGTCTGTGATACGGAGAACGGAGGCGCTGAGGTGATCCTATCTCGAAGCGACCCCCTGTTCGTGCAAGAACTGTTCAAAGCAGAAGTTCCTGAGCTTGCGGACTCGGTTGTGGTGATCGAAAAAATTGTACGCGACGCAGGTTACCGAACAAAGATCGTCGTACGATCCCATGATATGAAAGTCGACCCTGTGGGTACATGTGTCGGAGTTCGTGGAACACGAATCAAAAATATTATTCGCGAAATCAACGAAAAAATCGACATCATTCCTTTCTCCGATGATCGTATCCGCCTTCTAGAAAAAGCAATTGCTCCCATCGAAATCTGCAAATTGAAGGAAAGTGAAGACCGTATTTCCATCGTGGTACACGACGAAGACTACCCGATCGTGATTGGAAAAAAAGGAATGAACGCTCGCCTGATTGCAAAGCTCATCGAAGCAGAACTCGCTGTACAAAAAATGAGCGAGTACAAAAAAGGGGTGACCATGGAGATGGAGCTTTTGGCCAAAGAAGAGGATGAAAAGCTCGACGAACCTCTCCAACTAGAGGACATCAGCTCTTTGATTGTACAGAGCTTGGTTGCTGCCGGTTTTGATACTTTGAGAAAGGTTGTTAGTGCATCACCCCACGAATTGGTCTCGAATATTCCTGGTTTCAATTACTTTGATATTGCGGAAAAAATTCTCGAACAAACAAGAAACAAAAAGGTATAACTTTTGGTTAAAAACTTAAAAATTAACATCAAAAATGCACAACTCGCAAAAGCTCTAAAATTACCTTCTTGTAAAAAGGGAACATCCAAGCAAGTCGAAGAAGCTACCCCCGAAAAACCGGCAAAAAAGCATCCCAAAGTGCGCATCATCGAAAAGAAACCCTCGCCGGCTGAAATAGACCCTCCAAAAGTAAGTACAGAGGCTCTAGAGCCCTCGACACCCCCCGAAGATTTCGTGGTAGAAAGTGCGTCTTCCGTAGAGAAAGCTGAGCCAGAGAAACCGGTCTTACCCGAGAAGGAAGAGGCAAAACCTTCTGAAACACCTACCACTCCCAAAGAATCCACTTCGGATAAAGCGCCTTCTTCTGCAGACAAAAAAGATAAGAAGAAAAAAGGGAAACCTGCTCCTGCCATCAAACCGAGTGGGTTTCGAGATTTTCGCGAATTCAAAGCCTCTCGAAAGAAAGTACGCGAGTTTGACGGAAGAGACAAGCAAGGTCTTCGCGATACGGACGATGAGGGTTGGCGTAGAAAAAAACACAAAAGAAAAAAAAGCACGTTTTCTCAAGAACAAGTGATTCGACCAAAACGCCTCAAAGTACGCCTACCGATCACCATCAAAGAGCTTGCTCAAGAGATGAAACTCAAAGCAGCAGAACTAGTGGGCAAACTCCTTATGCAAGGCCTGACCCTTACTATCAACGATTATCTCGATGATGAGACAACCATCCAACTTTTAGGACACGAGTTTTCCTGTGATATTTCTATCGATTACTCGGAAGAAAAGCGACTCCAGATCACAAGCAAAACCGTTGCAGAAGAAATCGCAGATACTGATGCAAAACACCTCTGTTTGCGTCCTTGTATTGTCACTTTCATGGGGCACGTCGATCACGGGAAAACAAGCCTAATCGATACAATACGAGAAACCAAGATTGCGGCTGGAGAAGCAGGAGCGATCACCCAACACATCGGCGCCTTCAAAACCTCTACTCCCTCTGGAGAAATCACAATTTTGGATACTCCAGGCCACGAAGCATTCAGCGAAATGAGGGAACGGGGTGCCAACGTGACCGATATCGTCGTTCTGGTGATTGCAGGCGATGAGGGGATGCGCATGCAAACCATCGAAGCGATGAACCAGGCAAAAGAAGCCCAGGTTCCGATTGTCGTTGCCATCAATAAGGCAGACAAACCAGGTTACGATCCAGAAAAAGTCTACCGGGAGCTTGCAGATCAAGAACTACTTCCCGAAGCTTGGGGAGGCTCAACAATCTGCGTGCGCTGCTCCGCTAGCACAGGAGAGGGCATTCCTGATCTACTCGAAATGTTGAACCTACAAGCTGAAATACAGGAGTTACGCGCCGATCCTAGCGCAAGAGCGCGTGGGACCGTGCTCGAGTCGGAAATGCATAAGGGTCTCGGACCGGTCGCTACCGTTCTGGTACAAAACGGCTCTTTGCGCTTGTCCGATGCTATTGTTCTCGGAGATCACTCGGGACGGATCAAAACAATGCATGACGACTTAGGGCGCCATGTAAAGGTAGCTCCTCCAGCAACGCCTGTGAAGGTCACGGGAATTTCCGGCCTCGTCGAAGCAGGCTCAGAGTTCATCGTAGTGAAAAGTGAGAAGGAAGCCAAACTCCTCGCAGCAGGACGGAAAGACGGCAAAAAGCGCAATCTGCAACAGTCTGTCCGCTCTGGCATGGACAAACTGATGCAAAGAAAAGCAGCACACGCCCAGAAAGTCCTACCCCTGGTCCTCAGAGCAGACGTACAGGGATCTCTCGAAGCTCTAAAAAGTGCATTGCTACGCATCCATAGCGAGAAAGTGCGGATCGAAATCGTTTACGAAGGCGTGGGAGAAATCTCTGAGTCAGATGTGGAGCTTGCAGCTGCCGCTAGAGCAGAGATCATCGGCTTCCACACACAGATCGAAAGCCATACAGAAAATCTCATTAAGCAAAAACAAGTACACATCTCCTTGCACGATGTGATCTACCATGCTATCGATGAGGTGAAAGAAAAAATGACAGACCTCCTCGATCCGATTGCTGAAGAGTCAAATACAGGCTCTGCTAAAGTGAAAGCAACCTTCAAGTCTTCGCACCTCGGAGTCATTGCAGGGTGCCAGGTAGTCGATGGAACGATCCACCGCAACCATCTCGCCCGCGTGGTTCGGGACTCGACCGAGATTTGGAGCGGAAAAATTGCCTCCATCAAGCGTGTACAAGACGATGTAAGAGAAGTCCAAAAAGGGGTCGAGTGTGGCCTCGTTTTGGAGGGCTTTTCTGGAATCAAGCCAGAAGATCTGATCCAAGCCTACGAAATTGTTTACCACAAGCAGAAGTTATCATGAAAGAACGGAGAATGGCCCGCCTCAACTCCCTACTGAAAGAAGTGATCTCTGAGGTGATCACAAAAGAGGTAAAAAACCCCGATGTCAGTACCTTCGTTACCGTAACAGAGGTCGAAATCACAAGCGATTCCCACCACGCCAAAGTGTTCATCAGCGTTTTGGGAAATGCCGAGGAAAAGAAAAAAACCTTAGAAGCGCTCGAGTCGGGAGCGGGATATATTGCAGTGCGCGCCTCGAAAAAGGTGGTCCTAAGAATTTTCCCTTCTCTCACGTTTTTTTTGGACACTTCTTTGGACAAGCATTTCCGAATCGATGAAATCCTGCAAGATATCCACGAACGGGAAAAAAAACGCACCTCTTCAGATGAACCACTCGCCTAAAGGTATTCTACTCTTAGATAAAGCGAAAGGAGTCTCTTCGTTTTCCTATATCCCCAAACTACGCAAGCTCCTAAATGTCCAGAAAATTGGGCATACAGGGACTCTCGATCCTCTGGCTAGAGGTCTCCTCGTTTTTCTTGTAGGTAAGGAGTATACGAAGCAAGCAGAGAAGTGGATCGCACAGGAAAAAGAGTATGAAGCGATCCTATGTTTAGGAAAAAGCACCACAACCTACGATGCAGAGGGTACGGTTACAAACACCTCTTCGAAGGTGCCCACCTTATCAGAAGTAGAGAAAACCCTCCCTCTTTTTCAAGGAGAGGTAGAGCAAGTACCTCCCATGTTCTCTGCGAAAAAAGTGGGTGGGAAAAAACTCTACGAGCTTGCAAGAAAGAACCAAACAGTAGAGAGAGTTTCTTGTAAAGTCTGCTTAAAAATCACACTTATGCACTACGCCTACCCACACCTGCTTTTGCATATTCGCTGCTCCAAAGGAACCTATATCAGAAGCTTGGCCCAAGACTTGGGGAAGGCTTTGGGCAGCTACGCTCACCTGCATGATTTATTGCGCCTGAAAACAGGTCCATTTTCTCTGGTGAATGCGCTTGTATTCGAAGACCTTCCAAAAGGATTGCAGCGCCAAGCACTACTGGAGCATTTATCCTATGCAACACCTCCGCTATCCTGAAGATGTGCCCGAAAAAGAGTGTGCGACCACACTCGGCTTTTTCGACGGAGTACACCTAGGACACCAAACAATCTTGCATGCCCTGAAAAAGACGGGCCTACCTACTGTCGTTATGACTTTTCGTGTTCCGCCCAAGTACATTCTCTCATCTACGCTCCCCCCCCCTTTACTCACCTCTTTTGAGGAGAAGCTCAAGAAATTAGCAAGCCACGAGATCGACTACGTCTATGAACTTCCTGCAACGCATGCCTTTTTCTCCTTGCGCCACAGCACTTTTCTCGAAAAAATCTGCGCACACGTTCCGATCAAAACTCTCATCTTGGGCCGGGGGGCTTCTTTCGGCAAGGAGCGCGCAGGAACCGAAGAAGAGATCAAAAAAATCGCATCGGCTCAGGGATTTGTCGTATGCTATCTTCCTCTTCTCATGCACGAGGGGAAGATTGTCTCATCCACAAGGATTCGCTCTCTTGTAGAAAAAAACTCTCTTATAGAGGCAAAAACTCTTCTCAAAATACGCACTCGGGAAAAGGGTTGAAAGAGACTCCCCGCATGAGCATATTTTTTCTCTCCAGAATCGCAGAGTGGATCATCTCGGTATACGCACACTGTAGAATACTTACGCAAACACGGTACGTATTTTCACATAGCCAAGAGCTATGGTGTTCGTGAAAGCACAGTATACAAAACCATTCAATGGGTCGAGAATGCCCCCATTCGGGATTCTGCTTTCTCCTTGCCTGAAAAAGCGTATAGCCGAAGAGCTCACGACCTAGTACTGATTGACGCAACACAAATGCCGATCAGACGACTTCCAGAAACAGATCCTCAGATCTACGAAATATCCTTCGTCATCTGATTTGCAAGAGGTTGCAGTGAGCAGTATTTGCTTTTATAGAGAAATCGGGATAAACTCTTCGATATAGTTAGGAATATTGGGCAATATGAATTCGGAAAAATCAGGCCTCTCTGTGGGGATAGTGGGTCTCCCCAATGTAGGGAAAACCACTCTTTTCAATGCGATTGCCAAACAGGCAAAAGAGGCAAAAAACTACCCCTTTTGTACAATTGATCCTAATTCGAGCAGGGTGGAGCTGCACGATTCGCGATTAGATAAGCTGGCTGCGTTATCGAAAAGTAGTAGAATCGTCTACGCCTCTGTTACCTTCACAGATATCGCAGGTCTCGTCAAAGGAGCCTCGAAAGGAGAGGGTCTGGGCAACCAATTCTTGCACCACATACGAGAGACCTCTGCCCTAGTCCATGTTGTTCGCTGTTTTGACGATCCCGATATCGTGCACGTGGGGGGCGTAGTCCATCCTTTGGATGATATCGAGACAATTGACCTCGAGCTGATTTTATCCGACCTACAAATCATCGAAACAATCGGAACACGCCTACAGAAAAAGGCCCGTAGCGATAAAAAAGCACTAGAAGAGTTCGGAGTCATTGAGAAAATGCGCGCCCACCTAGAAAAGAGCTTACCCCTCCGCTCTTGTCTTCTTTCTGAAGAGGAAAAATCGCGCACCTCTTCGTATCCTTTCATCACACAAAAGCCTGTTATCTACGTAGCCAATGTATTGGACAGTGAGCTCACGCTAGGCGACAACCCGCATGTGCGCAAAGTGCGAGAGAAAGCAGAAAAAGAGGGCAACCGGGTGATTGTCCTGTCCGCAAAGATCGAGCAAGAGCTCTCGCAATTAGAAGACCCAGAGGAATTTTTGGAAGAACTGGGTATACAAAAACCTGCTTTGCAAACACTAGTGCGCGCAGCTTTTGACACGCTCGACCTCATTACCTTCATCACAACAGGTGAGATGGAGACAAAAGCTTGGGTCATTGCCAGAGGCACTCCGGCAAAAAAGGCTGCAGGGAGCATTCACTCGGACATCGAAAAGGGCTTCATTCGAGCAGAAGTTATCGGAGCCGACAAACTGATTGCTCTCGGCTCGCGCGTTCAGGCAAAAGAACAAGGGGCTCTCAGGATTGAGGGGAAGGACTACCTTGTGCAAGACGGCGATGTCGCGGTCTTTTTGCACAACTGATCTTCTGGGATTTTCCTTGACGCTACGTTTTTCCTTGCATTACGCTTGATATAGACATCTACCTGGTACCATGGCACAAAAGACAGAAAAGGCGACTCCAAAAAAACTCAAAGATGCTCGGAAAAAAGGGCAGGTAGCAAAAGCGCAGGACTTCCCTTCCGCTTTGACTTTCATCACTTCCCTCATGCTCACGCTTTTCTCCGCACAGTACATTTACGAACATGTGGGCTCTTATATGATCCACTTGTTCCGGGCGGTACGCAACGACCGGCAGATTTTGAGTCTTGCTCCCTCATTTTTGTATCAGGCATTGGAGACGATCTTGCACGTTTCCCTCCCGATTTGTGTCCTCGTGGCCTCGGTCGGTGTAGTGGTCAATTTTCTCGTTATCGGACCTGTATTTTCGTTCCAGGCAATGAAATTTGAATTCAAAAAGCTCAACCCCATCGAAGGAATCAAACAAAAATTCAAGTTGAAAGTACTCGTAGAGCTACTCAAATCCATCGCGAAGATCGTAGGCGCTGCCCTCATCATCTACATCAGCATGTACGCTATGCTCGCAGAGACGCTCTCTTCGGTCAACCTGCCTGCGATCGGAGCTGCAATCATCTTGGAGGAGTTTCTGCGCACCATCACTATCCGGGTAGGCATCTTTTTCCTCCTCATTGCTATTTTTGATCTCGCTTTCCAGAAGAAAAATTTCGCCAAAGAAATGATGATGGAAAAATTCGAGGTGAAGCAAGAATTCAAAGATACCGAAGGAGATCCCCAAATCAAGGGAAAGCGGAGGCAAACAGCCAGGGAGATTGCCTATTCTGATGGTCCTAGCGCTACGAAAGGCGCGCGCGCCATTGTAACAAATCCAGAGCACATTGCGGTCGCTTTGGGCTATAACGAAGAAACGGATCCTGCACCCAGGATCTTGGTTATGGGCCGAGGGTTCGTAGCGCGTGCCATCATGAAAATTGCCACAGAAGAGAAGATACCCGTGATGCGCAACCCCGAGCTTGCAAGGCAGCTCTACTGCGAAGGAGAAATTTCCGACTACGTCCCTGAGAATACCTACGGGGCTATTGCGGAGATCTTGAAATGGCTCTCTTCCCTAGAAGAAAAACCCGATGTGAACATGGAGCTCTTTCAATGAACGCCTTTTTTTCTGCTCTTCTCCGCTTTTTAGGAGGGGATAGAATCCTAAGAGTAATCACCCGCTCGAGTGATCTGATCTTAGCTTTTTTGATCATCTGCATCATGTTGATGCTGATTTTACCTGTTCCTCCCCACATCATCGATCTATTGATCTCGGCCAACCTAGCTGCTTCCATCTCTTTGATCTTTGTTGCACTCTATATCCAAAAAGCAGTACAGCTCTCCATTTTCCCCTCGCTTCTTCTAATCACTACCCTTTATCGTTTGGGTGTGAACATCTGCTCTACAAGGCAGATCCTCCTTCATGCGAACGCAGGAGATATCATCCACACTTTTGGAAACTTTGTAGTGGGAGGAAACTATATCGTAGGAGCTGTAATCTTTTTGATCATCACCATTGTGCAATTCATTGTGGTGACAAAAGGATCAGAGCGGGTAGCTGAGGTCGCAGCTCGTTTCACCTTGGATGCGATGCCAGGCAAGCAGATGAGCATCGATGCCGATCTACGCTCAGGTGTTATCGATACGCAACAAGCGCGCGAGCTGCGCCTCATGCTCACAAAAGAGAGTCAGCTTTACGGAGCGATGGATGGGGCGATGAAATTCGTTAAAGGAGATGCCATCGCAGGGATTGTGATCACAGTGGTGAACGTAATCGGAGGGTTGATCATCGGCGTACTCATGATGGGCATGAGCATGGGACAAGCAGCTAGAGTCTTTTCACTCCTCTCCATTGGAGATGGTCTTGTCTCGCAGATCCCCTCAATCATCATTGCGATCTCTGCTGGTATGGTAACCACCCGTGTTTCGAGCGAAAAACAGGACACCAATCTGGGAAAAGAAATCGCCGACCAGATCCTCACCCAACCCAAAGCTCTTCTCATCGCGGGAGGATTCCTTCTCCTGCTCGCTTTTGTACCTGGATTTCCCTCGTTTCCATTCATTATTCTTTCTCTTTTGCTTGCAGGTCTCGGATTCATTGTGACCATGATGGGTAAAGGGCCTGTTACCGCATCTGGAACGGGTGGCTCCCTCCAAAAAGGAGCAGATGGGCATTCGATGATCACAGCAGGAGGCGAGGAGTATGCGCTCACCCTTCCTGTAGTTTTGGAAACAGGACTAGATCTTTCCAAAGTGATCCGCAAAGACCGGCAAGGGATGACCTTCATCGAGCAGATGATCCCCAAGATGCGCCACGCCCTTTATCAAGAACTCGGAGTGAAATTCCCCGGTATCCATGTGCGCACTGATGCGGAAAATGTCGACCTCGACGAGTACGCGATTCAGCTGAACGAGGTGCCGATCTTGCGAGGAAAAGTCGTTTTAGGCCATGTACTTACCAACGAATCGGAAGAGACTCTCAAACGCTACAACCTCTCTTATAAAGTGACTGCTTCGAGCTTGGGGATGCCCACCCTTTGGGTCGAGGAGAAGCACACGCATGTTCTCGACAATGCAGGAATCAAGTACTGGACTATCTTAGAAGTACTCATCTTGCATGTCTCGAAATTCTACCGTCAATACGCACAAGAGTTCCTTGGCATCCAAGAGGTGCGCGCTATTTTGGAATTCGTCGAAAAATCTTTCCCTGATCTCATCAAGGAAGTCACACGCCTTGTTCCTCTCCAGAAAATGACCGATATTTTCAAAAGACTTGTCCAAGAGCAAGTCTCCATCAAGGATCTACGAACGATTTTGGAGTCATTGAGTGATTGGGCACAAACAGAAAAAGATACGGTAACACTCACCGAATATGTGCGCTCCTCGCTCAAGCGCTACATCTCCTACAAATATTCGCTAGGACAAAGTGTCCTCAGTGTCTACGTCTTCGATCCAGAAATCGAAGATATGGTCAATGGGGCCATCAAGCAAACATCCGCAGGATCGTACCTCGCCCTCGATAGGGATTCGAGTGAGATGATTTTGCAAGCAATGCGCAATACGATCGTCCCCACTCCTCCAGGAGCGCAGCCCCCTGTTCTTTTAAGTGCGATTCATGTAAGAAGATTTGTAAAGAAGCTAATCGAAGGAGAGTTCCCCGATTTACCCGTTGTCTCGTATCAAGAAATTGTTCCCGAGATTCGGATTCAACCGATGGGACGCATCCAAATCTCCTAAGAACCGCTCCATTCCCCCCAAAAAAGATAGCACGGAGCTCTTCTTATGACCCACGAGATCTCCCCGACAGAGGCCGCTAGACTCTACTTTCAAAGAATGGGAATAGCCCAGCAAACGACCATGATGCAAGTCGCGGCAAAAGAGAGCCTATCCGACTGGGCGGCAAAAGGGGACAATTTCGATGGAATAGCTCGCAAATTCCGGACTCTCGAAGAGGAAAAAGCGCAAGCGCATAAGGTAAAAGCGGCGCAGAAAAAAGAGGGCCTCGATGCCGACGAAGAGGCTTTTCCCCTCGAAGAGGCGAGCTCCGCTGAAGAGATCGCCTACCAATTCGAGAAGAAAAATCCTGAAATCAAAACAAAAACTCTCCTACAGATACGAGCTCTTTTATCTGAGGTAGATACACCAGAGGAGATCCTATCGAAGGTATCGAGCTTTTACAAAGACCACTCTCTTCTTGACGAGGCACTCTGTTTTTTACGCGCTACAACACAGGGTGCTTTGCGCGAGAAAGTGGACGAGGCGATCACTCTTTTTCGCGCAGAGTTCGGTCGACAGATCATCGCAGGGCAAAATATCTATGCAGAGTCACGCGCTTTTTCTCAAGAAGGACTGGGGGATCCGAGCGCCCTTCGCGACCTTTACCGAGATGTTACAGGCAACATACGCACACCGAGCGCCCTTTTCGATGAGCTTTTTTCCGAGTACGAATATGTGAAAATGGAGACAATCATTCAATTTCTCCTCGCCTCTTCAAGCGCAGATTTGCGCGCGAAGGGCCCCTCTATCGATCCTGCAGAATTGCTCAAGCTTGTCGATGACACCAAACTTTTGCAAGCGATTTTGGGGGTTTACCGCTTCTTTCAAGAGAGAATGAACCAGATCCACCACCAATTTACCGTGTACGAGACTCCCTATCCACAGCATATCGGCTTTGAGCTTCTTGCAAAAGCGTACCTCCAGCTCATCAAAGAACGGTACCCTTCTCCCTCAAAATTCCGCGATGCAGGCAAAAGATTGCAGATCTATCAAAAGCTTGCAGAAGAAATCATTATCTTTTCACAAATGCGAGATGCTCTCAGGCAAACCTCTCCACGCCTTTACAGCGATCAGAAGCACAAGCAATCGATCCTACAGACCTGGATCGATCTTTTAGAAGACCTCGAAGAGGAGTACGAAGAAGAGGATTTATGAACTTTCCAGAACTCTTACAAGCCTTAGCACAACACCTCAACCTCCCACTGAAAGAAGATAGCCAAGGGAGCTGCTCACTTCTAGTCGAGCAGACCCTGCTCGTGCAGCTCGAGATGAGTCGTGATGAGGCGCATCTTTTTTTTGGCGCGCGCTTGGGCTCTCTCTCTCCAGGGAGATATCGGGAGGAGATGTTGGAGCTTGCTCTACGAGAAAATGGTAGGAGCTATCCCCATTTGGGTATCTTAGGATATAGTACTGGTGCAAATGAGCTTGCCTTTTTCGATGCACTTCGACTCGATATCTTTCCAGCAGAAGCGATCTCCTACGCGTTCCAAATCTTTGTGGAAAAAGCCCTGATTTGGCATAGAGCCATTGAACGGGGTACCTATCCCGAGGAGATCACCATGCCTGCGCAAACCGACAACTTTATGGTGCGCTAATGCTAAACGACTTCCTTATGAGCTCTCCTGCAGGGGATGCCTGGGCTCGGATCGGCACAGCGCCTCGTCATGGAATCAACACTCCCCTTTTTTCTCTGCGCACCGAAACGAGTCAGGGTGTGGGGGAATTTCCCGATCTCCTACCTCTGATCGACTGGATGGAAGAAGTAGGATTTTCCATAGTACAAATCCTACCCATTGGAGATACGGGAACAAGCCCAAGCCCTTACAACGCGCTAAGCTCCCTCGCACTGCATCCTGTATACCTGCACATACCTGCTCTAGCAGAAGCAAATAGAGTACCAGGATACGCAGAAAGTCAAAAAAAACTACGCGCATTTGAGCTACTCCCTAGGTTTTCTTATCACGAAGTTGTGTGTGAAAAGCTCAACTTTTTGCGCGCTTATTTCTCTCATATCTATGAGGAAAAAAAAGAAGCAATCCTAGACTTCGCTAAAGAACACCCTTGGGTCGTAAGCTACGGGCTCTTTCGCGCGTTGAAAGAAAAAAACCGGCAGCTGAGCTGGCAGTGCTGGCCTCGCGAGGAAAAAGAGCGCCACCGTCTCTCTCATTTAGAAAAAGAGCACCAAAAAGAGATCCACTTCTACACACTCCTCCAGATGCTCTGCTATGAGCAAATGCGCGCGGTGAAAGAGCACGCGGAGAAAAAGGGGGTCTACCTCTTGGGAGATTTACCTATTCTCCTTAGCCCTGACAGTGCGGACGTATGGGCAGAGAGATCTCTATTTTCCCTCCAAGAGACGGTAGGATGCCCCCCCGATCTTTTCAATTACGAGGGGCAAAATTGGGGGTTTCCCGTTCTCAAATGGGATGAGGTGGCGCAAAGTGGTTACCGTTGGTGGCAAAACCGCCTCTCTTACGCCTCCCACTTTTTCCACCTATACCGAATCGATCACCTCGTCGGCTTTTTCCGCATATGGGCAATTCCCCTTGGAAAAAGCCCTATCAAAGGACGGTTCCTCTCGAGCAATAGGAAGCTGTGGCCCTTCCACGGAAAAGAACGGATGCAAGCGCTCATCGAAGCAAGTCCGATGCTCCCAATCGGAGAAGATCTCGGAATCTTACCGAAAGAGGCACGAGGGATCTTGGAGGATCTGGGGATCTCAGGAACAAGAGTCACGCGCTGGGTAAAGT
Source organism: Chlamydiota bacterium (assembly GCA_039179045.1). Classification (GTDB taxonomy): domain Bacteria; phylum Chlamydiota; class Chlamydiia; order Chlamydiales; family SM23-39; genus JBCAXK01. The sequence continues at coordinate 2,996 of JBCDEZ010000002.1, read as the reverse complement.
ATTGGGAAGAAGATGGGCAATTCGTTCGTGGAGAAGATTTCGATCCAATCAGTGTTAGTACTCTTTCCACCCACGATACACCGACATTTTCTGGTTGGTGGGAGAGTTCTCCATCCGAAGCCAAACTATACGCCGACTCAAGAAAGATCGCTTACCACAAGAATCTCACTCCCTCTTTAAGAGATGCCTGTTTAGAAGATTTGCACAGGAGCTCTTCAATCTTTCATATCAACTTACTCATGGAATATGCGGCCCTTTTCCCCGAATTTTCCTTCCCCTCTGCCGAAGAGGAAAGAATCAATGTATGTGGCGTAGAGCTCCAAAGCAACTGGTCGCTGCGCTATCTTGCAACTGTAGAACAATTCCGCGAACATAGACCTCTTTCTTCTTTGCTTGAAAGGTGCGCGCAATGATCCGATGGTTTTGCCTATTTATCAGCCTGCTTTTTTTGTCCTACACAGCTCCGGGCATCCGAGCTAAGTATGCCCGTTTAGATCCAAAGCATCCGAGCAAAAATCTCGCTTTCTACGAGCTGTATCCTCACACATACGAAGGGGAAAAAGCGCTCAATAGAGCCTGGGGACTCATGGCAGAATCTGCTTGCAGGCGAGAGCTTTCTGAGAGTCTTTCCTCCCGCACTTTTTTGAAAGCGCTGCACCAAGACCAAGAGACGCAACAGCTTTTTTCCACGGAAGAGTTGGACTTCATGGAAGAGCTAGGAGCCTCTCTTGAGAACCGCACTCTTCCCGGGTATCTCGTTTGGGATCTTTCCAAAATGCGTACTTTTCCTCCAAATAAGATCGATCTTGCAAGGCTCGTTTTTCTAGCTGAGGGCTACACAAAAGAGGCCATCCGCAATTACGAGGCTCTGATCGACTGGATGGCTCTACAAGTGCGCGCCCAGCTACCAAAGAACCCTTCTCCTCAAGAGAAAATCTATGCGATCAATGAGCTGATATTCCACGATATTGGATTCCGGTTTCCCGCAAATTCTGCTTGGGAAAAAGATATCGACACGTACACAGCTCTCCCCTCTGTCATCGACTCGAAAAGAGGTGTCTGTCTTGGTGTATCCATTTTGTATCTCTGCATCGCTCAAAGAATCGGTCTTTCTTTAGAGGCAGTCACACCACCGGGACACATCTACCTGCGCTACCGAGAAAATGGGGTAGATCCGATCAATATCGAAACAACCGCTCGCGGCATCGACGTGCCCTGCTCGCATTACAAAGGGCTCGAATTAGAACACTTGGAGACGAAAAATCTCCTCGAAGTGGTGGGGCTGATCTTCGTGAATCGAGCCTCGGTTCAATGGCAAAAAAAAGAGCATACCCAGGCAGTTGCGCTCTACGAAAAGGCGCGCCTCTACCTTCCGCAAAGTCCTCTGGTTCTCGATTTACTCGGCTACAACCACCTTTTTCTCGGGAATATTCAAGAGGCAAAAAGATGCCTAAAAGAGGCGGTTTCCATGCGCAAAGAACAAAAACTTTCTCCCAATTTGATCTCCGAAGACTACATGAATGGGAAAGCTTCGATCGAAGGCATTGAAGCGATTTTCGCTCCTGTTGACAACACGCGAGATGCGATACTCGCTAAAAGAGAATGTCTAAAGGACATATTGGCCACGCATCCTCACTTCCAAGCAGGCCTTTTGCAATACGCGCACACCTACCTACAAATGGGTAGGGAAAAAGAGGCGATTGCGCCTTTAGAAGAACTAGCGCGCATCGGTTACAATCCTTTAACTGCTCACTACTACCTTGCGATGATTCACCGGAACCGGTATAACTACAAAAAGAGTTGGGATGCGTTTTATTCCCTCGTATTTGCTTTAAAACGACGTGATACGGTTCCCAAACTCGTAAAAGAGATGGAGCGCTCCTTAAGAGAGCTTTCTCCTCCCCCCCTTCCGAACGAGCCTACAGAGGAGGAAAAAGGCGATGTATTTTCGATTTTGTCTCATGTTCTCATCGACCTTGACGGCCTTTGCCTATAAAAGCTACGAACCGAACCAGACTCTCGATACACACATGTCTCCCCAAGAGCGACAAGAAAGTGGTTTGCACAAACTCACCCCTGAAGAGAGACAGGCCCTACAGAACTGGATCAACAAGCACCACTATGTACGCCCTGGGGTGAAACAGTACAACCAGAGGGCCCCCGAAGTATCCGAAGTAATTGGAAACGGCGCATTTGTCAAGCTCTCCGATGGATCGATTTGGCATATCCATCCCGGCGACCGCCTTCTGACGCAAAGCTGGATCTCTGCGGCTGAAATTGGCATCGAGTATAAAGGCGGCTCGAATTATGGCTATATTCTAGAGAATAAGCTGACAGGATCTACCGTTCGAGCCGAAAAGTCTTCGAAAATTCCCGACTACTTCACAACGCCTAGCCAAAACAGGTACCCCGCGCAACCGGGCTCTCCCTCTGCAAAAAGAAGCTCAAAGCCTCCTACAATGATCACTCCCCAAAAGGAGCCTCGCCCCTTGCAAGAAGTAGGCAAAGACGGGCATACCCACGGAGATATCCACCTCGATGATCCTCAAAACTCTCTACCAGGTACCCCTCCAAAAGATCCTATAGGCGGCTAGTCGTAGTAGGAGATTCCCAAATAAAGGATTCCTGCCAGCAGGTTACTTCCTCCTAACTACGACCAAATCAATGCCGCTAGGAGCGTAGCACCAAGAAAAAATGTGATCAAGACAAAGAGCGCACCATCACTTGCAACCCACATTCCGCACCTCTTCCTATTGACGCGTATATTTTTTCAAACGGGAGCCCTAATATGGCCTTGTTGAAAAAATGAAATTTTCAGACCAACCAGGACTATCCTTGAAGATTTTCTAGCTCTCGGTTCTCATCATTTGATTCATCAGGGATTTTCAGTAACCTTCTACTCTTTGAGCACTTGGTTTTCTTGAGTAGAACATGGGACCATAGAGTCCTTTCATCCTAGAGAATGCTGTTTCTACAAGAGCTCTTCGCTCTCCTAT
>JBCDEZ010000001.1:0-70350 GCA_039179045.1 Chlamydiota bacterium | reverse complement strand
GAAAGACTTTGTATAATAAATTCATATTTTTTATATTGTCTAAAAATCAATTATTTAATTAAATAATAAAGTTTTAACCAAATTCCTGAGAATAATATTAAGAGATTAAATTTTTTGTCAATTTTTATCAAAAAATAGTGCTATTTTTAATATTTGAGATTTCTGTATTAAAATCTAAATGGATAGGAAAATTTCTAAAATATTGGGTATATTTATGATCAAATTATAAATTTGCACAGGTCGAGCGAGGAGGTGCTTTTGAAGGACCAACGCATCCATTTTGCGCATACTTCGTTCAAAAATACCCAATACCCTCGCCCCCTATACAAGGAAATATGGAGACATCTGATTTTTCTGAAGAAAATGAAATTATGCAGGTATTTTGCCCCTAGTTGCTTGCAACTCCATCTCTTTACTGCAAAGGAGGAGCGATGAAAAAGTGCAAGAGCAAAAATTTTGACTATCTATGCATTGCCGCTATCGTATCTGAGAAGATAGGCTCATAACCCACATTTCGCACCCTTGCATGTTGCAGTGTATATTTTTTCAAACGGGCCTGAGTATTGCAAGTATAGGACCTTGAGTAGGATTGAGGTTCAAGACGATCTCGTATATTTCGGATGGGTTCTTCTTGAGTAATAGATGCACCCCATCAAACATTGGGAAAATCCATTGCAAACTCGTTTTTTCCGCATTTGCCTCTCTAAAGGGCGTATACACAAGCAGAGAAAGGCACAGCACCGTCCTAAGAGCTATGATCCATCCACCTAAATCTGTAGTTCCCCCCTCTCTTAAGACCGCGCCTCATACTCTTTTTGGTCCCGCCTTTCCAAGGTTTTCTTATTTTTTCCCTTGCTTTTGCAGAATCTACCACCAACCACCTTTGGTCCGTATCTCCATACTGAGACGCTATTTCTATTCCAGAGTATCCCTCTTCTAACTCGACCATATCTAACGGAGTACGTAAAAGAGCTTTTGCTTTTTTATTGGCTTCAGGAACCCGGGTGATCCTTTGTAAGCGGGAGAAAATCTCCCCAATGATCTCTCTTGTGTAAAGAGCAGAATCGGCAATGAAATACCCCTCTTCTCCTTGTTCGATGTCTTATTTCAAAGCTTTTAGGTTCTCATAGCTGTTTATCGGAGCTATTGCCCGCCACTATTTGTGCTAAGAGAGGGACACCCCCATCTTGGCTGTTCTTGAGGTAGATCATACACTGTTTGAGATCGGATCTTTGATCTTTTGAGGAACCAAAAGGGAGCGTGGTGTTCCTTATTCGCTCTCGTATTCTCCATACACATGCATACTTGTGGAATCTAGCCAGTGAAATTTTTGCGCGATTCCGTAGCGAACGGCTGCTTTTGCTGCTAGCGCAGCAAACAGTTAAGAAGTGCGCTTCTAAACAGAAAGGTCGAGAGATGAATCCCAGCCCGTTGCGTACCATCAACTTTAGGCATTCCCGTAATGGTCAGTAGTAATGGTCATCTGAGCATCCGAAGGAAGCAACGAATCTACTGTCTGTTGTAAACCTATCTCTTCACAGACAATGGCGATAATGCCCACATGTTCAAAATTTTTGCTCTTGTACTCTTCCATCACTTCTTTTGCAATACAGAGATGGAGTTTCAAGCAGCTAGGAGCAAAATGCCTGCGTAATTTCAGTTTCTTCAGAAAAAATCAGATTTCCTCATTTTACGGAGGAGGTGCGAAATATGGGATATATCTTCATATTTCCTTTATTTATGGAAAAATTCTTGTGAAAATCTGAAAGAAACGCACATAATTTACTCTTTTTAGAAATTTGGGATAATCAAATATGTCTACCATACAAGTGCAAAGGCTAGATCCAGGTCTTCTTGAGCGTTACCTACTCGAGGAATGTTTACCCGAAAAACAGCCGGAGATAACCCGTCTGCAAAAATGTACCCTTGTAGCTGCATGGGCCATTGCGTCTTTTATCGCTCTTTTTTCTAGAGGAGGTTATATCCCTTTGAATAATCGTTTAGCAGATCGGGAAATATCTTACGGTTCTTTTGGGAATATACTTTACAAAATTTTGTTGAACATTGGGTCTTGCGGAGGGTTTTCTTGCCTCGAGTTCTTCGTTGCAGCTATTTTGATTCGTACAAACTTGTATCCGCAAACCGCACATCAAAAAGCACTACTTGAGTCCAGACTTCCTACTTGTAGACGCGCTCTTTTTCTGATCATCTCAGAACTCGTAGGACTCTTGACGGTAGCGCCTCTCGCTGCGCTAGCTTACACTTACCAAAGTAGTCTCCCGTCATGGGTACCAGAAAATGAGGCTCCTATTTCAATTAGTGTGTGTGATCATCTAATCTTTACGTACACCACTTGGCTACTGTTACTCGAGCAAAATCTAAAAAATTCCTACACCGAGGAGGAAAAACCACTTCGAAAAATACAGGAATGTATCTCTCAAGAAATCCTTGCACAAAGAGCGCGTTATCTGGATACGTGGGGAGCGACAAACAACATAGTCTATATTGAGGAAGAAGGGAAAAAGTCTCTTCTTTCTTTGGAAGGAGACTCGAAAAACCGCTCTTCCAGGGATTTTTCAGAAGAAGCTTCGATGGTACGCAACTCAAGCATGTCCTCTGGCGCCGCGCAAAGTATGTCTACTTCCCGCTCTACAGAAGAAATTTTCCAAGAGTTGCAAACAATAGAAAGGCTTCTTCCGGAAGCAGAAAAATTCCGCAAAGCAATGCGTTTTTTCCTACGGGAACAGGAGTATTCGGCATGTGAACCTGCCACACGGAAGCACGGGAGGGTTGCTGCAAAAAGCTTTGGTTTCGTTTGTGGAGTGAGCAATATGGTCGCTCTTGCGTGCATCTTGTGTTTGGCTGTGATCTTGGTAGTAGAAGATTGGATGAATCTTGGCGAGAAGGTGGCTTTGGGATCCGGAATTACGTTCGCTATACTGTATTTTATCCCCACTTTTTATAAGGACTTTTCGATGATTCCTGAGGGAGCAGAACAGTTATTCGAAAAGACATACGACACCTTCATACAGCGCAAAAGTGCACCTACCCTTGCTAATCGCTTGCGCCCCATAATGAATGGAATATTCATGTTTCTTAGCTCCCCTTTTTACCTTTTTTCCTATGGCCCAGGTCAATTGGTAGCAGAAGATAACTTTGGCGGGAATGGGCCGATCATTCATGTTCCGATACCTGGAGAGTTTGTAGAACGCTTCATGCAGATTACTCTCATCGCTGCCTCAATTTTTCTGGTCTTTGGGGCTGTTGTGGCTCTTACGCAAGAACTTGTTGAGGCAGTCATCGATTGGCAAGATCGGGAAGAAGAACGGGACATCCGTTCCCTTGCAAGAAAAATGAACCAATTTTCGTATGTGTTTGCAAATTGCCAGGTTTGCCACGTAGCCCGAGCTCTTCGAGATATAGATGATGATCTGCGTAACAAGCTGATCTCGAAAACGTTTCCCAATGAAGACTCCCCAGAAAGAAAATTTCTCAGCAAAGATTCGTTGGATACGTACATAGAAACCACCTTCCAGACTGTAGGGCGAGCTCAGGACAGCTCAATCACCCGAGTCTAGGTTCTCTATATTTTCGAATAGAAATGCCGCCCTTTTTTCTGCGCAACCTGTTCTCTAGGTTGGAGGTCTACTGGCGGAATTCCAAGTCCTCCGCATCCTGAATCGGGAGAGTTTTCTGGCTATTTTCTAGTTTTTTTTTGTAGTAAACATTTCTCTAATCTATACTCTCTGTTCACTACATGCAAGAAAGAGATGGAGATTTTATGGATCAAGCAAATCCCTCGCTAGAGGCGCCTTTTACGTACCAAGAGCGCTTGTTAGAGGAACAAGCACCTAGGAAAATTGTGGAGAGAGCTGCTGTCCGTATCGTGCCTTTGGGAGTGGACCATAGAAGGTTTGCAACAGAGATCGTAGACAACCTGAAAGGAGGATTCGAGTGGGAAGACGTGGGGCAGATCCTTTTCCACTGCTATTTTCTGCTTGAGGAGTTTGCCTACCTCCCCAGTGATCTTCGAGCAGACTCTGTGATGGAAATCTTCAAGGAAGTTACCTTCCTGACTCCTCCCCCTCTTCTGCCTAAGAAAAACGATGCCGTTTTGCTGAGATCTATGGTATTTCCCCTCGTACACCGGCTGTCGCCTGAACTTATCGGATCTTTGCGGAACATACCTGCGATCTCTGGCGTTCCCATGGAGGAGGATATCGCAAGGCATACCGGAGAGATGCAGGCTTTTTTGCATCAAGAGATGTCTTGGAAGAATCTTTACGTGGCGATTTACTATACAATAGGATTTGTATCGAAGTATGAAGATCTGATCTATCAAGATAAGTACCATTTGGCGGAGGAGATCGTAAAGGACCTGCTAGACGGGACAGGAGCACCGGACCGCCTACCCCACTTTTATAGAACGATCTTTGGGCGCTTCTTTAGACCTATTTTGCGCGAGCTATTGCGTAGGACAGGGGGAAAGCCAGCAGATCGCTGGCTTCGATAGGGAAAGGAAATCTATGACTGCTTTTGCTGCACATATTCGATCACATCGCCTACAGTTTTGAGTTTTTCTGCATCTTCTTCGGAGATGTCGAATCCAAATTTCTGCTCGAGAGTCATGATGAGCTCGGTAGAGTCTAGGGAGTCTGCGTTCAAATCCTCTACGAAAGACTTTTCCAAAGTCACATCTTCTTCTTTGACTCCTAGCTGTTCCACAATGATTGCTGTAATTTCTTTTTCGATAGACATATTGTTTCCTTATTTTTCTTTATCTAAACCATTTACATAACCATCCCACCATCGACGTGAATGGTCTGACCTGTAATGTAGGACGAAGAGTCAGAAGCCAAAAAAAGAGCAAGCTTAGCCACATCTTCTGGTGTTCCTAAGCGCTGTATGGGAAGCGCGCGCACCATATTCTCTATCTGCGTTTGTGGAAGCGCTTCTGTCATTCTCGTCTTAATGAATCCAGGTGCAATCGTGTTGACACGAATATTTCTTTTTCCCACTTCTTTTGCAAGAGATTTAGAAAAACTGATCAATCCCCCTTTGGAAGCGGCGTAGTTTGCCTGACCAGGATTGCCCATGACACCGATGACAGAAGAGATCGCAATGATGTTTCCTCGGCGCCGCTTGAGCATGGGAGGCAAAAATGTTTTGCAAATGGTGAACGCCCCTTTGAGGTTGGTCTGTAAGACAGCATCAAACTCTCTTTCTGACATGCGCAGCAAAAGCTGATCGCGGGTAATCCCAGCGCTCAAAACAAGCACATCAAAGTGGGGAAAGGCATCCAAAAGATCTTTTTGCAGGCTTGCTACCGAATGGAGTGATCCCACATCAGCAAGATGGTAGCAGCAGGTTTGCGAGGGAAGATGGACAAACTCTTGCAAAAGAGTACAAGTACTCTCCGCATTTTTCTGGTTGGTACCCACAATCACAACACTAGCGCCGTGCTGGATAAAGAGCTTTGCGACCGCTTTACCAATACCAGACGTCCCTCCTGTAACGAGAACCGAGAAATCTTGTAAGCAAAAGGATTGTTCAAAGTGCATAGTTACTCCTCAATAATTGGGTGAGCTCTTCTATACCCTCTTCTCGCTGCAAGGAGATCGTGTTAGAAATTCCCATTCTACGATTCATCGCACTGAGCGTCCTACCTGGTCCAATTTCGATCCAAAGATCAATGCTTGGAGCAAGAGCTTCAATCGTATCCCTCCAGCGTACAGGACAGATCATATGATGCATCATTGCATGTCGAATCTCTTCGATGGAGAGAGTCTCTTGGGCAGAGACGTTCATCCAAAGAGGGAATATAGGCTTTTTTAGAGGAAGTGTTTCTATATAGGGACGGAGCTTTTCTTGCGCAGACCTCATGAGGGGGGAGTGGAAGGCACCCTCCACTTGGAGGGGAATGACTCTCCCTCCCTTCGCGGCAAGGAGGGCGCCTGCCTCCTTTACAGAGGAGGGATCGCCTGTAATGACAAATTGCTGGGGTGTATTGTAATTGGCAATTCCTACGCCTTCGATCCCCTCAATGCAGGAAAACTCTGCCTCTTGTAGCCCAAGAACAGCGCTCATGGCGCCTGGGCGCTGAGTGCAAGCCTCTTGCATGCACTCTGCTCTTTTTTTAATGAAAAGAAGTGTTTGTTCAAAAGACAAACAGCCCGCTGCGTAAAGAGCGCTATACTCCCCTAAACTGAGGCCTGCTGCAGCGCGAATGGGAGGAAGATTTGTCGTAGCAAGTCGAGCGTAGAGAGACGCGCTCGCAAGAAAAATAGCGATTTGGCTATAGTAAGTTTTTGCGAGCAAGTCTGCGGGACCCTCGGAGACTACAGAAAAAAAAGAGGACCCGAGAATCTTTTCTGCACAAAGTCTTTTTTCTTCGTCGCAAAACTCCATACCAAGAGACTGCGCTCCTTGACCTGGAAAAATGAGGGCAAGACTCATCGCTTTTGCTCCTCGACTTTTGTCAAGATGCACGATCCCCAGGTAAATCCTGCCCCGAAGGCTGTGAGAAGACATCGGTCTCCAAAGCGTAGCTTCCCCTCAGACCAGAGTTCATCCAAAGCAATACCGATCGAAGAGCAAGATGTGTTGCCATACTTGTGAATGGTTTTGCAAATTTTTTCTGGTGGAATGTGAGAAAAACGTTTGCCCATCGCATCAATGATCCGCACATTCGCCTGGTGGGGAATGAGCCAGTCAATATCTGACTCTTGCAAGCCTGCTTGCTCCAAACACGTTTCACAAGAACCCTTCATACGCAACACGGCATGTTTGAAGACTTCGCTTCCCGCCATCTGGATGTAGTGGAGATTGTTCTCCACGGTTTCTTTGCTAGCAGGGTGTTTGCATCCTCCCCCTTCCATGCGCAGAAGGTGTGACTGCGACCCGTCAGCGCCGAGGCAGATACCGTCGATCTGTAACCCTGTAGATCCCGCTGCCACAAGACAGGCCGCTGCGCCATCTCCAAAAAGGACGCATGTGGAACGATCTTGGTAGTTCACGATAGCAGAAAGCTTTTCGGGAGCGACAATCAAAATACGGGACTTGCCCTGAGCGATGAACGCCTCTGCAACAGACAGGGCGTAGAGGTAACCGCTGCAAGCGGCTTGTATATCAAAAGCCATGACGTGGGGAGCTTCTAACGCATTTTGAATCAAGCAAGCTGTAGCAGGAAATATATAATCAGGTGTGAGAGTAGCCACAAGAATCCCATCAAGCTCACTCGGCAAAACCCCTGCCTTCTTAAGAGCGCGCCTAGCTGCGATCACTCCCATATCAGAGCTGCACTCTTCTTTCCCAGCAATCCGCCGCTCTAGAATACCTGTTCTCGTTTGGATCCACTCATCAGATGTGTCCACCATTTTTTCTAACTCAGCATTGCTAAGCACCTTTTTGGGGACGTAAGAACCTGTGGAAACAATGCAAGCGCGTCTTTTCGACAAACCAATTTACTCTCTTTACAATAATCGAAGTTTATAGAAAAAATCGTTAAAGATAAAGTGATTTGCAACAAGATAGGACTGTAGAGATGCAAAAATACCCCCAAGCATTTGAGGAGCTACTCCACTATCTACGCAAAATGCCTGGTGTGGGACGGAAAACAGCTGAGAAGTTTGCCTTTCATATTCTTCAGTGGCAAAAAAGCGATCTTAGCCGATTTTCTTCCTCTTTAGAAAAAGTGCGCTCTACCCTTCGTCCTTGTACAAAATGTGGCGCGCTTCAAGAAGAGACATGCCTCTTTTGTTCCGACTCTAGCCGCGAGAAACACACTCTTTGCATCGTAGCGAGCGCTCGGGATATTTTCCTGGTCGAAGAGAGCCGCGCTTTTCGAGGGCAGTATCATGCCATCGAAAAACTGCTCTCCCCTATTGAGGGAATCGATGAGAGCTTTTTGCGTTTGGAGGCATTGACGCAAAGAATGCAAAGCGAGCCGATCCAAGAGGTGATTTTTGCGCTCGAGTCAACAGTCGAAGGAGATGCTACTACCCTGTTTTTGAAAGAATTTTTAGAAAGATTTTCGGTGACCACCTCGCGCCTTGCTTTGGGCATTCCGATGGGACTTAGCCTCGAGTACACCGATGGAGGAACGCTCGCACAAGCGGTCACGCAAAGACGCTCTTTTTGAGAGCAATAGGTCGCCTCTTCATACTTCTCCTATCTTGCTGATGTGATCTCTATGTCTGTAACCCATACCCCGCACTCCCTTGGGTAAGGGGTGTCTAAGAAAATCTGATTTTGAAGAAAGCGAACTTCCACAGGAATTTTCACCTCTCACTGGTTGAAACTCCATTTCTGTTATTGCAGAGGGAAAATCGGTGGAAGAGTAGAAGGCAAAACATTTTCTTGGACGGCAAGTAGCGCTGAAAAGCTTCTCGCTATCGGTACTTTTTGCGAGTTCTCATAAGCAAGATACGCGCCTTGCAATTATTCTCTTGCTTTTTCTATACTGGAACTTTCGTGGTTCACCTTTTGGGTATTCACTGTATTATCATTTAAATTCTATGTTTCGAAATGTTTTCCTCTATTTTTTTGCTACGCTCTTGTCCGCTTTTTCGGTTTATGCGGTAGAGACGTACGAAGACAAGATTGTGGAATCGGTCCAGATCGTACTCGAACGTCCCGATCCCGATGTTGTTTATGATACAAAGGCAATCGAGCGTAGATTGGAGACAAAGCCCCGTTCCTCCTTTTCTCAATCGGTTTTCGACCAGGATCTCAAGATGCTCTCTGAGGAATATGACCGGGTTGAGCCTTCGATTGAAACGGCTCGAGGAAAGTTAGCCATCACCTTGCGTATCTGGCCGAGGCCTCTTATCGAAGAGATCGAGTGGGCAGGCAACGAGGCCTTTTCCACAAGGAAACTACAAAAAGAGCTCGATATCTATGCTGGCTCTTACTTCCACAGACAAGAGTTCAACAAGCGTTTCAAAGCTCTTCGCGAGTTCTACTTCAAAAAGGGGTATTTTGCCGCAGAGCTCTACTACAAAATCTTTCCCATAGAAAATACGAATCGGATCGCAATCGACATCGAAATTGTAGAGGGGAAAACAGGAACGATTGGTGGTGTCGATTTTCACGGGTTTACGAGTGATGAGGTACGCGATCTTACATCGCTTATCTACACCCAGCGCTACAATATGTTTCTCAGCTGGTTTACAGGAACCGGAACTCTAAGAGAAGAGGCTCTTGAGCAAGACAAGATGGCCATCTTGCACTACCTTCATAACAAAGGCTACGCCGATGCGCGGGTCGATATCAGCATTGAAGATGCCTCTGAGCCTGATCGAGTCAACGTTGTCATCTCTGCCCACCGCGGCCCTTTGTACCGGTATGGGAAAATTACCTTTTCTGGCAACGAGCTCTTCGATGATGCAAAAGTGCGTAGCTCTCTCAAAATTCGGGAAAAAGAGGTCTACTCGCCCGACAAGCTCCGCGAGTCTGCAGACGCTGTCCGCAACCTTTACGGACAAAAGGGATACATCGAGTCGCAAGTCGAGTACGAAGTCGCTCTCCAAGAGAAAGATCCGATATTTCAGATCCACTACTACATCGATGAGGGAAAAGAGTACCGGATCGGCCTGATTCGCATCATTGGCAATACCCGCACGCAATCGAATGTGCTCCTGCGAGAGTCCTTGTTGGTCCCGGGAGAAACCTTCGATGCGCGCAGACTACAGCTAACCCAAGAAAAGCTGCGCAATATCGGCTACTTCAAAAATGTGAACGTCTACGCAGTCGCCTCGGACAACGACCTAGGACCGCAGTACCGCGATGTCTACATCGAAGTGGAAGAGATGCCAACAGGAAATATGAGCGTATTTTCTGGTTTCAGTACTCTTGACAATGTATATGGAGGACTCGAGCTCACGGAAAGAAACTTCCACATCGGAGGATTGCTGCGTCTTTTTTCTGAAGGCCCCAAGGCTCTTCGAGGAGGAGGCGAGTACTTCCATGCGCGGGTAAGTTTTGGAGCAAAACAGACCAACTACCTGATCTCTTGGATGGATCCATACGTGAACGACTCTTTATGGAGGCTCGGGGTCGAGCTTGTACGCACAACAAGCAACTTGCAGTCAGATGACTATGATGTCAATACAGCTGGATTTTCCATACACGCCTCGTATCCCCTCACACGATACCTCACCTACGGAACCAAGTACCGCTTCCGCTATACCGACACGGATGTGGACCAAGGGAAAACAGAGCTAGAACAAGAGATTGACCGTTCGGGCATTCTTTCTGCAATCAACCAGTCGCTATCCTACAACTCTACTGATAGGGCCTACAAGCCCTCTTCTGGCATCCGCTCTGGTTTCGATATAGAGGTAGCAGGGCTCGGGGGAGAGTTTCGGTTTGGAAAAACCAACTTCGTGAACACAGCTTACATCCCAATCTGGGCTCGAGGAACCCTCAAGTTGCGTGGTGACAGCCACTTCATCGTCCCCTTTGGCCCTTTGGAAAAAAGAGTTCCTGTCAGTGAAAAGTTCTTCTTGGGAGGAGAAACCACCGTGCGAGGATATGAGCCTTTCCACATCGGTCCGATTGTAGATGGACAACCGATTGGAGGAATTTCTTCCGTTCTTCTCTCGGTTGAGTATAATCAAAATATATTTCCTTTCCTCGACGCATTCGCATTTTTCGATGCCGGTTCTGTTTCTGAAAAAGAATTTGAGATCGACGCGACTTTACGTACTAGCGTTGGGGGGGGGATCCGGTTGGAAATCATGAACAGAACACCGATTGTTCTCGGTTATGGTTACCCCATCAATCCAGAGAGAAGAGATGAAGATGTGCAAAACTTCTTCCTTTCCATGGCTGGACAATTTTAACTCAGGAGATACACGATGAATTTTCATAGATATAGATTGCTGATCGCAGGAATCGTCTGCCTTCCTTTCTGCGGTTTTGCAGAGGGAAAAAACCCATCGAAAAGAGAGGGGCCTCTAGGAATTGTTGACTTCACAACATGTTATGTCGAGTCGAAGTACGGGAAGCGTGAGCAGGAGCATTCTGAGCAAATACGCCAACAGATCAACACAATGGCTGAAAAAACAGCAAAAGACTTGCAAAGAGTCAGCGATAAGCTCGAAGATGAAGATTATATGGAGAACATCTCTGCCAAAGCAGAGGAGAAACTCCGAAAAGAAAAAGAGGGACTCGAGCAGGATTTAGCACGCTACCGCGCGAATTTCTACCAGATCATGCAGCAAGCGCAAACGCAGTCAGCGCAAAAAGTATTCCAAAAGGTAGCAGAAGTTGCAAGAGATGTAGCAGAAAAAGAGAATTACTCTTATGTAATCAATAAAGATCTTTGCTTTTACTATGCACCTGGGCTCGACATCACACCACAGGTGCTCACCGCCCTCGACAAAAATTTCTCTTTAGAAGAGGAAAAAGAGCTCGCAGAGCAGGAAAAAGAGCAAGCTGAAGAAGATGCAGGCGAGATCAGCAAAAACGGCCCGGTACCAATGGAAGAAGATTACGAATCGGATGATTTTTCCTACGAGGACTTTTACGGCATGGACGATGAGTAGAGGAGAGCTCCACTACTGCCTTGCGCAGCTTGCAGAGCTATTGGACTCGGAGCTGCGCGGCAATCCCGATGAAATCATCTATGGTGTCAATACCCTAGAAGATGCGCGACCAGGCGAGGCCTCTTTCCTTGCCAATCCCCTTTATAAGAATCTTGCACGCAGCTCTAAAGCTTCCCTGATTTTGAGTGCAAAGATCGATCCTTCCCTTCCCAAGCAAAACTTCCTCATCACTCCGAATCCCTCGGAAACTTTCCAAAAGATGCTCGCTCTTTTTGGTATCGTTTCTGCCGAAAGTGGATTTCGCGGCATTCACCCGACAGCTGTAATCCATCCGACAGCGGAGATTGGCGAGGCAGTCGAGATCGGTCCGTATGTGGTGATCGACCAGCATGTGAAGATTGGAGCAAAGACAAAAATCCGAGCGCATGTCTTCATCGGAGCTTCAAGCACTCTAGGCACCTCCTGTGAGATCCATCCTCATGTGACAGTTCGTGAGGGATGCTCGCTCTATGACCGCGTAATCTTGCAGCCAGGTTGTGTGATCGGTTCGTGCGGCTTCGGATACCTTCCCGACGCCTCAGGAGCTTTGCAAAAGCTCCAGCAGTGGGGAAGTGTCGTATTGGAAGAAGATGTGGAAATTGGCGCGAACACTACCATCGATCGGGCGCGTTTCAAAGAGACACGGATCAAAAAAGGATCGAAGCTCGACAATCTGATCCAGATAGGTCACAACGTGGAAGTAGGTGAGCACAACGTGCTCGTAGCACAAACAGGGATCGCAGGTTCCACCAAAACAGGTCCCCGCGTGATGATGGGAGGCCAAGTGGGAATCGTAGGACATGTGACGATTGCTCCTGATACAAAACTTGCGACAAGGTCGGGTGTCAACCGCTCTTTAGAAACGGGTACCTACCGAGGGTCTCCCGTCTTTCCCATTCGGGAATACAACGAGCAAAAGGTGCATGTAAAACGCCTCTCGAAGTACGCAAAAAGGATCGAAGAGTTGGAAAAAAGGTGCGCTAGGCTAGAAGAGACCCCCTCCTCAGAAAAAAGTTGTTGAGCTCCGAGTTCTTACCCCCAGCTTTTTTCTAGAACAATCTGAGGACTTCCTTTTTTCCTCACGAATGAGAAAATTCCTTGCTTTTCCCCCTAAAGACTTTTATGAAGTAAAGAAAGTTGAGAAGCAATTGCAGATATTTTACAAACCCTCCAAAGAGGGCGCTTACCGTTCTATCGAAACGCCGAAAGAAGGAGTCTGGATCCACGTAGACGACGCCAAAGCATCCGATCTCGACCGGATCATGGAGCTGACCGATATCGACTACACGCACCTCAAAGATAGCCTGGATCGGTATGAAGTACCCCGCATCGAGCAGGAGGATACGAGCATACTTGTCTTCACAAGGCACCCTTGCAAAGAAGAAGGCGGCCTATACACCGAGTCTTTGACCATCATCTTAACACGGGAGTTTTTCATCACAATATCCCCGAAAAAAAGTGAGTTGATCGATTCTATCCTCAAAAACCCGCTACGAATCTCCACACTGCAGCGCTCCAAGCTCTTATTCCATATTCTCCTTCGGATTACACAACACTTCAATACGAGCATCAAAATGGTGCGCCACCAGGTCCTCGAACAGGAGAAAAATACCGACAACATCGATAGCGAATCGATCGTAGACCTGACGAAAAATGAAGAAATTTTGAACCAATATCTCACTTCGCTTGTACCGATGAAAAATCTCTTGGAGGCGATCTCAAGTGGTCGCTTCGTTCACCTCTATGAAAAAGATATCGATCTGCTCCAAGATCTGACGATCGCAATCAAACAGTCAGAAGACCTTTGCTCGGTCAATATCAAAAGCATTCGAAGTCTTCGGGATGCCTACCAGATTATCTTTACAAATGATGTGAATAAAACGATCAAAAGGCTCACCGCGATCACGATCATTTTCACGATTCCCACGATCATCTCCTCGGTTTATGGTATGAACATATCACTTCCGTTGGAGAAAAACCCCCTTGCGTTCATCATCTTGCTGAACGTGATACTGGTCACCTCGTTTCTATCGGTCTTGATTTTTCTTAGAAAGAAGTGGCTTTAGAGCGCATCTCTTTTTTCAAAAGAAAAACCCGGTATTGCAATCATAGGACTTGAGTAGGATTGAGCTTCAAGACGATCTCGTGTATTTGGGATGAGGTCTTCTCAAATAACAGATGTACCTCCTCAACCATTGGGGAAATCCATTGCAAACTCGGTTTTGCGGCTGTTGTCTCTTTGGCTAAGCAGTATTTTTCCTATTTCCTTTCATTTATTGCTCATTGGTCTTGTGTGGGGAGGCATATGCATAAGAAAAGCAAAGCAGATCACTACAGAGCAATTCCCCCCTCTATTGAGGTAAGGAAAGAGAGCACAAAGGATGCGTATTTCCCGGGTGGGGAGTGTGTCTTTTGCAACAAAGAGATGGTGTTTGAAACAGAACAGGAGAGAAATCAGATTTCTTTACAGCACTTGCAAAGAGAGTGTGGAATGTGAGTTCAAACGAATGAGTATAAAAAACCGGAGAAAACTTCGACGGAGGCAAGGAGAGCTTCATGAAGAGAGTAGTATCTCTGCGATGCGCTTTTCTTCCCTTGAATCTCTTGAATCTCTTGAATCTCTTGAATCTCTTGAAAAGGTGAGGGCTTCCTCGCTAAAAACATTCCTATGGTGCTTTTTTCATCCCCTAATAATTTCAACAGACTCACTCGTTTTTTGAAATCAGCTTCTGTATAACCTGTATAAAGGACTTCTTTTACAACTGCGCGCTCCGCGCCTTTAAATTTTTTTTTGTATTCCTCATCGAGCTTGTAATTGGCGCACCTTCTGCGAATAGCTTCGATACCCTTATAAGAGCAGCGTTTGGCATTTGAGATTTGATTAGCATTACTAGCAGCATTAAAGACATCTTGGAGAATATACCGAAGAGCGGTGCGCTCATCCGCCTCAGTAGCAACCCCTGCCTCTATTCGTAAAGGTTTGTCTTGTTTCCTATCAAAAAAAACATACCGAGCAGGTTCTGTATTTTTCTCATCTCCCGCGACAATGATCTCAATTTTTTTGTTTAGGATTCTTTCTAAACCCCTTTTTATTAAGGCATCCTTATCATGTACTTTCTTTCCAGGCGTGTGGTCTACACGAAACACCCATTGTCCGGCACTGTAAGACATGATTGCAATTTCTTCAACCAGGGTACCATCATTGATTGTTCCTTCTTTACCAGCACCTTCTGCTGTAGACACTTCTTGTTCTACCGTATTGCTTTCAATAACAGCGTTTTGGTTGCAGTATTGACGAATTCCTGTGTGGAACGCTTGCAGGGTTGGTTCCCCTGTTCCTTGTTTTTTCGCTGCGATCAATAAAGCAATAGCACGATCTACATCGTTAGGCTCAATCATTTGGATTTTTCTTGTTGAGGAACATTGCGCCAGAAGTACGCCGAGAAAAAGTATAGGAGAAGTAAAAATAGCCACAACAAAAAACGCAATTTTGGCCGAGATCCCCTCTCCCAATAACTGGTGGACCTTTTTGACAGGATACAGGCAGAACTTGGAAAAGTGTCCGCAACAATCTATACGAAGAGGTAATGGATGAAATGAAAATAAAGAACAATTCATTATAACTAATTTAAAAAAACATGTTTCTCGATTTTACTGTATGTTCGGATTTATTAAAAACGTAAATTATTTTTTATCATTTACTCGGCCCCGAAAAAGCTTTTTCGGCAGGGCTTCCTAAAGAGAAAAGATGGAAGAAGAGAAAGATAGAGCATGGAATTTGTAAGAAATAGAACAATAACTCTGCAAAACCTTATGAATTTTATGAAGCCAAAAAAAGTAGTTTTGAGAAAGTGATCGTCGACACAACCGTGATGAAAAAACATCGCGCATTCCAGATGCCCTCTTTGCTCTACCCTCTTGCAAAGAGGAGCCATACATGAGGAGAAAGGGCTTTCGTTGGTTTTGAACAAAGAGAGCGATCCCAGGATCAGAAGTACAGTCATATAACTAAGGACTAGAGGATGGAAGAAGATAGATTTACCCCTGGAATGGATCAAGTTTTCCTCAAAAATCCCAAAAAGCGCGATTAGACAGAATAAATCGGCAGCCTGATCCTAGCTCCCAGAAAAAAAAGATACAGAAAAAGAACCGATCTCAAAGGGTCTTCAATATCCCCTAAAGGAGCAAAATAGCAGGGTTTTCGAGAAGCTTTTGGACCATCTTGATGAATTTTGCCCCATCGACCCCATCGACTGTGCGGTGGTCTGCAGACAGGGTGATCCGCATCACGTGCTCTATGGTGACAGAGTCGGCTTCAACCACAGGCTTTTTCTCGATTCCCGACACGGATAAAATTGCGCTTTGTGGGGGGTTGATGATTGCCACAAAATCAGACACGCCAAACATCCCTAGATTGGAAATGGTAAACGAGCCCCCCTGGTACTCTTCAGGAGAGAGCTCTTGGGTTTTCGCTCGTTTCGCGAGGGATTTTACCTCTTGTGAAATTTCCCCAATGGTTTTGTAGTCGGCATAGCGGACAATCGGTGTGATGAGCCCTTCGGGCAGGGTCACCGCAATGGCGATATCGACCGTCCGAAACTGCACAATCTTCTGCTCGACAGAGTTGTACCCGCTGTTGACATTTGGGTGCTCTTTTAAGGCCAGCGCAACCGCTTTGACAACAAAGTCGTTGAACGTCAGGTTGACGCCAAAGGATTTGAGCTCTTCGCGCACTCTCTTGAGTCGGGAGACTTGCACATCTTGGTGGATATAAAAATGGGGAATGAAGGTTTTCGCTTCTTGTAGGCGTCTTCCGATCGCTTTTCGCATGGGCGTTGGAGTGATCTCTTCGTAGCTTCCTGCCTGCTCGGTTGCACGCTTACGTACTCCTAGAGATGCAACCTGATTTTTCTGTGCATACTCGAGATCTCGGACAAGGATTCTCCCGTTGGGACCACTCCCCTTCACGGAGGCAAGATCCAACCCTTGATCGGCTGCCAGTTTCTTGGCTAGAGGGGAGGCGCAGATTCTGTCATAGGGCTCAATACTTGGAGAGAACGGAGGCGTATCCAGCGGAGGGAAGGGAACCATAGCCGGTTCTTGGAATGTTTTTCCCGAAGAGTGTGAAGAAGAAGTGTTTTCTACAGAGACACTTTCTGTAGAGGAAGAATCTACAGGCTCTGGGGGCTCTTCTGGCGCACTTGCCTCGATCGGGTTGGCAGCTGCTGCGAGGTAGTCTGCAATCTCTTCGTTCGGATCCACACTACAAACTGCTACCGGATCGTTAACAGAGGCGACCGACCCCTCTTCAACCAGGATCTTACGCAGGTAGCCTCCGTCTAGGGCCTGGTATTCGAGGTTTGCCTTGTCTGTTGCTACCTCCATGAGAACCTGGCCAGGTTCCACCTTTTGCCCCTCTGCTACATGCCACTTGACAATAGTCCCCTCTTCCATGGTGGGTGAGAGCTTGGGCATGGTAATCGTAAACGGCATATCGTATTATATCCCTCGCGCTACCTCTCGAAGAGCGGAGACGATACGCTCTTCATTGGGTAGTGTAGCATATTCTAGAGGTTTAGAGTAGGGCATGGGCGTCTCTTTTTGGCAGACACGAACAGGGGGATGGTCGAGATCATCGAGGCAGTGCTCTACAATCTGAAATCCCACCTCTGCTGCGATACCACTAAACCAGTGCCCCTCTTCTACGATGACGCAGCGGTGCGTCTTTTGAATCGACTGTTTGATTGTAGGTAAATCCAGCGGTTTGATCGTACGCAAGTCAATGATCTCCACTTCCACACCCTCTTTCGCTAGAACTTCAGCTGCGGCTGCGCAGTTTTTGAGCATACGGCTGTAGGAGATCAAGGTGATGTGTCTACCGTCGCGCAAAACGCGCGCTTTGCCGATCGGGATGAGATATTCCCCGTCCGGAATCTCCATCTTGTCACCATAATCGAGCTCATTTTCCAAAAAAAGAACAGGACAGTTTGCACGGATAGCCGATTTCAAAAGGCCCTTAGCATCGTAAGCATTCGAGGGAGAGACAATCAGCCAGCCGGGAAGAGTGCCGTAGATTGACTCAACGCAGTGGGAGTGTTGACAACTGACCTGCGCCGCAGAACCGTTGGGACCTCGGAAGACAACGGGCACGGAAAATCTCCCCCCGGACATATAGTACTGCTTACAGGCTGTAGAGATGAGTTGGTCAGCTGCAACAAACGAGAAGTTGAAGCTCATGAACTCGACAATGGGACGCAGACCTGTCATCGCGGCGCCAAGAGCCAGGCCCACGAATCCGTTTTCCGCAATCGGGGTGTCGATCACTCTTTTCGGTCCCCACTTGTCGACCATCCCTTTGGTCACTTTGTACGCTCCATTGTAGTAGGCCACTTCTTCTCCTAAGATGCAAACTGTGGGATCTTTTTGCATCTCCTCGTCCATCGCCTCTCGAAGAGCTTCTCGTATTTCTACTTCCCGAGTCATGTTTGTCTCTCCCATTCAAGAACGCCCTCTTCGAGCTCAGCTGGATCGGGGAAAGGACTTTTCTCCGCAAAATCCAATGCCTCGAGAACAAGGGATTTTTTTTCCTCATCGAGAGCCTTATAGGTCTCCTCTTTGAGGAGCTTTGCATCGAAAAGATCCCGCTGCAAGCGGAGAATCGGATCTTGCTTCACAATATCCCGTACTTCCTCTTTCGAGCGGTAAAGACCTGGATCAGAAACGGAGTGTCCTTTGAATCGCTCTGTGACCACTTCGACGAGGATGGGCCTTTTCTCTTGTTGCATGCACTTTTGCATCTCTTGAAAACCTGCAATGCAGTTCGTGTAATCGAGTCCATCCAAGGTAAAGGCGCGCATCCCGTATGCTGGAGCAAAAGCCTCTGCAATGGGCTGCGAGCAGATGGCTCTCCCTACATCTGTTCCCATTCCCCACTGATTATTCTCAATCACCACAATCACAGGAAGGTTCCACAAAGAGGCGTAGTTCAATGATTCGTGTACAGCTCCTTGAGCGAAGGCCCCGTCGCCTAAAAAACAGATCGAAAGTTTTTCTTCCCCTTTATACTGGATCGAAAAAGCTGCGCCCATGGCAACAGGAAGGTGTCCTCCGACAATGCCAAAGCCGCCCAACATCTGATCGTGGTAGAGGTGCATGCTCCCCCCTCTTCCCTGCGCATTTCCCGTCGCTTTACCGAACAGTTCTGCCATCACTTCGTTGGGTGTAGCTCCTAAAAGAAGCGCCAGAGCATGGCAGCGATAGGTTGTCGTGTACCAGTGCTCTAAACCAAATACACGCGTAACGGCTGTCTGGATTGCCTCTTGACCTGTATAGGCGTGGAAAAAGCCCCCCACTTTCCCCTGCATGTATGCCGCTTCTGCTCTCGTCTCAAAGTGGCGAATCAAAAGCATCTTGCCCAGATCTTCTACTGCAGCGCCGTCTGGGAGGGCTCGGAGAGTCTTTCCGGCATCACTATCCGGAAAATGGTAGGAAATGGAATTCTCCCTAGGCATCATCACCTCTTCAAAACTTCATTATTTTGTGAAAAACGAAAAAAAGCAATGATTTTTGCTTGAGAGTAACCAGACTGCGTATCAACCTGGCATCATAGGCATGCCTGAGCCATGTTGAGGTACGATATGCGGATTGTTTGTGACAGGAACCGTACTCAAATCCTCCTCTTCATAAGCCCAAGAAGCGCAAGAAGAGAGACAAAAAAGAAATCCTAAAAAAAATGAATAAGTAAACCAGTTCATACTAAAAATTGTACGAGATCTTCTCTTTTCCTGCACGCAAGAGTCAACCATTGAGCAGAAAGATCTCGCAAATGTCTTCCAGAAAAGGGTAGTATTTTTCTTTTCGAAAAAAAACTTCTACACTATAACTGAGCCTGTTTTTCATTACAGTACCAAAATGTTGTTTCGATGCAATTACTCCGTTTCCTTCTCGCTTTGTGGCTTTTTGCTGCTCGCCCTGGCTTTTCTATGGTCTTTTTTTATCACATACCAAAATGTTCCGGAAGCAGCGTAACTGCGATCTTGAGCTACTATTACTCTGCGCACGATATCTACCGCATCTATGCGAGCCAATCGATCTGTCCGTATGGAGAAAAATGGTGGAAGGATCCTTTTTATTTAGAGCAGCTGGAGTTTTCCACCGTCAAAAATTTTCCCTTTTCCGCTTTTGCCCCCAATGAGCGCTGTTTTGTGAACGGCCACCTCTACTTTCGAGATGGATTCCCCTATTTTCCCCACGCGATCAATATCGTCTTTTTGCGCGATCCGATTCAACGCCTTTTGAGTCATCAAAACTTCTGGAAGATGTGCGCAGAATACTCCCCAGAAGAGTCGATGAATCAATCCCACTTGATCCCTTTAGGCCCCCCCATTGATGTGGCGCACAATTTGCAAGTCTACTACCTCTCTAGCTTCTCTTGGCTAGATCCTACGATCTCTCTTCAGCAGCATCTAGATAGCGCCAAGTACAATCTGCTCCACTACTTCGACTTCGTTGGCATTACCGAGCATTTCGATGCCTCGATCAACGCACTTTGCAAGATGCTCGGGCTAGAAAAAATCTCTGCAATCCCCGTATGCAACCGCTTGGCAAGCAGAGGCAACCACTATTCTGAAGAGAAGATCGAAGAACTCAAGAAGATCAACTGGGCAGACTATGAACTCTACCATTTTGCACAAGAGCTCTTTGAGAAAAAGTTTCGCCACAACACAACTGTGTTGCAACAGCCTGTTGTACACTCCTTCGCCGATCGCATCGAGTATACTCCCGACCAAGCCATAGTCGGCAACGGCTGGATGATCAGAGAATGTTGCCCCTCCTACCCCTACTACTGGCGCACTTCCTTTGTCAAAAATCCTCATCTCGTTTTCTCCCTCAACAAACGGGACTACCGAGTCCGCTTCCTTGCAAAAACCGCTGTGGAAAGGAGCATCGAATCGTTGCAACTACGAGTCAATGGCTATCTGATCGATCTAAAAAAGATGCAACAAGGCGAATGGTACCTTTTCGAAGGAGCTTTGCCTGAAAAGGCTGTGGGAAAAGGAGAGCCAACAACCTTTGCATTCCAAATCGACGAGCTTCTTGATCTCGATCAGAATTCAGGGGGCAGATTGCTAGGTCTCTCCTTGGCGAGGTTCGAGATCGAGCCTTTTTGATACTGAGGAACGATTGTAAAAAAAGACACGCCGTTCTCTAATCGACCCGCGCAAATGGATTTCAATTGCGCTCTTTAAATCCGGAAATAGCCAGAGATTCTCCTAGCCTGAGTTGTGGGTTTTCAATCATAGAAAGTGGACATTCCTCAGCAGAGATACCGCGTGCTGGTTTTTGGGCGCGCGGATCTATGTGGCGTATCTGTTTTCGGTACCTCTATTGAAGCTAAGTTACCTTGACCATTTTTTGCTTTCTTCTGGGGTGACTCTCTGTTTATGAAATGACCGTCTTACACCAGGTAGAGATCTTTTTGTGCTAAGTTTTTTCCTAACTAACTCTTGTTCAATCAATCCAACTCAACACTCAGGTTCATTAACAACGATCTTCCTATTTTTCTAGATGTTTGATCGCACTTTGTCTGGTCGGCCTGGCAAAGAGTTCTCCCTCTAGAGAGATGGGAGGCTTTTTGCTTCTTGACAGGAGAGGTGAGAACATGGAATAAAAAAGAAAATAATTGGATGTGTTATATGGGTGGCGGGTGCCAACTCAGAGCAATATGGCTTTTTTGGGGGGGATTTCTTTGGATTATTTTGATCATTGCTTTTTCCCATGCTATTCACGCAGGTTTTGCTCCTTTTTGCAACCCTTACATCAAAGAATGCATCAATATTACGCAGACTGGAATACACTCTCCGGTAGCTTTCATCTACCCTTTTGTCACGATTGGAGGAACAGCTAGCATTGCACTGATTGTTTCTCATTACCTCGCGTCACTCACCTCCTCTTGCATCCCACAGATCGCTGTCTACGTAGGAATACTTGGAGCGGTTTTTCTCTCTTTGCAAGAGTACCTTATCGATCCGAACGTGGGCGTTTTAGGACATCTTCTTTGCATGCACATCTTTTCGATTGCTACAGGAATCAGCCTCGTTACGGTGACAGCCTACCTGCAAAAACTGTTTCCTACCGAGCAGAGACTACGCATCGCAACGCTCCTTACTGTGATCGTTATCCTCGCAGCCAATCCATCGAATTTCAATGACAAAGTGCAGGCGTGGTGGCTTGTCAGTTTGGTGATTGTCTGGTTCTTGTCGTTTTACCCCGCTTTTGCTCCCCACAAGCTGACCGTTTTGAGGGAAGAGCTCACACCACAAAAACAGGGGGCCTTTTTGCTCAAAAGCAGCGCAACGTAAGGTCCACACAAGGAAAATAGAATGAATAATATGCTAGCAGTGCAAGTAACGCGCCCACATGGCCCTTTCGAATTGATAGAAAAACCAATCCCCGATCCAAGTAGAGGAGAGGTACGGATTCGCGTGCAGGCGTGCGGTGTTTGCCACAGCGATGTGTTTACAAAAGAGGGAACGCACCCAGCTGTCACCTACCCTCGGGTGCCTGGACACGAGGTAGCAGGCGTCGTGGATGCTGTGGGAGAGGGTGTCTCTTCTTGGAAGGTAGGAGAGCGTGTCGGAGTCGGCTGGCATGGTGGCTACTGCATCGACTGCCACCCTTGCCGGCGTGGTGACTTCATCAACTGTCGCAAGATGCAGGTATGCGGAATATCGTACGATGGAGGGTATGCAGAGTACATGGTCGCCCCGAAAGAGGCGCTGGCAAAAATACCCGATCCGTTATTGCCAGCCGAGGCAAGCCCTTTGATGTGCGCTGGAATCACAACATTCAATGCTCTTAGGAACTCGGGAGCTCGTCCGGGCGATCTCGTTGCAGTCCTAGGCATTGGAGGCCTCGGCCACCTGGCCGTGCAATTTTCCCGGCACATGGGATTTCAAACAGTAGCGATTGCAAGAGGTCAGGAAAAAAGCGATCTCGCCAAGAAATTGGGCGCCTCTATCTACCTCGATAGTCAAAAAGTAGATTCTGCGAGAGAACTACAAAAACTGGGAGGCGCTGCTGTCATTCTCTCTACGATCACGCATGGGAAAACCGTGGAGGCGATCCAGTATGGACTGGGCATTCGGGGAAGGTACGTGATTTTAGGAGCCGCAGACTCCCCCTTTGCAGTCTCATCGAGTTGGCTTGTTCGGGGTAATCGTAGCATCGCCGGATGGGCATCGGGCACCTCGATCGACTCAGAGGACACAATGCTTTTTAGTGCAGACAAAGGAATCCGTTCGATGAATGAGGTATTTCCCCTAGAAAAGGCAGCAGAAGCGTACGACAAAATGATGAGTGGAAAAGCCCGTTTCCGGATCGTCCTTACAACCAAGTACTCTTAAATAGAGTTCTAGAGAGCGTGCTTTAGGAAAGTAGCTATTTTGCTTGCGCCTTTTGATCTTTTCTCGTCAAGACAGCTGAAGGTAGATATAATTTCTTCCTTCCCGTAATCTAAAGGTCATGAAAAAGCGCACTATCTACTACGATACAGAAACGACTGGTATCCATCCAAATCAAGACAGAATCATCGAGATTGCTGCTTATGATCCCGATTCTGCGGAGAGCTTTACCCGGTTGATCAACCCAGGCATGCCGATTCCTAAAGAGGCTTCAAACATCCACAATATCACCGACTCTATGGTAGAAAATGCTCCCAGCTTTCACGAGGTGGGACAAGAGTTTGCCACGTTTTGCTCGGGAGATGTCTATCTCGTTGCCCACAACAACTACGCCTTCGACCGCCCTTTTCTAGAAGAGGAATACAAACGGGCAGGTCTCGATCTACCTCCCTGGCAACATGTCGACTCTCTTCCTTGGGCGCGCCGCTTTCGACCTGATCTTCCTCGCCACAGCCTGCAGTTTTTGCGCGAGATTTACGGAATACCTGCCAACAATGCGCATAGAGCTCTTGATGACGTCGTCGTGTTGCACAAGGTTTTTTCCCTCATGATCGATGATCTTCCCATCGAAATGGTCAAAAAGTTGCTCGACAAACCACAAGTCGTACGGAGAATGCCCTTCGGCAAGCACCAAGGAAAAGCTCTCAAAGATGTTCCCAAAGGATACGTCTCTTGGCTCAAAGACTCGGGAGCTTTCGAGAAGAAGGAAAACCACGATTTGCAAAAGAGCTTTGAGCTCGCAGGCCTTCTATGAAAGGAGAAGAGCGCGCGCTCATCCTAGGATGTGGCTACGTAGGACAGGCCGTGGGAAGATCTCTCAAAAACGCGGGCATCCCCATCACGGCTGTCGTGCGTACCCAAGCGCGCATCCGAGATCTTGAAGGCTTTTGCCAAAAAGTCTACTGCTCCTCAGAGATCAATCCTGCACTTTTCGGAACGCTTGTGGAAGAAAACAATCTCGTTATCGTTACTGTGGCTCCCAAAACTCGAGATGATTACTTCACTACCTACCTCGAGACGGCAGAGCTATTCCACAAATGCTCTCCCTCCCAACCAAAGCACCTGATCTATACTAGCTCTACTTCCGTGTATGGAGATCAAGGAGGGAAATGGGTCGATGAGGCCTCCCCTCTTTTGGGCAGTAGCGAGCAGGCGAAGATCTTGATCCAGACAGAAGGCGTCTACTCTGCTCTCAAAGCTCCTTGGAAGGTGACTCTCTTGCGCCTAGCAGAAATCTATGGACCAGGCAGAACTCTCGAACAGAAAATTGCCAAGATGGGAGGTGCAACGCTTGCAGGCTCTGGAACAGCTTATACAAATATGGTGGATCTCAGCGACATTGTCGGAGCGATCCTCTACGCAAAGGAACATGGGCTCGAAGGGATTTACAATCTAGCAGATGATGATCACCAGACACGGGCGCATCTCTACCAAAAACTCGCAAAACAGTACGGATATCCAGAGGTTTTCTTCGATCAAAAAGAAGAGCGGCTCTTTCGAGGAAGCAAGCGGGTATCGAATAGAAAAATTAAAAGCGCCGGCTACACACTGCAAATGCCCAAGCGAAATTGATCCTATTTGATCCTGCAACGGCAGGACCCTCCTCATTTTTTCTAAGATCTCCTTTGCTCGATCGTATAAGGAGCAATCTCTTTTTGTATCTCCTGGATGAACCGCACAAAGGAAATCTTCCCCTGGAGATACAGATTCTCCCACTTTTTCTCTGCTAGGTAAACGCGAGGAGCCCGCTGCTGCAAAAGAGCTCTTTTCACTAAGCCAACTAGCAATAGATTGGCAGAAAAATACCGAAGAAGTGTGCGGTTGAAAGAGTGGAGCGCCTCGATTGTTTTCGTACCAAACCCCTCTTCGGGAAATATCCTTTCTTCCTGCATCGAAGAATTTCCCCGAGGAACCCTCTCTTGCTGTGGAAGGCTCACTGCAAAGTGGCGCAAGTACCCAGTTAGATCGGGCAGGTGAGAAAAGTAGTACTCTCCGAGGGCGAGCAAATCTTGGAGAAAATATCGATCAAAGGGATGCACCTCGTAAAAATAGGGAACCCGTAGAAAAAGAGCCTGAGAAAATCCCCAGGTGTTTTGGACCACCAAAAGATCCCTCGTCGCATCAAAAAGGAGCCAGCGCTCTTTTTCTAGCAAGGGATCCAGGAAAAATAGACGCGCTGTCTTGCCTTGATCGAAGAACGTATGCAAACTGTGTCGACCTTTGTAGTAGATCTGTAGCATCTTGCATCTCTTCTCGAGGGCAAGATCGCACACCTCTTGCAAAAGCTCTGCCTGGTAGAGAGAAGCAGGGGCGCAGATATCCACTTTTCGAAGAGAACTCGTTGCAAGAATGTAGGCAAAAGCCTGTAAGAAAACATTCTTAGAGCGCGCATCCAAATAGTTGAGAGAAACGCGCTTCTTGTAGAGCTCTACCTCATCGAGTGAGCAAAAGCCAGGCCCTAGCAACATGCGTGCAACGGGTAAATGCAACCAATCGGTGAGTTTTGTTTTGGGCCGATCATGAGCTACGATCCCCTTCTCCAGAAAATGCAGCCCTAGAGAACATCCCCAAAGCGGGAAAGAGCGCTCTTGGAGTGCGCCATTGCGACCCACAAGGGCATGCTGCCCTCGAAACCCTTGCGCATACAGACTTTTGAGAAGAGCGTCTGTTGCAGGGAAGTAGTGGGGATACTGCAACAGAAAGTCTACCCGCGCCATGGCACACCGTTGGCGACTTGAAAAGAGCATCTCTTGGTGGGAGTCTGCTTGTGCTTCGTTTGGTCGAGAAAAAAAGAGTTCTTTTTCCGAGAAGGGAAGAGCGCGCTCGAGTAACTGGACTAGATCTTCTAAAGAGAGCAGATCCCCCTCGCTTTTCAATTGTGCCATCACTCCGAATCGCAAAGGGCGTTCCACCAAGACCGCGTGATAGAGGTAGAGTTTGGCTTTTTCATGCAAAAGCTTTTTCAGAGGCAAAAACTGGGAGAAGTTGTTCGCTACATCTTCTCTGCTAGAGGAAGCGCGCCCAGATAGCCCCCGCAACATTTTCGGGTAGGTGCAAGGGGGCAGGTCTAAAGAGGGAAAATCGTTCCAGTCCAATGCTCTCAATAGACGTATCTCCAAAGGAAGATTCCGAGTAGGAAGGATAGAAGAAAAGAGACTCTCTTCTTCCAACGACAAACCTGGATTTTCTAGCATATACGCCCCCCTAGAATCGGCGAGGCTCACTCATACGAAATTGATAGATGATTGTCAAATTATTTTTTGTTCTATTTGAGAAAAGAGCTTCTCTTTTTTACGATACAGGGGACTCCCGTTCGTACGAAGGGTGGTAAGTCATCCACATAAGACGAAATGGAGCGCAGCGTTCTAAGAGCTCTTCTTTTGTTCCTTCTGCAAGGATTTTCCCTCTTTGCACATAGAGAATGCGGTCTGCGTGTTCGATGGTGGAAAGTCTGTGTGCAATGATGATCTGCGTTACCGCCCCCTGTAGAGATGAGAGCGCTTGTTTGATGCTATTTTCACTCAAAGAGTCGAGTGATGATGTAGCCTCATCGAGAACGAGGATGGGCGCTTTTCCAAGGAGCGCTCGCGCAATAGCAATGCGTTGCTGCTCTCCTCCCGAAAGATTTTTTCCCGTTTCAGCAAGGAGTGTATGGTAGCCTTGGGGTAGGGCTTGGATGAAATCATGCGCCGAGGCCATCTTTGCCGCCTCGATCACCCCCTCTTCAGAGGCTTCTCTTCCAATCGCAATGTTGTTGTATACGGTATCGTAAAATAAAAAGGGCTTTTGTGGGACAAAAGCGATCAGGCTACGCAAAGACTTCTGAGTAAAATCGGTGATGTTCGCACCATCGATCAAAATTCTTCCTTGAGAGACATCGTAGAGGCGAGGAATGAGCTGAGCAATAGTCGATTTACCTGCCCCAGTAGAGCCTACAATGGCAACGGTTTGCCCCTTTTTCACGCGAAAGCTGATCTCGTGCAGAGCGGGTTTATCCTGATAAGAAAAAAAGACCTTTTCGAATGCGAGCTCGTCTTCGAAAGTTGTAAGCACCTTAGCCCCCTGCTTATCCGCAATATCGGGTTTTTTTTCCAGAACGTCGAGCATCCTCTCTGCAGCAACAACGCCTCTTTGGATGTTCGCATTTTCTTCCGAGAACTTTTTTACAGGCTCGTAGAACATATGCAAAAAGCCGCAAAACACGATCAGTTCCGCAACGCTCATCCCCAAGATGTGCAGACCAAACAGGGCAACTGTGGCAAGGCAGGTCGTCGTTACCGTGTGCAAAAAAGGGCGCGTCATCAGGCTATACTTCGCACTTTTGCTCTCCAGGTAAGCCATGTGTTGGTTTTGCTCTTGGTACTTCTTCAGGGCAAACGGCTCCATCGAAAAGATCTTCACTGTCTGGATTCCTGACAAAAAATCGAGGAGCACGGAAGTAAAGTTCTCTTGATTTTGGTGGATTTCCCGAGCAACCCGCTTTACTTTCCTTGTGAGAATCAACACAGGTAGAATAATCAAAGGCAGGCCGACGAAGATGATCAAAGAAAGCTTCCAGCTAAAGCAAAAGCAGGCGATGAGTGTTGAGAAAATCGTAAATGGTGTCTGCAGGTAATTGGTCAAGCAAGAGTTGATCGAGTGTGCGATCTGCCCCGCATCACCCACTGCTCGAGAACTGAGGGCCCCTACATTGTACTCTTGGTAGAACTGGAAGGGCAACGATTGGATGTGCTGGAAGTAGCGCATCCGTAAATCTTTTGTGATCCGAATTGACAAAAGCTGCGTTGTGAAACGGGAGGAAAAGAGCATCACTGCTTTAAAAAAAGCGATGCTTACGAGCACTAGTATGAAGAGGTGAAACCCTTTTTCTATATCGAGCGTTCGGGATAAAAAGCGGACAATCCGGCTAAAAATCGAGGATTTTTTTTTCGCAGCAAGGTAGTTTTTCGCATCCTTTTTCGAAAGGATCCCAGGGCGCTCTTTCGGAATCGCTTGCCATGCCTGAAACAGGTGTTGCTCGCTGATCTCTTCAACCGGATAAAGATACCTCCCCTCTTCTTTTCCGAATAGGGTAAAACAGTCTTGGCCCGTGTTGGCAAGAAGGCCTAAAGCGATCATCTCTGCTTGATTGGCCAATGTGAGCAGCAACAGGTTGCACAAGGTCAGCAAAGTCAAAAAAGTATGGCGGGCTTGATGAAAAGCGAGTCGCAGTAAAACTCTCATGGGCTCGCTCTTAGTAAGAGCTGTTCAAGAGTTTTCATGGAACGCCCCGATGCTCCGGAATTTTTGGTACCTCGCCTCAACAAGAGCATCTGTATCGAGCAGGCTCAATTCTTTCTCCGAGCGGATCAGGAACTCTTTGACCTTTGCGTAGGTTGCATGAGGATCTTGATGCGCACCTCCCATAGGCTCTGCAATAACCTGATCGATCACTTTGTGCTCTTGTAGATCTTCTGCATGCAGCTTAAGGGTGGCTGCGGCCTCCGCCCTTTTCGCGGGATCTTTCCAGAGAATCGAGGCGCACCCTTCAGGACAGATGACCGAATAATAAGAATGTTCCAGCATAGCTATCACATCGCCTACACCGATCCCGAGAGCGCCCCCAGAACAGCCCTCTCCGATCAAAAGGACAATGATCGGCACACGCAGATCGGCCATTTCAAAGAGGTTATTGGCAATCGCCCACCCCTGTCCTCGCTCTTCAGCGCTCAGTCCAGGGTAGGCACCTGGTGTGTCGATGAGACAAACAATCGGAATGGAAAACTTCTCTGCAAGGCGCATACCGCGGAGCGCCTTCCGGTACCCCTCGGGATGAGGCATCCCAAAGTTGCGCTCGAGTCGGGTCTCGAGATTTTTACCCTTTTCCTGTCCAATTACAAAATATCTTTGCTCCTCTAGATAGGCACATCCCATGATGATGGCCGCGTCATCTGCGTAGTAACGATCCCCGTGAATTTCAAAGAACTTGGTAAAAACGTGCTCAATATAATCGGAAGTGTGTGGTCTTTTCGGATGGCGGCATATCTGAATGCGGTCCCAAGAAGTGAGAGAGCTGTAGACCTTTTCTTTCAGGTCCTCGAGTTTTTTTTCCAAAGAAGCAATCTCGCTCTCTGCCCACACCTCTTTTTGCGCCCTGAGCTTTTCTAAGGTCTTTTCGTACTCATGGATCTGCCTTTCGTGAGGGAGAAGGGGCATCTAAAGATCCTCCGTGCCGGGTAGTTTTGCCTCGTAAAAATCAGACACAACGTGTACAAAAGTAGGCTTTGTGATGACAATTGCAAATAGTTCTTCTATGTCTTGGCGTGCCATTTGTACCGCTTTACCTGAACGCCCTTTTGCGAGCATATTCGCGTCTTCACCACAGTCTCTTTGAGAGCCTTCTAGTTGGGGTAGACCTTGTATAGCAAAAGCATGCCCTGCTTGCTCTCCCCGTTGTTCTACAGGTTTGCAAGGGAGCCTTCTGGTGCCAAATACGCGCACCATTTCCACTTTTTCTTCAAGGGCATAACCCATAATACCTGGCTGATACACAGCGACCTCCTCTCCTACGCGGTATATGCCCGGTTCAATCAGGCACTCGGCTCTTTCTTGTTGCGCCGTAGGTCTTATTCCTGCTTGGTAGGTTTTGAGCAAAGTGCGCGCGTTCTTTTCGAGGTCTAAATAGTAAAACCAGATCCTAGAGCGGGAAAGATCCAAAATGAGATGAAATTCGATCGCTTTTTTCAGGGAAAGTACATTGAACTGATCTCCAGGTGCTACCCCATGCCACGAGTAGCAATCTTGCTGCTGTAAGCTACGTGCTATGAAGTAGCGGGATGTCTCGTAGTAAGACGCATAATCGGCAATCCAAGCGCAGCGCCCTACGAGCCAAGGTACTTGGCTTGTGTAGGTAATCGTCTCGACAATAGGGAGTTTCGAGTTGTCTGTTTTGAAAAGCCGGTCTACTAAGTTTGCTTCGGGTAGATCATTTTCAATAAGCAGGTTTTCTTCCGTTTCTCTACAGGCACTCGAACTCCTATCTTCTGGAAGAGAGATCTCGATAAGAGGCCTGTGCAGCTTGGTTACATTTTCAAAATTTCCTTGTTTCTTTTTTTTACCAAGAGACAAAACAAGAATGGATAGGAAAAGTAGGCCGGTGCCTAATAAGAAAATTTTGGGGAACCTCATCTGTAACCTCCAACAGATCTTATCCCACATTATCAAAGAAAAAACGTTATTTTTCAACGCATAAGAGGTAGAGAAACAGGGGGATCGCATTTACATTTCCTTGCAAAAAACTTCTTCTAGGTTGTTTCCGTTCATATAAAAATAGTTTTGAATCCGTTTTAGACTTTTCTTGCCCTGTACTGCGCGAAGAATATTCAAGGCCCATTTTCTAGCTAGAGACATGTTTTCAGGAGAGTGGTCTTTGGAAATCTGTGATCTGTCTTCATTGAAGATGGTATCTATACCCATCTTGACTGAAGAGTTGTGTAAGGAAATTTTCCAGAAACAAAAAGGTGGAGTTTTCGGAGAGTTTACCCCCACCTAGCCCATAGCTTTTCCACGAACTGAAGAAACGGATTACGAATCTATTTCGTCTCTATTCTTCTGTCTAACCCAATCCTTCAATTGGATTGGGTATAATACCCAATGCAATTGGTTTTCTATACCCCAGTCAGACCGGATACACCCGCACGCCTGCTCTGCATCTGGGGGTAGAGAAGAAATGTAAAGCCGTCTTTCTGTGGTTTTCTTCCCTTTGATTTCTCGAGTAGATTCAAGAAAAATTGCAGAATGTAAACCAGGCCACTGATGTTGCTGCGTAAGATCTCCTAGACACTCTGTTGCCCACACCTTGCGGGTAACAATCCGGCCATGGTCTTTTTCACAAGATTCGTATCTTGTACCGATAAAATCTTCCCAGCTCTTTTCTTCAAACCCTTGAAACAAGTAGTGAAGATCTTTGTGCAAAGATCTTTGATTGCCTTTCAAAGAGAGTACGTAGTCTGCATCTTTTTCTAAGATTTTTTCCGCAATTTCACGCTGGCACCCCATGGCGTCGATTGTGACTACTTCCCCTGAGAGATCAAGCATTTCCAGTAGCTTAGGAATCGCTTTGATTTCATTGGATTTGTCTTCTGTTTTTACCTGGGCTAGCACCAAGTGATGGGCGCTAGACCAGGCAGATACAAGGTGAAGAGGATTTTTAGATTGATCTAGTGAGTTACTTTTTCTCGCTGTTTTCCCATCAATAGCTACTACTCCTCGTAACTGTTTCGATAGGAGATGTGTGAACTCGCAAAAACACTCGAGAAAACGCTCAGGATGAATGAGTCTCATATACGCGAGCTAGCGTGTCATGAGAAGGTACTCCTGAAGATAGATCGAAATACTTACAGAAAAAAGCAAA
The DNA here is from genome assembly GCA_039179045.1 of Chlamydiota bacterium. Lineage (GTDB taxonomy): Bacteria > Chlamydiota > Chlamydiia > Chlamydiales > SM23-39 > JBCAXK01. The sequence goes on along the minus strand of JBCDEZ010000001.1, from coordinate 38,908 downwards.
GTTTGTTCTGCAATAATCTTCCATACCCACCCAATTGTCGATTCCTGCTAAGCAAGAACAAAGTATCACAAACAAAACCGACATTAGGGGATGCTTCTTACTTGCGTGCGATTCTTGGATCTTCAATTCTTCCGCAAATTTTCTTCCATTCCTCTATTAGTGCCATTGTTTTCTCTCCTCATCAAACATTAGAGAAAAAATCATCGCCACTTGGACCTACCTTAAGTCAAATTTTTATATGCGATCGCTATGGAAAACAGGTATACAAGAGATCTATACCCATTTCAGTTGAAGAATTGGGCTAGACAGCAGAATAGAGATAAAAAGCGAGTGGAAAACCTTGGAATTGGGTGGGATAAACTCTCCCAAAACCCCTCCTTTGTGTTTCTGGAGAATTTCCTTACACAATTCTTCAGTCAAGGTGGGTATAGATCACAATATTTTATAAAATTTTTCCTAGCAAAGAACTTGCAATAGCATGTTGAACCACGCCTGATCTGAGAATAAAAAGCCACCTGCCCGAGCTTACCATCTCCTAGGTTGCTTTTCGACTTCCTGTTTTTGCATGTTTTCTGGGCAAAAAGCGGGATCGAAACATTGCGCAGCTGGCTCTTCACAAGAGGAGAGAAAGAAAAACCCTGTAAAAAATATGAGGATTACCACACTCTTTTTCATAGAACCTCCCTTTCTTCTCCGTTTAAAAAAATAGAGCATTTTTCTCAAGGAAAGGGAAAGATTTTTTGCCATCCCGAAGAAAACTCCTGGAGGAGAGGCGCCTCAATGGCAATGTGCTCGCCTGTTCTTGGGTGGAGAAAAGAGAGCTTTTTTGCATGCAAACAAAGCCGTTGCACGCGAAGGGATGAGCGGTACTTGCGGACATAATGGTAGTCGCCCAAGATGGGATGTCCCAAATCTTGCATGTGGAGGCGGAGTTGATGCGTTTTTCCCGTTAGAGGCCTTAACAGCACCAACGACTCTTTCAAGCGGAGGGACAAGACCTGGTAGTGCGTCCGTGCCAACCTGCCTTTAGAAGATGAGGCAAAAACTCCCTCGTTCACTTTGCGTATGCGACTTTGGACATATCCTATTTTTTTCTCGATCATTCCATCGACAAGTGCAATATACTCCTTCTGGATCGAGCGCGAACGGAATAAATCCTCCAAAGCGGGGAGAAAAGAGGCATTTTTCGCTAAAAGAAGAGCTCCACTTGTTGGTTTATCCAACCGGTGAGCCAGGAACCCGCTCGGACACACCCTTTCCGATAGAATACCGGCTGGCTTATTCCAAATAGACAAGTCTGCGTCTTCGTAAAGAAGAGTTGGGGTAAGAAGAGATAGGGTAGAGTCCAATAACTCTACCACATCCCCAGGACAAAGCAAAATAGAAGAAAAGCGTTCTACTTTCCCATTGACCCGCACGAGGTGGGACTCTAAAAGGCGTTTCCATCTCTTAAAGGAGAGTCCCCTCCCCGTTTTTTTCTCAAGGAATTGAGGCAAGCGGTGTGGATCTTTACGAGGATGAACAATCCACTTCATACTCTTGGATCTTTTGCAAGGTAGCCTCATCTAAAGAAGAGATGAACTCGACCAAGGAGCGGACCACCTCTCCGGAGGCGTTCTTTGGAAAACACCCCGATTCCCTTGAACGGAAGGCACACCCTGCGATATCGAGATGCGCCCAAGGAAGATCACGAATGAATTCTCTTAAGAAAAGGGCCGCCGTGATCGATCCAGCTTCCCTAGATCCTGAGTTCTTTGTATCGGCAAAGTCGGAGCGAAGAAGCGAAAAATAGGGACGGTGCAAAGGCATAGGCCAAAACCGCTCTCCTACTGCTTGCGATGCATGTTCTAAAGCTCGTTGCAAAGGGAGATTGTTCGAGAAAAGGCCCGCATAATCCTCTCCAAGAGAGACCACAATCGCTCCCGTAAGTGTTGCAAGATCGATCATCAAATCGGGGGAGTATTTGTCCGCTGTGTAGCTGAGGGCATCTGCTAAAATGAGCCTTCCTTCCGCATCGGTATTGTCGATCTCTACCGTTTTTCCCGAATAGGAAGTGTAAATATCGCCCACTTTGTAACTATTCCCATCGATCGCATTTTCCGTAGACGGGATGACACCGATCACATTTTTTTTCACCTGCAATCGGGAAAGGGCATCGATGAGGCCAAAAACAGTACCCGCTCCTCCCATATCAGCTTTCATCCCCTGCATGAACTGGGTGGGTTTCAAGCTCAAACCTCCCGTATCGAAGGTGACGCCTTTTCCAACGCAGGCAACTTTTTTTGCAGAAGAGGGATCTCCCTCATAGTGAAGAACGATCAGTTTGGGTTCAATTGAAGATCCTTTGTTGACAGCGAGGAAAAGCCCCATACCCAATGACTCGAGCTCTTTTTTTTCCAAAATCTCAACACGTAGACCTTTCCGGTTTTTCGCCATCTCGATCGCAACTTGGGCAAGCTTCTCAGGAGTCATCTCATCGGCATTCGTATTGATCAAGTCGCGAGTTAGGTAGACAGAATGCGCTATTTCGACTAATGCATCTAAACGAGACGAGCGCGTCCGACTGATCAAAAAGAAGTGATCTACTGGAGAGCCTAATTTATGAGGCACCTTACCCGACTTGTATTTTCCGAAGGTGTAGTTTGCGAGCAAAAGCCCCTCGAAGGCCGCCTCCAAAACCTCCTCCGCAGGAGAGCAGTCTGGGAAAAGGACATTTACCTTTTTGCAAGAGAACTTGAGGCAAGCGCGTAGAGCCGATGCGTATCCTTCTCGAACAGCTTCTGTAGAGGGTTTTTTACCTAAGCCCAATAGACAGATTCTCGGCTCTTTTTCCTTTTGAGGATAGAGGAGCAAAGTTTTTCCCAGCTTAGGTTCGAATTCTGCTAGTTTTTGCAAAGTAGAAAAGTGGGCAAGAAGAGCACTTGCTCCCTCACACGACTCTTCAATGGTTTTTCCCTCGATACAGGGAATGAACAATAGGTCGGCCTCTTGGCGCTCTTCAACAAGGGTGTATACGCTCATCAGAAAGGCACCTCATCTTCAAAAGAATCCTGTGGTGTAGGAGAACTTGCAGACGCAGATGCAGCAGCGAAGGCAGGTTCGGATGTAGTTTCTCTTTCTGTTCTTCCGAAAGGACTGAACTGTAAGTAGGTTGCAGTAATATTGAGAGAAATTTGAGGAGTCCCTTCTCGGTTGTTGTAAATTTCAGGAGCTTCAAGGTTACCGAATACGATCACAGCACTCCCCTTTTTTAAGTGGGGCATCATCGCATCATACTGCTCTCCCCAGATGGTCACGCGCCACCAGATAGTTTGGTCTTTGCCTCCCTTGCGGGACTTGGCAGCAACTCGTAAAACGGTCACTTTCTTTCCTGTTGAAGTGAACCGTACCTCGGGATCGGCTCCCAGATGGCCTGCAATTTGCATAAAATTCATGAATCGCCTCCTAAATCTAGTACCTTGATTATCTCGTAGAAAAAAGATAGATGCAAGGTTAAAGCTTCGTTCTAGAGGAAGGAATCTGCGTCTTGAGCAGGCAAAAAATTCCTAAAAAACAGAATGGGATGCTCAGCATCTGCCCCATTGTCAAAGTCCAATCTGCTGTAAAAACGCTCTGCTTTTCTTTAAAAAATTCGATGAAAAAGCGGAATAAAAAGACTCCCGCGAAAAAAACCCCTGAGAGTTTGCCCGAAGAGAACAAAAGGGAGGTTCTCCGTACAAGAATCGATAAAACTACGAACAAAAGGAAGTAAAAGCCTGCCTCATAGAGCTGCACGGGATGCCGCACGATCCATGGAAGCGAACCGTCCATAGGATGGCCGAAGGCTACTCCCCAAGGAAGATTTGTTGGCCTACCCAAAAGCTCCTGATTGAAAAAATTCCCCACGCGAATCGCTCCTCCGATGAAGGCTGCGGGAACGGCCAGCATATCAACGATCGTGAAAAAGGTAAGTATGGGTTTTTGGGGTTGGAAAAAGCGCGCAAAGAGATAGACGCCGATTAAAATTGCCGTAGCAGCTCCATGGCTTGCGAGGCCTCCCTCCCAAATCCGGAAGATGCGCATAGGGTCTTGCAAATAAAATGAAGGGGACTGATAGAAAAGAAGATGTCCCATTCTTGCCCCTACAACCGTGCAAACCATCACTACCGTGAGAAGACGGTCGGCGCAATAGGCTCCCCTCTGTTCGATACGCAACAAAAGACCAGAAAAAGCGGATTCAAGGGTTAGGCGAAGAGTGAGACTCTTGGGCAACCGGAAAAAGCCTTTGCAAGGCTCTTTTTTTCCCTTCTTTGTAGAGCGCGCCAACTCGTACCAGTTGCTCTTGTCCCAGATAAAGCGATTCATCAAAACGCGCAGTCTCGAAACAGACTGCACTTTTTCTCCCCGAGTCAAAAGAGCGCCAAGATAGGAGCCTTCTTCCTCGGCCAACCTCTCTAAAAGGTGGGCGCTGCCTACCATCTCTTCAGGCAATACCTCGGGAAACGCACGGAAGTATCTCGAGACAACCCACAAGAAGATGTAGTACCCTAAATAAAAGCTGATTGCGAAGAAAAGACCATACCAAAGAATCGGAAAATCGAAGTAGGGAAGGTAAAAGACTTCCCTTGGAGGATCCCAAGTAAACATAGAATCCTATAGTACCAAATGCCTGTAAAAATTGCTATTGTCACAGAAGAGAAATCCAAAAATCTGTCCTTAGAGCCTCAGATTGAGGCATACAAGAAAAGGATGCGCCACGCGATCCTCATTAAAGAACTATCTCCTAAGAAATTGTCTCCCCTCCTTCTAAAACCAGGCAGGCATATCGCTCTCGATCTCTGTGGTAGTGCCCCTACCAGCGAGCAGTTTGCAAAGCAACTGTTCAAAGGAGAGGAAAAAGAGTTCTACTTTTATTTAGGAAATGCGGCCGGCTTTTCCCCCGGCTTTTTGGAACAAGTGAACACTAGACTTTGTCTATCGAGTTTTACCTTTCCCCAACATATTGCACGCTTTTTACTAGTAGAGCAGATCTACCGCGCCTCAGAGATTCGAAAGGGGAGCGCCTACCACAAATAACATATCTCACTTCAATTAGAAGAATTGGGTTAGACAGAAGAATAAAGAAGGAATCTACTTGCCTGAATTTTGGGTTTTCAATCATCAAGAATTGGCTCTTTTCAGGCAAAATATTGGGTGATGGTTTTTTATCCTGGTAGATGTAGGGTATCCATGGCCGATACCCCTACCAAAGGATAGTACCCACATTCCGCACCCCCTCCGCAAGGTAGGTGAGTCGATACTGGATTTTAAGAAGGAGCAGGATTTGAATAAGAGGGTGCGTGGTAGAGCTTAAACCTACCTCGCATTTTCTTCCCCTTTACTGGCTGAGAGAAGCAGGCTTTGTCTATAAAAAAGTGAGACTTCCTTTTTTACCAATTCTCGGTTAACCCTTTTCCAATGGCATTTTTGCATCAGAAGCTCCTTAGATTTTTTACAGCGAAGGGTCTTGGTTTTTTATGGGCTTTTTATCAAGTTTTTTACTAGAGATTTTTTCAACAACGCCCAGGAAGGGAAACAACCGGGAAGAAATTTTTTGCAGGGAAATTTCCATACAATCCCCCTGTACTTGGAGGGGAAACTCCTTGCAGATATTTCCAAAATCTTTCAATGTGCGTTTTAACGACGTGAGAGTTTATGGAAGGAAGCGCTCCTCCTCACTTTGAGGAGAACAACAAACGCGCCGGCTCCTGCTCGCTTGTTATCTTCGGAGCTACAGGAGACTTGACAGGCAGGAAGCTGATGCCTGCAATTTACCATCTAGGAAGAGATGGTCTTTTGCCTCCCCACTTTGCCTGCGTAGGTTTTGCAAGAAGAACAAAAACGGATGAACAATTCCGCAAAGAGATGCGTTGCTCTGTCGAAAAGCATGCCCAGACGCAGCCTCTTGACTCCTCTTTTTGGGAGCATTTTTCCCAATCACTTTTCTACCACACTTCCCAATTTGATGACGATGAGGGTTATCGATCTTTAAAAGCGCTCCTAACAAAACTCGACAGAGAGCGGGGAACAGAGGGAAGTCGCATTTTCTACCTCTCTGTGCAACCCAAGTTCTTCCCTCTGATCACAAGCAAACTCAAAGAACACGGGATGATTGTAGACTTCCGACGAGATAGCCTACCTTTTTCCCGCGTAATTATCGAAAAACCCTTTGGACGGGATAGTTCGTCTGCGCACGAACTGCAAAAACACCTCGAGCAATCCCTCCATGAGGAACAAATCTACCGGATCGACCACTACCTAGGAAAAGAGACAGTCCAAAATATTTTAGTGTTCCGCTTTGCCAATGCAATCTTTGAATCTCTTTGGAACAATCGGCACATCGACCATGTACAGATTACGGTTGCTGAGAGTATCGGCATCGGCACAAGGGGTAAGTTCTTTGAAGAGCAAGGCATCGTGCGTGATGTGATCCAAAACCATATGATCCAGCTTTTGTCTCTTACTGCTATGGAGCCTCCCGCCAACCTCTCGCCCATCGCAATACGGGGAGAGAAAGTCAAAGTGTTGGAATGCTTACGCCCTTTGGAGGGGAAAGATCTATCTGAATGCCTCATCCGAGGGCAATATGCACCTGGATTCATCGATGGGAAAAGTGTGCCTGGATACCGAGAAGAAGCAGACGTCTCTCCCCATTCCACCATGGAAACATTTTGCTCACTTCGCATCTTCATTGATAACTGGAGATGGGCAGGAGTTCCTTTCTACCTCAGAGCGGGAAAGCGGCTTCCGAAACGAGGTACAGAGATCGCGGTTGTATTCAAAGATGCTCCTGGGATCCTTTTCAAAGAGCAAGGAAGCAACCCCTCGAATGTTCTAGCGATTCGGATCCAGCCAGATGAGGGGATCTCAATGCGCATCAATTGCAAAGTCCCCGGTCCAGAAAGTCCAATCCAACCAGTAAAAATGGATTTTCGCTACGGTAGCTACTTTGGCAAAGCGCCTCCAGAAGCATACGAAAGGCTCATTTGGGATTGCATGGTAGGCGATAGCACCCTTTTTGCTGGTACGAATGAAGAAGAGCACTCGTGGAAATTTTTCACACCTATCTTGGATCATTTTGAAGAACAGCCAAGCGAGCAATTTTTTCTCTACGATTCAGGATCCTGGGGTCCTGCCCAAGCAGATGCGCTTTTGCAAGGAGGAAGATCGTGGCGCCTCCTTTAGATGAAGAAAAACATTGGGTCGCAACAGAAGAGATTGAAAACAGACTACAAACCATTTGGGAGTCTTTAGCCTGCGAGAACAAAGTGCGTGCCTGCCTGTTCAATCTCGTTGTCTATACCAAGTGCGATCAAAGATCGGAGCACTTGAGCGAAGTGGTGCGTAAAGTGGTTGAAAACTACCCTTGCCGGGTCATTTTTCTCTGGGAAGATCTCGATACAATGCGTTCTTATCTCAAGGCTGCCGTATCGGTTTTAGATCTCAAAAATGGCTCCGATACCGCTTGCGATCGGCTCGATATCGTCTTTACAAAAGATCACACCAACCATGTTTTTCCTCTGCTTCTTCCCCACATTGTCCCCGATCTGCCACTCAACGTCCTTTGGCTAGATACCCCCTCTTCTGAAATCCCTTTTTTTCTCCCTCTCGAGTCTCTTTGCGAAAGGGTGATTGTCGATTCGGGATCAGCGAGCACTCTGGAGAGATTTCTCCGGGATCTTTCTCTATATTTGCCTCGAAAAAAGGCACATATCTCCGATGTAAACTGGACAAGAATCGCGCCTTGGCGCGAGCTGATCGAAGCGGAATTTTCCAGCTTGCAAGCAAGGCAGCTCTTGCAAAAAGCAGACCGTATTGAGGTAACTTATAACGGAGAGAAAAACTCGTATATACCCCACCCAGAAACGGAGACTCTCTACTGGATCTTTTGGCTTGCTGCTCTGTTTGGGTGGACTTTCCAAAAGCAAACGGGCGATCTTCTCACCTTTTCCTCCCTTACCGTAGCCCTTCTCGAAACACAAGGACAGGGCATACGGCCAGGAGCGATCTTGTCTATAAAAATCACCGCGCAAGATACCCTCTATTCATTGGAACGGGCTTTGCACAAGCAAGAAGAAATCGTGGTCAAGAGGATCTCAAAGGCCAAATGTGATCTCCCCCGAAAGCTCTTTTTGCACCAGAGCGCAAGAGGCGCCTCTTTATCTGCAGAGATGGTCAAAAAGCAGACAAATCCTCAATATTTAGCTACTATGGAGTCGTTACAGAGCCTATGGCATGGAAAAAAGAGTACCCAAAACAGATAGTCTGCATGCCAGGCAATGAGGCGGAGACGATTGAATACGCCTGTAAAAAGTTTGTCGACCTCTCCGAGCGTGTGCTGCAAACGAAGGCTACTTTTTCGGTAGCCCTTGCAGGAGGATCGACGCCGCGCAGTTTCTACCGAGCCATTGCACACCCTCCTTACTGCGAAAAGATTGCCTGGGATCGATTGCTTCTTTTCTGGGGAGACGAGCGGGAGCGTCCTTTGAACCACCCCGAAAGCAATCACTACCTAGCCATAATCGAAGGGGAGCTCGGCACCTTGCCCTTACGAAAAGAGCACATTTTTCCCATGCATGTGGGAGGAAATCCCGTACAGCAAGCGGAAGAGTATACCTCGATTTTGCGAGATAAACTGGGCGATTCCCTCTTCGATCTTGTTCTACTTGGAGTAGGAGAAGATGGGCATACAGCCTCCCTTTTTCCCGGAACAGAGGTGCTCTGCGAGAGGGAAAAGTGGGTCAAAGCTCATTTTGTTCCTGCGAAAAAAATGTGGCGCATGACGCTCACCTTTCCCTGCATCGCAAAAAGCCAGCGCGCCGTATTCCTCGCTCTCGGCAAAAAGAAAGCACCTATCGTATCAAAAATCCTGGAAAATCCTAGCATCGCTCTTCCCGCTAGCCAAATCGGCTCCTCGGAAAAAAAGGCTCTTTGGATTGTCGATAACAACGCAGCCATGCTACTCTAAAAGACATGCTCATTTTAGGATTGGAGTCGAGCTGTGACGACACATGCGCGGCGGTTGTTGCATGCAAATCGGAGCCTAGTAGCAATAAGAACGCTCCAGAAACTGGTAAAAAGAGAAGAAGAAAAGCGCGCATCTTATCCAATATCATCTCCTCGCAAGAGGAGATACATGCCACTTTCGGAGGCATTTTTCCCGAAGTTGCCGCAAGAAAGCACGTAGAAAACTTCCTTCCTGTAATCGAAGAGGCCCTTCTTACTGCGAACGTGACGCTAGATCAGCTCGATCTCATCGCAGCGACAAGAGGGCCTGGTCTCACCAATTCTTTGCTAGTCTGTCTTACAGCGGGAAAAACGCTCGCCTACGCATTGGAAAAGCCCTTTGTTGCCGTCAATCACATCGAAGCGCACCTGTATCCCACACTTTTTGCAAGCCCTCCTCTGCCTGCAATAGGTGTGATCCTATCAGGAGGGCATACCACCATGGTGCTCATCGAAGAGGGGCAATACACCCACATCGGCTCCACGGTAGATGATGCTATTGGAGAGGCTCTTGATAAGGTTGCCCACCTTCTCGGTTACCCCTATCCTGGTGGAAGAGAGATCGAGAAACAGGCCCTTGTCGGTGACAAAAACGCCTACCCCTTCCGTGGAGGACAAGTACGAGGCAACCCTCTTGCCTTCTCGTTTAGTGGCCCGAAAACCGCTTTTTTGTACCGATTGCCCCCAGGAATGATCGATGAAAAGACCAAAGCGGATTTAGCAGCTTCCTTCCAAAATGCTCTTTTTCAAGATGTTATACAAAAGATGCAAAAAGCAGAGATACACTACGCCCCCCAATCTTTCCTTTTTGGAGGAGGTGTGGTGCAAAACAAAACCCTCCAAAAGCTTTGCCATGAACAGCTCTCTTCTCCCTGTTTTTTCCCTCCCCCAGCTCTATCCTCTGACAATGCAGCCATGATCGGAATGGCGGCCTACGAAAAATGGCAGACTACGGGAGCAGATCCTCTCGATATCCCCGCTGCCTCGCGCCTCCCTTTTTTCCTTGTTTGATTGCGCGTTTTTTCGTAAAATAGGGACAATTATTCTAAGGACTATCATTCTATGGCTAAGAAAAAAGGTGCAAGAGAAACCATCAAACTCAAGAGTACAGAGAGCGCAGAGTGCTACTCGACCCAAAAAAATAAACGCAATACTACAGAGCGCCTCGAACTGAAAAAATATGACAAGACGTTGCGAAAGAAAGTCGTCTTCCGAGAGGCAAAATAGCAGGTCGGTTTGTTCGAAAAGAGAATCATTCTCCGGTATCTCGTACCTACGAAAAAATACTTTAGCACCTCTTTGATTGCTCTTATTTCCTTATTTGTGATCACGACCGTCGTTTGGCTCACTCTGCTCTTCCTTTCTGTCACTTCGGGTATTGAGACCATGTGGCTCGAAAAGCTCACATCTGTGCACGCGCCAATGCGCATCGTCCCCAAAGAGCGCTACCATCAAGAAATGGCCGCAAAAGAGCCCTACTCCTTTGGGTTCACCACGCTCCAAGAGCAGATGCAAAGCGCAACCGGGCAATGGGAGCATGGAGGAGAACGAAACCTAGCAAAGGCTTTAGACCGCTCTTTGCAAGAGGCACAAAACCAGGTACCCTTTCCCTACGAGGAATACGAATGCGCCCCCTCTTTGATGTCCTTGACGCTCGAATCGGGCGGAAAGAAAATGCGCCTTTCTCAAATGGCGTACCTTCTCTCGTTTGCAAAGGAAAATCCGCAATTACCCCAGTTGCTGCTTACCCCCTCATCTAGCGACTTATTGCACCTTCAAACAAGATTGCAAACGCAAGAAGAGCATCGCCGTTTTTGGTCCCATATCTCTCTTGAAAGCGCCTCTTTGAGAGTGCGCCCCCTCACCTCAATACAAGATCTCCCTTTGGGCACATTTTTTTGCTGTGAAGAGGAAGGGAACCTTTTCTTAGTCCCAGAAAAAGGGGAGCATACTGCCGTTTTATCCCTTTCTCAAGAACAGGCTTTCCTTCTGGTAGGCGATCAGAGCTACCCTCTGGAACAAGAAAGATCTGTCTACCTTCCTACTACTGGGTGGCGAGCACAAAGCGGCTCTTGTTTTGCTGCAGAAGAGGCTGGTAAAGAGAATGTTTTTTGCAACTTGGAGGGGACTTTCTGTGGAAAAACACTCACCACATCCGTTCCCCTCTCTCATTTGCTTTCTCCCGATTTGCAGGCTACAACCCACTTTTCCACCCCTCCAAGCATCCCACCACTTTGGGCCTATGCGGTGGGCAATCAATGGCACCTTCCCGAAGGAAGCGAGCAAGCGGTTCTGCTACCCAAAAACTACCAAAAAGCAGGAGCGCGCCTCGGCGATCGGGGGCACTTCGCTTTTTTGGCCTCTGCTCTTAGCGCAACCCAGGAGATGCAGATCGGATTCCGAGTCGCTGGATTCTACGATCCAGGCATGATCCCAACAGGCAACCGGTGCATTTATACGAGTCGAGAGATCACGCAAACGCTCCTTGATACCTCAAGGAGCGTTTGCCTAGATCAAGAAACCCAAAATGGGATCTTTCTCTGGCCTACGTTTCGGGAAATCGAACCGGTGAAACGCCACTTGGAGTCCTCTTTGGAAAAAGAAGGTCTTGGAATCTACTTCCGGTTAGAAACCTTCCGCGATTATCCCTTTGCACAGGAATTGATGGCGCAATTCCAAAGCGATCGGACCCTTTTTCTTCTCGTTGCTCTGATCATGATCTTTGTAGCCTGCTCCAACATCGTTTCCATGTTGGTCGTCTTAGTAAAAGAAAAAAGAAGGGAAATTGCCATTTTGGTCTCTTTAGGAGCCTCTGCAAAAAGTATCTTGGTGATTTTTGGAAGCATCGGCTTGCTTCTTGGAATGGTGGGCAGCTTGCTAGGTAGCCTTCTTGCGGTATGGACTTTGGAACACCTCTCCCAGCTTGTCGCTTTTTTGAGCTGGATGCAGGGGCATGCCGCTTTTCAAGAAGCCTTTTTTGGGACGTCTCTTCCAAACGCTTTGAGTTACCAAGCGCTTTGGTTTGTGCTCATCACCACTCCCATTTGCTCCCTGATCGCAGGATTGATTCCTGCGTATACCGCTAGCAAGATCAACCTCACAAAAACCCTACGTTCATGACTCTTCTCCTGGCAAACAAACTTTGTAAATCTTTTGGAAAGTCTCAGATCTTACGAAACGTATCTCTTTCGCTAAACCAGGGAGAATCCTTGGCAATCCAAGGGCGCTCTGGAGAGGGAAAAACTACCTTACTCCACGTCCTTGCAGGATACGAAAGCTTTGAGAGCGGCTCTCTCACCATCAACGGAATAGACGTTGCTAAAGACCCTCTATCGATCCGGAGGAAATGGATCGGATTTGTATTCCAAGCGCGCCAGCTACTAGACGAATTTTCTGTACTCGATAATCTATTGATGCCCCATTTTATTGCCCAGATGATGCCCCATAAAGAGGCGTTGAAAAGGGCGGACGAGCTCCTAGCTTTTCTCGGTCTGCAAGACAAAAAAAAAGAAAAAGCGCGTATCCTTTCTGGAGGAGAAAAGCAACGAGTTGCCATCGGAAGAGCTCTTTTGAACTCTCCTCCCCTCCTATTTGCTGACGAACCAACAGGAAGTTTGGATAGCGACAATGCAGAACAGGTCCACGAACTACTTTTCGAAGGAGCAAAGCGCTATCGAAAGAGCCTTGTCATCGCGACGCACGATGAGATGCTCGCGAGCCTCTGCCAGCAAAAACGGTTGCTTCGAAGCGGCATTCTCCACTAAGGTAATTCTCATGAATATACTCATCATCGGATGTGGTTACGTGGGTCTAGTAACAGGCGCTTGCTTGGCAAAAATGGGCTACTCTGTAACTTGCATCGATCAGCAAAAAGAGAAAGTGGCTCTTTTGCAACAGGGGAAGATTCCCATTTATGAGCCGGGACTTGCAGAAATTGTAGCCGCTAGTAGCGCCGAGGGACTGTTGCGCTTTTCGACTGCTTACCCCTCACTTGAAGAGATCGATATCGCGTTTCTCTGCGTCTGCACGCCTCAAAACAGGATGGGCGCTTGCGATACCTCCCATCTTTTTTCCGCTGCAGAGACGTTGGGAGGAAAACTTCTAGGACACACCCTAGTGGTGAATAAATCGACCGCACCTGTAGGCACATCCTCAAAGATCTGCCAGATTCTGGCACGCACCTCTCCTCCCGAGTCCTCTTTTGCTTTCGCTGTCAACCCCGAGTTTTTGAAACAAGGCGCGGCGGTTCAAGACTGCATGAAACCCGACAGAATCATCATCGGAACAGAGGATCCCGCTGCAAAAGAGCGGCTCTCAAGGCTCTATGCACCTTTCATGCTCAACCACAACCGGATGCTCTTCATGACACCTGCCTCTGCAGAGCTCACGAAATACGCTGCCAATGCGATGCTCAGCGCGCGCATCTCTTTCATGAACGAGATGGCCACGATTGCAGAGTGCCTCGGTGCTGATATCCAAGACGTGCGCCACGGCATCGGCTCCGACCCACGGATTGGGTACGACTTTCTCTATCCAGGTTTGGGCTATGGGGGCTCTTGCTTTCCGAAGGATCTCGAAGCTTTGCAACATATGGCTCAAGAGGCGAACATAGATGTCCCCCTTTTGAAGGCGATTACCCAGGTCAACGAAAAGCAAAAAACGCGCGCGACAAGACTGCTCGAGCGCTACTTTGCCCAAGGGGGGCTTGCGGGGAAGGTGATCGCTCTTTGGGGGCTCTCGTTCAAACCTGATACGGATGACATCCGAGAAGCCCCCTCTATTGCCATCATCCAAGAACTACAAAAAAGAGGTGCAAAACTGCAGCTATTTGATCCCGCTGCTATGGAGAAAATGCGCAAACATCTGCCTACCCTCGAAAATATCTCCTTTTGTACTAGTCCTCTTACAGCAGCACAAGGAGCCGATGCGATCTGCCTCATCACAGAATGGAAACAGTTCCGATCAATTGATTTTTCCAAGATCGCACAAGGAGAAAAGTCGGTATTGATTCTAGATGGAAGAAACCAGTACAATGAAAATGATTTGCTCAGCAAGGGATTTGCATACATTGGAATTGGCAGACCTACAAAAGCGTTTGATTGAACTGACCGAGCGCGCTTTTCTTCAAAGTCCTCACACAAACCGTCTACAAAGTGCAGCTCTTTACTGTCTGGAAGGAGGAGGAAAGCGGATACGCCCCTTATTGACTCTCCTTTGCGGCAAAGTATTCGGGGTAGAAGAGACAGTACTTTTGGACCCGGCCCTTGCTCTTGAGTGTGTCCATATCTACTCGTGTATCCACGACGATCTTCCCTGCATGGACAACGACGATTACCGCAGAGGCATGCCCACGGTGCATAGAGCATTCGATGAGGCGACAGCTCTCCTAACAGGCGACTTTTTTTTGACCCTTGCTTTCGAAATTCTTGCCCTAGCTCCCCACCTCTCTGCAGAGAAAAAAGTGGCGCTCACAGGTGTACTTGCTGCCAAAGCGGGCGCATCGGGAATGATCGGCGGGCAATCTTGCGACCTTGCTCTTACGGGACAGACTCTTGAGGAAAAAGACCTTCTTTTCATGCATGCGCACAAAACAGGAGCTCTTTTCGAGGCATCTGCAGACTTTGGGGCCCTAGTTGGGCGGAGCGCTGACCAAGAACGTTCTTCGATCCAACACTTCGCACTCTCTTTAGGAATCGCCTACCAAATCCGAGATGATCTTCTCGACGCAACAGGAGAGGTCGCTCTTTTAGGTAAGCCCATTGGCTCTGACTCTAGAAATCAAAAAGCAACAAGCCTTTCTCTTTATGACTTCAAGGAGACAAAACGGCGCGCTGCGGTTTGGTACAACCAGTCGCTAAACGCCTTGGATCGCTTAGATCGCGATACAAATACACTGGCCACCTTTGCAACCAGTCTGATCGATAGGAAGTTTTGATGGCTGACACAACCTCCCTTCGAAATAGTAGCCTGGCGGAATGCGCGAGGCGCGCGTTCGATCTCCTGTTTAGTCTGCTTCTTCTCATTGGTGGCTCCCCCCTTTTTCTTCTGATTGGTTGGAGTATTTACTGCACCTCGCCTGGACCAATTTTCTACTCGCAGCTGCGTATCGGCAAAGGAGGAAAACCCTTTCGGATGTACAAATTTCGCACCATGCAAGAAAATGCAGAGCATCTTTTAACAACGCTTTTGGAAAGAAGCTTAGAGAGAGAAAAAGAGTGGAACACCTTTCGCAAGCTGAGGAACGATCCGCGCGTTACCCCCTTCGGCCGATTTTTGCGCAAAACATCGTTGGATGAGCTCCCCCAGTTTTGGAATGTACTCCTCGGTGATCTGAGCGTTGTGGGACCAAGAGCCATGCTCCAGGCTGAACTCCAAGAGTGTCAAGATGCGACAGCCGAGCAGATCCTCTCAATCAAACCAGGAATTACAGGTCTTTGGCAAGTATCGGGGAGACATACCCTCAGACTGGAGGAACGGTGGAAGCTTGAAAAAGAGTATGTTGCAAAAAGATCCTTTCTTTTCGATCTTTGGCTAATTGTCCGCACCCTCCCCTCAGTATTTCTTGGTAAGGGATTGTGATCGATGCGCTCTACTACCCAACTAAGTTCCCTTACTTTCCAAGTAAAGCCTCTGCAACAACCGTGTATGCCAGGCGCACTTGCCTTTCCCCATCTCACCACCAAACAAGAGAATAGCCTATGAGCCAAATTGCAGACGCCATCCAAGAAAGAGCCTATCTCGCTTTGCAGATCGCTCTCAAAGCGGGCGCTTTGCTGCGGACAGGCTTCGGTTCTTCTTTTTCCATACGGGAAAAAGAGGGACGTCACAACCTGGTTACCGATTACGACCACCTCTCTGAGGAGATGATCCTATCCTCTCTACAAAAAGCCTTTCCACATGATCGCTTCTTAGCCGAAGAGCGAGGCTCGTTTGCTTCCGCTACAGGAGAGTTCGAGTGGGTGATCGATCCTCTCGACGGGACCGTCAATTTCGCGCACACGGTTCCCGTATTTGCTGTATCGATCGGGTGCAGACATGAAGGAGAGCTCTCGCTTGGAGTCATCTACCAGCCGATCACACAAGAGATTTTCACCGCACAAAAGGGGAAAGGAGCTTTTCTTAATGGGAAAAGGCTCCAAGTCACAAAAACAGGATCCCTTAGGGAAGCGATTGTCGGGACGGGATTTCCCTACAACCTAGCAGAAGACCCTTTGCATTGCATCGAAAAGTTCTCAAGAGTCCTCAAGCAAGGGATTCCAATCCGGAGATTGGGAGCTGCATCCATCGATCTTGCCTACGTCGCAGATGGCAGATTCGATGCTTTTTTTGAAGTGGTATTGCAGCCTTGGGATCTCGCGGCAGGAGCTCTTATCGTAGAAGAGGCAGGAGGCAAAGTCACAGATTGGCAGGGCGCTCCTTTGAACATCGACGCGCACCAGCCTGTCTTGGTCTCGAATGGAAAGATTCACGCAGAGCTCCAGAAGATACTGACCTAGTAACATGCATCTGATTTCAGGAAAAAACATCGCAAGATCGATCGAGGTCTCTCTTCGATCTAGTATCGAAAAATTGGGAATAAGGCCTCATCTCGTCGTATTCCTCATCGGCGAACACGCTCCTTCGAAAACCTATGTAGCAAACAAGCGCGCTGCCTGCGCGCGCGTAGGCATTCAATCGACTGTCTACGAACTTCCTTCGAGCCTTTCTCAATGTTCCCTTCTCGAAAGAATTCAGAACGCAAATCAGGAAAAAAAGACGCATGCGATCTTAGTCCAAATGCCTCTACCTCCCCACATCTGCGCACAAGCAGTGCAGTCTGCAATTGCCCCTGAAAAAGATGTGGATGGGTTTCATCCTCTCAATATGGGAAAAACCCTCCTAGGACAGACAGGAGGCATCTATCCTTGCACTCCTCTTGGTATCTGTACTCTTTTGGAGACACTGCCCGTCTCTTTTGCGGAAAAAGAGGCTGTGATCGTGGGCAGGAGCTCGATCGTAGGCAAACCACTGGCGGCCATGCTTTTGGCAAAAACGGGCGTCGCTCCTTCCAGTGTTACTATCACACACAGTAAAACTCACAATCTTGGCACCATCACAAAGAGAGCGGAACTTCTTATCGCCGCCTCAGGAGTAGCGCACCTGATCGGAAAAGAAATGGTGAAAGAAGGAGCAATCGTAATCGATGTAGGCATCTCCCGAGATGAAAAGAACAATCGCCTCGTAGGAGACGTCTCTTTTGCAGCGGTACAAGAACGCGCCTCATACATCACCCCGGTTCCCGGAGGAGTAGGCCCTATGACAGTGGCCATGTTACTCAAAAACACCCTACTTTGCGCCGAGCGGCAGCTCTAGCTGTCAGAATTACTCCCAGCTGAAGTCTCCTTGTTAGGGTATAACATACAATTACGCGTTCCTTTACGATCAACAGCTGGCATCAGGCCGCGTACTGCATCATCATCATCCTGAGAATCCCCTAAACTTCCCTTGGTTATACTTGCACCAACCGTCTCCCCTTCAACCACGGTAGAGGTAGAATCGCCAGAATCGCGAGCTTTTTCCTTTTTTGTATATTCTAAACATTTCTCAAAAAGCTCCTTACTCAAAACATAACAATGCGTGCCTGTCCTTGTGGAGCTTTTGCATATTTGCAACTCAGCTAGCAGGGCTTGCCCCTCAGCGTTATCTTTTGGGAAAGCATTGAAAGCGTGTGGAGGGAAAGTACGGAAAAATTTTTCTGCATATTGAATTTGACTATCTACCGATGGATAGAAAAGGCTAACAAAGAACTTCGCAAATATGAGAAAGATGTGTTGAAAAATACCAATATCTCGGCTTGTCTCG
The DNA here is from genome assembly GCA_039179045.1 of Chlamydiota bacterium. Taxonomy (GTDB): domain Bacteria; phylum Chlamydiota; class Chlamydiia; order Chlamydiales; family SM23-39; genus JBCAXK01. The sequence goes on along the minus strand of JBCDEZ010000001.1, from coordinate 21,043 downwards.
GTATTTTGATGCAGAGCTTTGAATCGCTGCAAAATTTGCAATCCAACAGAGCGCGCATCGAGACCCTCCTCAATAGGAGTAGTATCGCTGTGCAAGCGCCGGAAAAATTCTTTTGTCAAAACAACATTCGAAAATTGCGCGATAACTGTGTCTAAAGAAAGCGTGCTTTTTTTAACATGAATATCTCGTCCCCACCAAGAACTCGTGGTATCGATCGTAGCAGTTTGCAAAGATTGAAGATACCCATTCAATTCTTTTCGGGGATCTGGATCTCTTTCCGTCGAAATGTGCAATGTAGTCATAGGTTGCTCAAATAAAAATTTTTCTAGAAATTTTAATCAGAAGAATCTTTTAAAAGCTAGTAACGATTTTCTAGGAAGGCCATCCCAACCTTATGCTCCCCTACCGGATGCATTCCCGTACATGCTAGTGCAACGCTTCTCCTTATCTTTTTCCAAGAAGATCGCAACTGTAGTTGCTTTGCTAAGAAATTGTGGTACAATGGTCACAAGGTTGTCCGCCTGTTTGCTTAAATGAAGAGTTCTTTGGTCAGAAAAAAGCGTATCACTAGTTCAGAAGTTGCCCCGAAAAAGGTATTGGGAAAGATCTTTGTGCATCCTAAGGGCTTTGGGTTTGTACGTGTCGAGAGCCAAGAGACTGCTTGCAAAGACGTATTCATTCCCAAAAAACATCTCATGGATGCAATTGATGAAGATATTGTCGCCATCGAAATTTCTCGAGTAGAGAGCCCAAAGGGGCCCGAAGGAAAAGTCTTGGAAGTGGTCGAACGCACAAAGAACCATCTCCCTGGTCTGGTCACACAAGTAGAAAAGACGCACTACGATCTGTATCTTCCCACATTGGGCAGCGATGCTCTTGTTACCCTCGCAAAAAAAGGAGCGCCTCCCCTCTCTCTGGGAGCTAGGATCCTGGTATCTTTGAGAAAAAAGAAAGGGGGATTCACAGCCACATTCCTAGAAAAAATCGGACACGTGCAAGAAGCAAACTCAGACACTTTATTCGCCTGCTTCCAGCAGAATATTGCGCGCGTCTTTCCCAAAGAATGCCTCAACGAAGTAGAAAAGCGAGTCCCCTTCGTAACGGAACAGGAAAAACGGAACCGGATCAATCTGACTCACCTGAAGGCCATGACCATTGACCCTCCTACCGCCAAAGATTTCGATGACGCGCTATCGATTGAAATAGATGAACGAGGGAATATCCACTTAGGCGTGCATATCGCAGATGCCGCTCACTACGTCAAGCCAGATTCCGCATTGGATGCAGAAGCGAAAAAGCGGGCCAACTCGACCTACTTTCCCGGGATTTGCATTCCTATGCTGCCTGAGTTTTTATCCAACGGACTTTGTAGTTTGCAACCTGATGTAGAGCGTCTAAGCGTCTCCGTATTGATGGAGTTCAATCAAAAAGGGGTGTTGGAGAAAAAACAGATTGTACGCAGTGTCATTCAAAGCAAAAAGCGCTGGACCTATCAAGAGGCCCTCTCTTGTATCGAGGAAAATCATCCAGGCCCTTTAGAAGAAGATGTAAGAGCCCTTGCTCGATTAGCGCGCCTTTTGAAAGAGCAAAGAGCTGCAAGGGGATGCCTCGACTTTTCTTTACAAGAGACGAGCATCCTCGTTGATGCCCAAGGAGAGCCTACCGGTATTGTCCAGGAACCCTACGATAGCGCGCACCAACTGGTCGAGGAGTTCATGCTCAAAGCCAACGAATTGGTAGCAGAAGAGCTCTCTCAAAGGGGTGATCCCGCCCTCTACCGAATTCATCAAGAACCCCAAGAAGATTCACTTCGGTCTTTCGCTCATACTGCCCAGAGCTTCGGTTTTTCCCTACCCGACTCTCCCGAGGGGCAAGATTTGCAATCACTATTTCAAGAGGCATCCAACTCTCCACACTTAACGCAACTCTCGCTGCACTTCATAAGAGCGATGAACTTTGCGCACTACGCAGAGGAAAATATTGGGCACTACGGACTCCACCTCGAAGAGTATACCCACTTTACAAGCCCCATCCGCAGGTATGCGGACCTTTTGGTGCAACGGATGTTGTTTCAAGAAAGCACGCCCTCTGCTCTTGGGAAAATTGCAGAGCACCTGTCGGACCAAGAAAGGCGCTCGATGAAAGCAGAAAACCAGGTGCTTTTCCTCAAAAAGCTCCGATTGTTGCAGAAGAGATACGAACAGAATCCCCGAGCTTCTTACTCTGCTACTTTGACCAGTATCAGACCTTATATGATCTTCTTTGAAGTAGAAGGTTACGCTATAGAAGGCTCTTTGCACGTATCCCAAATGCACAAAGATTACTTCATATTCGATCCAAAAACAGAGAGGCTTTTAGGCCAAAGAACAGGGTGCTTTTACGCACTGGGAGGGAAAATTGCAGTCCGCATTGCAGAGATCGATCTCATTTTTGAGCAGATCCGGTTTTCGCTAGCTCCTTAGAAGCGCTATTTTCCCTATAAGGAGGATTCTCTACATTGGTTTATTGTAAATTTTCTCGTTTGATTGATGTTTCGGAAAGCCTATGGTCGATTTCGTCTTTCTTCGAGGCGCTGCAATACGAGGAACTTCCAATTTAAATGACTATAGCTTCTCAAAAAGGGTAGACCTGGTTGCGCAAACATTGCTGGTATTCCTCGAAATCGATCAGATGCAAAATGGTATCAAATTCCAGAACGAAAAAGCCCCAAAGCCCCAAGAGAAAATGGGAAACAGACACCCCAATGATCGATTTTTGCCGATCGAAGAGTAGACCCCAATACAAACCTAAAAGGAAACTTGCAAGAGATAGGTAAAACCCTCTTACCGCGTGCACCATCTGAAATACCAAATTCGAAACCAAAATGGCTTTCCCCGAGCGGTATTTACCTCGGAAGAAATTGCGAAAGCTGCTCTGGATTGTTCCTCGGATGATGATCTCTTGTAAGGGAGTGAAAAAAGCGTAGATGATACCCCAAAGGAGAGTTCTGCGCACATCGACCTCGACTCGAAAAAGAGGCATACCTGCAAAAAGCGTGCTGTAGCGCACAAACAGCCATTTGCAGAATGTCAAAAACAAGATAGCGGGAATGGAGTAGAGTATCCCCTCTAGAGCACACCTGCCCCCATGCTTCCAAGTCAGTCCGTAAAACTCTAGCGGGTAGTGAGAGCGCGCAATCAAAAGAATAACGGCTACGGAAAAAGCAGAGAGCATTATCGGAGTAAACAGGTTGAAAAATATCCGGTAATAGTGCGCACCTCCCACCTCCACAATGAAGTTGGCAATTGCAAACCAGATGCTCATGAGTACGAAAATCTGCACAATTACAGTGCTGATGTGTTGAGAGGCTTGCTTCGCGTCGAGTTTTTCCTGGGAAAGCTCTTGCAGCAAAGAGCGGGTAGAATGAAGATCTCCGCGGAAAGCTCCCGCAACATGGCACCACACCTTACCATAGAGCCTCAAGTCTTCTTCTGAGGCTTGCAAAGCAGTGAGATCGATCTCCGCAATCTGTACGGGCTCTTTTTCAAACAGCTCGTTCCCCTCAAGACTTGCAAATACCTCAGTAGGATCTGCTAAGAACTCGCCCTTTTTCCAAACAGGTTCCCCCAAAGAGGAATAGTCCTCTTTCCGGTTCTCGCTCAAACTACCCTCAACAAGAAGATAGAGATACTCTTTTTGTGGCTTCTCTTGCGATAAACCTCGCCAAAAAGAAAGGGTTCCTACCTCAGAGCAACGCAAAAGGCGCGAAGCCTCTTTTTTTGAGAGGCGCTCTTTGGAAAACACCTCTATAAAAAATTTGTGTAGAGTGTTTCGGTCCATAACTCACTCCGATATAGAAGATCTGGCAAAGAGATTGCAAATCTTTTCTCAAAATAGAGGAGCGTCTCTGCGCATTGTAAAAATACACCAACTCGCAATCTTCTTCTCTTGTGCGTTCGGGCGCAAGAAAAATATTCCACTACCAATTCAGGTGCAATGAAAAGTGCGGGGAGAAATAGAACGATTCTTGTCAAAAGTACCGGAGCGAGGCAAAAATCTCTGGAGTTTGTACTAAGGAGTATCGAGAGGGTTGCTTGATCGAAACGGGGCGCTCTTTGAATCGAGAAGCGCTAAAGTCTTGGGTGGAAAATCAGAAGCAAGAAGCTCAATTGGAAAATGCACACTCCCAGGTATATAAGGATAGTAGAAAAACTCCGCTGGCATTGCCTTTGGAGACATCAGCATAACGGAACAGGCGGACCGACCCGAAAAGGGTGATATGCGAGTTCTTCCGTTCAGCGAAAGCGCCGATCTGCAAGCGTATGGGTGCTCAGGAGCGTTGCAAGGAGCCATTAGCGATTTTGGTACAGACATTACCTTTCAGAAAGTAGCGGGAAAACTACAAGAGCACTACGGCCTAGTTGTCCCGGTGAGTGCTATCCGACAAATTACGGAAAGGTACGAGGCAGAAATCGCCAAACAGCAACCACGAGCTCTTAGACAAGCAGTAGACATTGTGATTGCTCAAAACAGTGATGAGGTTGCCGATCTTGGAAAGTGCTTATGATGTCCCTGGCAAACGCAAAATGAAAAAGCTATTTTGGAAAGAATGCCACCCGTAGCAAAACACGCACTCAAGAGAAAGAAGAGGGGTATTTTGCAGGCGCGTTCGATTCAACGGAGGTTGCCGGAAAATAGCTATTTGAGAACGCGCAACGGGCGAGAAGAAGATCTACTACCGGTGTGCGTGTCTTGGGGGAGATCGCTTCCGCCTATACTAGAAGGAAATAGCCTGCCTGGATCAAAAAACAAAAAGCATGTTTGAAGCGAAACCGGCACGAAGAGATGCTCGAGAGCTTGTCTTAGCATCTCGAACCTCCTGAGATCAATAACGCGTATCTGTCGGAGCTTGCCACCGATACCGAAAAATCGCCCAGATCAACTAGATTACGAAGGCGCCCAGGACAAAGAATTGCCAATTGATTCCAGAGAAATTGAAAGCGTCCACCGGCACGCTCATCGTGACCCAACCGTGCAGGTGCCTGGTAGACCCTGCAAGAAACCAAGAGTATGATTGCTCTTAGAGTATGTAGAGCCAATCGTTTATGGCCGGACCAGTGGAGAAGTTGTAGAGCAGCTAGTTCCCCGCACTTTTCACCAAACCCCAGAGAGACTGCTTGATAAATATCTTCTCCGCAAGCCACAATACGAATTAGTAGGTTTAGGATATCGAGTGAAAAGGTATTTTCTAGCGGGCTTAGCTATCTTGCTTCCTCTCGCAGTGACGATTGCAGTTTTTAGCTTTGCAGTCAATTTCCTCACAACTCCTTTCATAGGGCTAACTCAGGATCTGTTCGCTTATTTAGGTGTTGATCGCTCAGAGATCGCTTTTCTCAAATCAGAGCGAGTCCTTCTCTATAGCAGCCAGATTCTGATCCTCTTCTCCTTATTTCTTCTCACATTCGCGCTCGGCCTAATCGCACGCTCCCTCGTGTTTCGTCTCTTTTTCCTCTATTCAGACAAGCTGCTCCACAAAATCCCCCTTGTGAACAAGGTATACAAAACAAGTCAAGATATCATCCAGACTCTCTTCTCCTCTGAGAAAAACTCGTTCAAGCAAGTAGTGATGGCTCCTTTTCCAACGGACAATATCTATTCACTTGCTCTTGTCTCAAGAGACTCTCCAAAGACCTGCCAAGATGCAAAAAACACGCACCTCATTTCTGTCTTTGTTCCCACAACGCCTAACCCTACCACAGGTTTTTTGCTCATGTACAAAAAAGAAGACCTGATCTTTCTCGACATGACAACAGAAGAGGCCATTAAATACATTGTATCGTGCGGGGTGATCATACCCGAAGATCAAAGAGCGAAAAGCCTATGAAAAAAACGTTCTTTACAGGGCTCATCACCCTGCTACCCCTCATCTTGACGATTCTCGTTTTTCTCTTTGCTATCGACTTTCTCACTACTCCCTTCCTTTACCTTTTGCAAACACAGGTGCTCTCTTTTGTGGAAGTCAATGCTCCTACTGTTCCCAAAGGTTTCGCGCTTTTCTTGACTCGCTTGGTGATTCTTGTAGGGCTCGTAGCTGCCACCTGCTTGATTGGAGCAGCAGCGCGGAAGTTTTTCTTCCGTTCTTTGATCAGTATTGCGCAGAAAATCGTCTCGAAAATCCCCTTCCTCCGAACCGTTTTCAAGGTAGCAACCGAGATCGCCAAGGCTCTTTTCGAGCAGGAGGGGAAGAAAAAAACAGCCTTCCAGTATCCCGTTATGGTGCCCTTTCCTTCAGAAAAAAGTGGTTGCATCGGCTTTCTATCAGGCACAATCCCCGAAGAGTGTGCTCGGAGAATCCCCGATCTCGTTCCGGTATTTGTGCCTACAGCACCTCACCCTATTTCTGGATACATGATGATGGTGCCCAAAGCCTCGGTAACCCGTGTTCATATGAGTAACGAAGACGCTGTCAAGTTTACCGTCTCTTGTGGTATCATTCACGTATTTGATGCTTCAAAAAGATCGTAACAGATGCGTGTGGTATTTTTCCGCGTTACTTCCCCGAAAGAGAAAGTCGACTGTGTCTTGCACCTTGTAAGAAAACACTTCGAGAAAAAAGAGTCCATTCTCCTCCATGTTTCTAGTGAAAAGAGTGCTCTTTTTCTCGATGGTCTTTTTTGGAAGGCGCCCTCTGAAGGATTTTTACCTCATGCCGTCGTCCACAAAGAAACGACAGAATGCATCGCCATCACCCAAAAAGCGCAAAATCTAAACGGTGCGCGGTTTGTCGTCAACCTTTGTCCTCAACCTTGCCCTTTGCAAGCTCCTTGCCAGGTGATTTACGAGTTGGAAGATGCGACTTGTCCTAAAGCAGAAACTCTCGCAAAAGAACGATTCGCTGTCTACCACAGCCAACGATACGAAGTAGAAATGGGTCTACCATAATGCTCCAAGATCGAGACAGCAGCGTTTTTCAAAATATTCTTTATGTTCAGGAACTAACTCTCGCATTTTCTTATGAATTCCCAGCACTACTCGCAAATAACCAGAGCGAGAATGTGTACCTTAAGAGGATATTTTGATCTTTTGGGAAGGCCTCAACAATTTATCTCATTTGAAACTATTGCTAAGTTGCAATCAACGTCATCAAAGCCCTGACTGCAGCAGAGCTCGCAGACTTGGAACGGGTCGAGATCAGGGGCGATCCCCTTAAGAGGGCGATAGCCCTTTTCCAAAAGAAAAGCCTTATTTGGAGAGGTGGATATAGATCTTATTCTTTTCGATCTACCAATATTTTTTCCAGCAGTGCTCGAGAATCCATAGATCTTGAAAGCTCTTGCGCTATTTCCCAATTCTTGCGTAAAATGGGAGAAATTGGATTGGATTATGACAAGACTTAGCAAACAGAAAGAAAGAAGAGCGCAGTCTCCCAGAAAAAGAAAGATTTGTTTGAATGTGAAGACGGGCCCCAAAAAAGACGCTTTAGATCTAGGCTTTAAAGAGCACATCAATGGGATATCGCAGTCTGGCGCTGCTGCTTTCATTCCAAGAATCAAGTAAAATCTTAAGGAATACCATGTCAAGACACCGTAGTTACGGAGCCTCCAACAAGGGTGGCAAAAAAAGAAATGTCCTCAAAAGATTTGAGCGGATCGATGTTCTTAAAAAACTTGGGAAATGGACCGAAGGGAAAAATACCAAGGTAACAGGCCTCCCGAAGACTCCGCATCTCTAAGATTGGATGAATGTCCTGATAGCGGACGAGCAGTCCCATCTACCCATTGCGCACGAATCGATAAAACAAACTCTTGCTTTCCTGATTGAAACAGAGTCTGTCGACTGCGACGAGATCTCCGTGCATCTGATCGATGATCGTAAAATTTCTCTCATGCACGAATTCTATTTCCAAGATCCCTCCCCTACCGATTGCATCTCCTTTCCTTTGGATGCTCCTGGTCAAAGAGATGATGGCATCTGTTTTTTAGGGGAAATTTTCCTTTCTACAGAAACTGCCAAGCGCTACGCAAAAGAGCACGAAATCGATCCGTATGAAGAGGCCCTTTTGTATCTGGTGCACGCTTTTTTGCATCTTCTAGGCTACGATGATATTGAGCAAGAAGATCGCAAAAAGATGCGCGAAAAGGAAAAAGTGTGTATAGATAAATTGCATCAAGAAAACATTGGCCTGCACCCGTAACATGATCGCAGATCTTTCTATTCTAGATCTCTCTAGCGCCGTTTTTTACTCCACATGACTATCTCTTACCCCCTTTTTTGTAGTCTTTTTTTTCTATTGCTCCTGTTTGCTGTACGCGCGCTACAGCGTGCGTTGCGTTATGCGGGATATGAATATGCTCGAGAGCTATTCCGGAAAAAAATGCATGTATTGCGCTTCACTGTACCCCCATCTTTCTTTCAGAAGATGCACGAGTCCTTCTTTCAGATGCTCCGCTTTTTCCAACAAACCCTCACATGCCTTTACGCGATCTTTGCCTGCGAGTATGGCAAAAGGCTCATTGCAACCCTACCAATAGGTTTTGCTCTTCAGGGAGCGCTCGCCATCGGCATTCTGATTTTCTCCCTTTTTTTTGCCGATCTTTTGGCTCTCACACTCGCTACTACTAGTCCCAAAAAAGTGGGTAAGTGCGCTCTTTTTTTTCTCCTTTTTTTCCTTTGGATCGCCTCTCCTTTGATTGCATTTTTTGTATTTTTGCAGCAAAGAATCGAAAAGTGGCGCTCGAGCCCCTTCATCCCTCCTGAGACGGAAACTTTTTTTCACAAGGTATTAACGGACGATCGTGCGCACTTCGAGGCGAACGATCAGAAATGGATTTTGGCTTTTTTTACATTCAAAAAGCGGATAGCTAAAGAGATCATGATTCCTAGAATCGACATTACAGCCATCGATGAGTCGACATCTTTGCAAGAGGCAGCCGAACTATTTCTAGAAGAGCGCTACAGCCGGATACCCGTCTATGCACAGAATCTCGATGAAGTAACCGGAGTGCTGCTCTACAAAGATCTATTCCACCTCTATATCACCAAAAAGAACTTGAACCAACCTGTAAAATCTTTAGTGAAACCTGTGATCTACGCTCCTGAGAGCAAAAAGATCTCGTCTCTTTTGCAGGAGTTTCGGAGCAAACAGCTGCATTTCGCTGTGATCGTGAACGAATATGGAGGCACTGAGGGGATCGTAACCATTGAGGACATCTTGGAAGAACTCGTAGGAGAAATCGAAGATGAGTACGACGCGCCTGAAAAAGCAATATTCTGGAAACTTCCGAACGGATCTTGGGTTGTGGATGCAAAAATGAGCACAATCGATGTCGCAGGAAAGATAGGTATTGAGATCCCGCAAAGCAGTGAATATGAAACTTTGGGAGGATATATTTTTGACCGCGCAGGGACAATTCCTTTGAAGGGCTGGTCCCTACATCACGATACTTTCAGTTTGGAGGTGCTCGAGTCCTCAGAACGAGCTGTAGAAAAAATTCGCATCACACCCAAAAAGCCGAATGTAACCTCAAAAAGCAAGAGATGAGGCATTTGCGCAACAAAGGCATTTGCCCTATACTAGTTTTGAATTCTACAGGAGGGATGACACATCATGAGAAGGTCAATTTGTTTTACCAAACCTGCCCATGCTCAGGCAGGAGAAAAAGGTACGTGGCGGTTTGTATACACGCCTTCACAGTCCCTTCCTAAAGGAACGCGCTTGAAATTCGACCTTCTCAACACCATGCGTCCGATTGATTGGGAAGTTCCAAGCGCTGATCTCAAAAAGAAAAGTAGCGTAATCTGGTTGGAACTAGAAAAGGAAAAATCCCACGCCTTCCATCCAACAGAAAACGAGCACCTCGCACAGTTTGAAACCAATCTTCCGAAAGAGATCAAAGCAGGAGAGAGCTTTACTATTTGTATCGGCCAGCTCAATCCGAAAATCCACAAGGAAAATCACGCGCAAAAAATCATACAAAGAAGAAGGGCCTTCCATATGTATGTCGACCCTAAGGGCAAGGGAGACTACAAGGACCCCGAAGTATTCCAGATGGATGTACGAGGCGGCGCCCTCCACTCTTTGAGAACAATTGCTCCCTCGATCGTAACTAGGAACAAGCGATTTGATGTGATCGTCCGCTTCGAAGATGCTTTTGGGAACCTTACCTCCAATGCGCCCGAGGGAACCTTGATTGACTTGAGCTACCAACACTTGCGAGAGAACCTCAACTGGAAGCTATTCGTTCCCGAGACGGGCTTCATCACCCTTCCCAACCTCTATTTCAACGAACCGGGCATCTACAAATTGCGTCTGAAAAACCTCCAAACCGGCGAAACATTTTTTTCTCCTCCGATCAAGTGTTATCAAGAGTATCCCCTCAATCTCTTTTGGGGTGTATTCCACGGAGAATCAGACCGTTCCGATGCCACAGCGCATATTGAGTCGTGCCTCCGCTACTTCCGGGATGAACAGGCGCTCCATTTTTACGGAATCTCTTCGTTCGAATCGGAACAAGAGACCTCTTCAGACATCTGGAAACTCATCAGCAACCAAGTCGCCGAATTCAACGAAGAGGATCGCTTCGCAACATTCTTAGGATTCCAATGGAACGGGGATCCAAAAGAAGAGGGGATCCGGCAATTTGTCTACACGAAAGATGCAAAACCGCTTCTCAGGAAAAAAGATACCAAAACCAACTCTCTCAAAAAAATCTACAAAACTCATCAAACCAAGGATTTTCTCTCCATTCCCTCCTTTACGATGAATAGCAAAAAACCGTATTGCTTTGAAAACTTCGATCCTCAATTTGAACGGGTAGTGGAGATTTACAACTCCTGGGGCTCTTCAGAGTGCTTGGAAAAAGAGGGAAACCCACGCCCCATCAAGGGAACAGGACCTAAGACTTTGCAAGAATACCCCGAGGGTTCAGTCCGCAAAGCACTTACCCACAATTGCCGTTTTGGTTTCGTAGCAGGAGGTCTCGATGATCGTTGTCTATATGCTGATCTATTCGACACCAATCAAGAACAGTACTCCCCCGGTTTGACTGCAATCCTTGCAAAAGACCATTCGCGCACCTCCCTTTTTGAAGCACTCCAGAAAAAGTCCTGCTATGCAACCACAGGCGCCAAGATCATTCTCGGTTTTTACATCGGTGGAGAAAAAATGGGATCTGAGCTTTCCAATAGCCAAAAGCCCGGTTTCGCTTTAAACCGACACATAACGGGCTACGTAATTGGGGTCGATGAACTTGCTAAGGTGGAAATCATCCGCAATAGCGAAATTTTCCATACCTTTTATCCAGAAAGCGATTTTCTCGAATTCGCCCACGACGACACAGAAAATCTGCAAAAAATTGTGCTTCCAGGAGAGCCCTACCCGTTTCTCTACTACTACCTGCGCGCCTTCCAAAAAGATGGGGAAATGGCATGGAGCTCTCCTATATGGATCGACTGTCATACCACGCGCCAAAAATCCTCCGCACCAAAGAAACCCACAAAGAAAGGTGCATAAAAAAAGGGGTGCTTATAAGCACCCCTCACACAAATAAACCTTCTATCTTCCTCTGAAGGCTGATCTCTTAATCACCGGAAGCTAATTAGGCCACCGAGGGAAAGAATAAAACACAAAACTCCCCAGACTTTTTCAGTAAGCCAAGATATGCCAGTTAGCTTGCAAAATCTGGAAAAATAACCAGGCTCTTCTGATGGTATCTTGGAAGCTTCTGGATTTTTTGCAGAAACCTCCGAATTATTTTTCCCATTATCATTAGGGGGAGGAAGAGCATCCGCTAAATCTAAAGGATTTAATAAGATGTTATTGCCTGACTCTTGGCGAAGACTCTCAAAAGCGGGTTTGTGTGAAGCACCCTCTGTTGCTAGTACAGTTTGTATACGCTCCTCCACAAGAGGAGCAAGAGATAGCCAAACAGTTTCCACAAACTTGTCTACTTGATCTGAGCTGCCGTTTTCCAAAGCAAAGACCATCCGACCCAAAAGTCGACCTGAGTTTTTATCATCTCTTACTGCAGTCGAATTCGACTTGTAGACTCGCACAGGTTTATATTGAGTCGATCTATCCGATCCCAAAGGATTTACCTCAGAATTTGCTGACATAATACCACCTTATAATTTTGAATAGTATGAATTTTTTACATTTGACATTAGAAACCAGTAATAGCTTGCTAATGAAGCGGGAGCCGGGTTAGGCGCTCCCAAAAAAAGTCTGCCTTGCGCGGCAAGCTGAAAAGGCATTAATTCCTACGAGCTCTTCCCATCAAGGTCCACTACCGCTTTAGGAGTTGAAGTGATAAGATTAATAGTCGCTCTTGTCAAAAGTTCACAAGGTTTAAAAATAGCACAATCAGCTATCAGCTCAAATATGAAACCCAAGGAATTGTCAATAACGTTATAAATAGTTTTATTAACATTACGATTAAGTCTTTCAGTAGTAATTTGAATCTTGCCCGAAGTATCTAGATCAGCTGCTTTAGATCCTTGAGTAAGTCCATTTGTATCTCTCAGCGCAACGGTCACAATCAACGAAACCGCACTGAGCACACCGAGAGCCACTGCCGTTATGGTGTAAGCTTGCCAGGCAAAGTACGTTGCAGCTGCAATCCCTGCTGCACTGGCAGTTCCTGAGCAATAAGAAAGCGGAGTTAATTTTTTTGAATCCAATTCAACCGACATAATATTTCTCCTTTGATTTAAGAATTTCTAAGTCATGAAAAAGGATATTTTACACAAAGTGCAGGAAAAGAGCAAGAGAAACTAACAATTCGTCCTTACCTGCCACTTTTGTGTTAGAAATCGACTCCATAAGCCTAATAGTCGCTCTTGTCAAAAATTCACAAGGTTTAAAAATAATATACTCAGCTATCAAACCAAAGGAATTCTGAATAACCGCATAAACAGCTCGATGAATATTGTCCGAAAGTGTTGCATCAGTAATACGAATAAGACTCGAACTATCCGATTCGGATTCTCCTTTTCCTGCGCGGCGTTGGATCAGTGTGTCTGTATCTCTCAGCGCACTGGTCACAATCAGGGAAATCGCACTGAGCGCACCAAGAGCTAGGGCCGTGATGGCGTAACCTTGCCAAGCAAAGTATAGCGCAGATACAGTTCCTACTACACTAATAGCTCCTGGCCCGTAAAAAACTGGATCCAAGCTTGCTTGATTCAATTCCAACATAATACCTTCACTTAATTGAAAATTTCTGAATCAGAAAAAAGAAATTTTACACAAAGCATAAGGAAAGAGCAAGAAAAACTGCGTGAGAAAATTGTTTACATAGAATAAAATTTTCAGGTAAATAGTTTATTAAGTACAAAAATCAAGTGCAGTTGAGGAGTACATGGTATGGATACAGGGATGAGCTCAGAAGAAAGAGTGGCAGTGGGAAAAAAACTTTTATTACTTTTGGCTGACACCTACAGCATCTATCTCAAAACACAAAATTTTCATTGGAACCTCAAGGGAGAGCATTTCTACTCTTTGCACCTTCTATTGCAGAAACTCTACGAAGAGCTAGCAGAAGCCATTGATGAGCTCGCAGAAAGAATTCGCGCGCTAGGGCAATACGTAGAGGCGCATTTTGCCCGTTTTTCTGCTGATACCTGTATTGCGGGCGAGAAACATTGGACAACATCGAAAGACATGGTGCAACAGCTCACAAAAGATCACGAGGCAATCGCAAAAAGACACCGCCCCGCGATCGCATTCGCAGAAGAGAACCACGATGCACCAACTGGAGATCTAATAATTCAAAGAATTGCTACGCACGAGAAAGCGGCGTATCTCCTAAGGAGTCATCTACAAGAAAGCTAACGATAGGACAGCAACGCCGTTTCCAATAAAGAAATGAGTTCTTAACTACGGGAAAATACGCAAAAGCGTCCAAAGCGGGCGAGTAGCTAGAATGCGAAACAAGCACCCCCCCTGTTACCTACCCTCCTCTTACCTCTAGCAGTCAAAGAAAAGAGAGAAATAGACAAAGCGAGCTTACTTAACTATGGAGAACCCTCTTACAAACGCGCTGCATTTAGCCAACAGACTGGTCAGCCAAGAAAATTTACCGAAAAAATAGTCAAGAGCGCTCCAATCTACAACATCGCCTGCCCATGCATGCTCATTCAAAATTTCTATTGATGATCTGATCTTCGGATGCAATGAAACAAGAGTGAGATAAAAAAACTTACTGCAAAAAGCTTTCCAGCTGGTATAAAATATTTATCTTCAAACCCAAAGCTCACTTTAGGAAAGATCAAAAAATAGTCGATGTAAGCCATCCTTAGAAGAGAAGTATCGAAAAAAGATACCCTGCATACACCTACCAGCCTAAAAAACCATTCCCCCATATCCCGTAAGGACAGCGGATTCTGTCACTCAAGTTGATAAGGAAACGATCCACCTAACGCTAGAACGCTCGAGAATCGTTAGCTAGCGAGCCAAGTAGGAGCCGAGTACAATCGTTCTAATGGACACAAAAATTGCCCCTTCGAAAAAAGGCGGCCATTCCACAATCTTCTATCAAATCGAATGCGAATTTCCCATAAAAGGAAGGTCTTTGCTACAATTTCCTTGGATACACTCTTATGGCAATTTCAAAGAAAAAATTTCGGGAAGTCCTCTTCCAGATGATTTACGCGCGGGACCACAATGCTGTTTGCGACGATTTTTTGATCCTTCTCGCTGTGCAAACTATGAAAGTGAGTAAAAAAACGGCCCGGTTGGTCCGGGATAAGGTAGCCGAGGTAGAGGCCTGCTTGCCGCAAATCGATGCGAAACTCACCAAACATCTAGAACACTATTCCTTAGAAGAGATCTCTCGGATTGAGAAAAATGTCCTCCGCCTTGGTCTGTATGCCCTTTTCTACGAAACGGACCTTCCTCCGGAAGTAGCGATTGCAGAAGCAATCCGTGTTTGTTGCAAATTTGGCTCTGTGGAGGGGGCAAAATTTGTGAATGCTGTATTGGACGGAGTTTATAAAGAATTGGAAAAGCACGCTTCGTGAGGGCAATTTTTCGCTACTCAATGGCGCTTGTGCAGGGAACAAAAAGCCAAAATTTCCCAGAGCAAAAAGAATCAAGCCCTGCGCCCGGCAAGGATTTGATTAATTAGATGAAGTAAAAAACCGACTGCTTCAAACTAGGTGTTCGATGAATTGAAAACAGTACGCTTTTTCCATGGACAATCGTTACGACTTGCATACCCACACGAAAAAATCTGACGGCACACATACGCCGCAAGAATTGCTTTATCTGGCCAAGGAATCGGGGTTGCAAGGTATTTCAATTACTGACCACGATACTACAGATGCGTACACAAAAGATCTATTCCTGCTAGCAGAAAAGCTGAGACTCAAGCTATTTACGGGAGTGGAGATCACAGCACACCACCGCTGTTTGAACGTGCATATACTAGCTTACGGCTTTGATGTCAAAGACCGATCTTTCCAAGAGTTTTTGAGTAGTGTTCGCGAGAAACGAGCCGCGAGAAATGAGCAAATTTTTGCCTATCTACAAACGCGTGGCGTATCAATCACAATGCAGGATTTTGAGAAAAAAGGCCTCGCTAGCTCTTCTGTGATTGGTCGCTTGCATATTGCAGAGGTGTTGCGGGAAAAAAAATACGTCTCTTCTTTGCAAGAGGCATTTTTACGCTATCTCGATGACCGAGCAAGGCCTTGGGAAAAAAGCCCAAAATTCGCTGCAAACGAGGTGATTGAAGCGATTCACCAAGCGGGGGGGAAAGCAGTCTTAGCGCACCCTTTTTTCTTAAAAGAGGGACTAACGTTGCAAGAGCTACTCGGGATGGATTTCGATGGGATTGAAGCTCGGTACGCTAATATTCCTGCAAAAGTAGAAAAGCGTTGGCAAAAACTAGGGCAAAAGAAAAGCTGGATCATCACAGGAGGATCTGACTTCCACGGAGAAGTCAAGCCTGAAGTCTCACTGGGAGCTTCTTGGTCTCCCGAAACAACCATACAGGCTCTTTTCTACACATGAACGCAATCCACGCACTAGAAGAGCTCAAAAAAAAGAAAACTCCAAAAATTGCACCGGAGCTTTTGCGGGCCTTTTATCTCCGCTATTTCTCCGCTCCCACGTTTCCTATGGTTCATATCGCAGGCACCAATGGAAAGGGTTCTGTGAGTGAGAAATTGCGCTACGCTTGCGAGAAAGCTGGCTACCGAACAGGTCTATTCACCTCTCCTCACCTCCACAACTTCCAAGAGCGCATGCAGGTCGCTAGAAACATGATCGGAGAAGATCATTTCCGACAGCTCTACCTGCTCGTAGAAAAAATAGCGGCAAAATCCCCCTTTACCCTTTCTTTTTTCACTATTCTATTTTTTATGAGTATCCAGTATTTTTCTGAGAAAAATGTAGATATCGCAATTTTGGAGACGGGTATCGGAGGGCGTTTTGATGCAACCAATCTTTTTCCTGCCGAGCTGAGCATTATCACAAGCATCGGATACGACCACATGGACCTTTTGGGAGATACCTTAGAGCAAATTGCTTGGGAAAAAGCGGGCATCATCCGGGAAAATACACCCGTGGTTCTCGGGCCAAAGGCGCGCTTAAAACCGCTTTTTTTAGAAGCTGAGAAAAAAAATGCACCCATTATCCTGGCCCCCTCTACACCTTGCCGGTGGTACGATGAGGAAAACACCCTCATCGCACAAGCAGCGCTGCGCCACTTGAAGATAGACACCTCAAGTATCGAGAATGTACGCCCCCCCTGCCGTTTCGAAATTGTAGAGGGTTGGATCGTTCTAGATATTGCACACAACGCGCCCGGTTTTTTCGCCCTTTTTGCCGCGTTAAATACCCACTTTCCAAATAGACGTTACCGTTTTGTCGTCTGTTTGACCAAAGGCAAAGAGATCCCTCAAGTATTTCCCGAAGGCTCTTTTGTAGAAATAACCGCGATCTCCCACACTCAGATCAGCTCAGTAGAAGAGCTCAAAAAATGCCTCCATCTCAAAGGACCCCACCATTACACGCCCCATTTAGACGAGGCGCTGCCGCAAGCGGCAAAAAGTGCACTGGCTTATGAGGAGGTGCTTGTGGTTACAGGATCTTCTTACGCTATGGGAGCAACAAAGCAATGGATCGAAGAGAATCGACTCTTCTTACAACAAGGCTCTTGCAAATAGGCACACTGGTCAAGCGCGGCTTGCCTTGCTTGCTCCTCATCTCCGGTTTATTTTTGTTAGCCAAATGAGCGAGGGGCAAAGGTGGCGGTTGACCCATCTGTGGTGCGATGCAGTCCACAATTTCGCATCGAGCGTTTTAGAGTAAGCATGCAAGAGCTCTTCCTCTTTGCGTCCCGAAAGATGACCTGGATAGCACGTAATACAAATCGCTTGAGCGAACGATTGCGCGTGCTCAACGCTTTCGAGTACATCTTTCGGCTGCGTGCAGATCGTTTTATCGGATCCGGGAAGATAACCCAAATTGTAGACCACAAGATCGGCGTTCTGCTCGAAGGAGGTGTGGGACTGGTGGAAGAAGGTGACCTGCTTGCTTTTACCCTCTCCATCGATCAGACGCTTGGCCTCTGCAAGCGCTGTGGATTGGATATCGTAACTATAGACGTGTCCTTGAGGCACGCACTTTGCTAAGAAAAGTGTATCGCGCCCCTTGCCACACGTTGCATCGATTACATGACTGTCTTCCCGCAAAAATGTGACCCAAAGGGCTCTTGCGAAAAGGCGCACACTTTCCCAAAAAGAGGGACAAACGGGAACAAATTCAGAGGGGTTTTGCATTTTACTTTTCCTTAAGTTAGGATAGTTTACAACATTTGGTGAATAGTGGGGTATTAGCTCAGTTGGTTAGAGCGCCACGTTGACATCGTGGAGGTCAGCTGTTCGAGTCAGCTATATCCCATACTCATCGGAAAAACTTTCCTCTTATGGATTCTGCTTGATTCTCTCCTTCGTCCTTATGTATACTCTACTTTTTTAGTCATTTGTGTTGTACTCATCGCTTTAGGAGAATTGCAATTTTAAAAGAAAATTTAAGAATCAACCGGGAAATTCGCTCGGAAAAAGTACGTGTGATCAAGGAAAATGGAGATCACGTAGGAGTCATGGATCTCAAAGAAGCTCTTGAGTTAGCAAAAAAAGAGCGGCTCGATCTCATTGAAGTATCTCCTTCTGCTAGACCCCCCGTGTGCCGTTTGACTGCATACGATCGCTTCCGTTACCACAGAACGAAGAAAGAAAAGGAAAACCGCAAAGCGCAGCACCAGGTCAAAATTAAGGAGATCAAGTTCAAACCAAATATTGATGTCCACGATTTCCAGACAAAAGCAAAAAAAGCGCGCGCAATGATTGAAAAGGGAAATAAATTGCGTCTCACATGCACCTTCCGGGGCAGAGAGATTTTGCATATCGATCGTGGCGCAGAGGTCCTGCGCAAGTTCTGCTCTGAGCTGGAGGATGTCGCAACTCCGGAAGCACCTTCAAAAAGAGTGGGTAGATCCTTAAATATGGTGCTTGCTCCTTGCAGTACCGCCAAGAAAAAGGCTGCGATCAAGAAAAAAGAGGAACATCGAGGAGAGAATGATGTCAAAAATGAAAACGAAAAAGGGCGTGAGGAAACGCTTTAAAAAAACAGCGACTGGAAAACTGAAAAGAACATCGCCGAATTTGCGTCACATCTTGACAAAGAAATCTTCCAAGAGAAAAAGACGCCTCAGAAGAAGGGGTCTTGTCGATACAACTCAGGAAAAAATGTTCAAAAAGCTCATGGGTAGCTGTTAATTTTTAGGAGAAAATCATGCGAGTAAAAACTTCCGTAGCGTCTAGAAAAAGACGCAAGCGTCTACTCAAAAAAGCAAGAGGATTTATAGGGGATCGGAAGAATCATATCCGTCTCACAAAAGATGCTGTAATGAAAGCAAAAGCCTTTCATTACATCCATCGCAAGCATCGCAAAAGGGATTTCCGTAGACTATGGATCCTTCGCATCAACGTGGCGGCGCGCATTCACGGCTTGTCTTACAGCAAGTTGCTCTCTGGTTTGAAAAAGGCAAACTGCTCTTTAGACCGCAAGTCTTTAGCCGACCTTGCCATGCACGACCTAGCTGCCTTCGGAGATGTGGCAAACTGCGCAAAGGCTGCCCTAGTCGCGTAAATCGTATGTCATTCCCGGATCAGTTAGAGCAGATACGATCGCAGTTTTCTTCCGATTTATCTTCCATCTGCTCTACCCAAGAGCTGGAGTCTCTTCGCATTACCTACTTTGGGAAGAAGGGACACTTCACCTCTTTCATGCTTCTTCTTCGTGAAGCTCCTGAAAAGGAGCGTCCTCGACTGGGCAAACTGATCAATGATGTAAAACAGACCCTTCTCGTCCATTTAGAAAATACACGCCTTCGCCTCGTTGCCGAAGAGTTGCAGTCGCAGCTTGTGGCGGAAAAACTTGACGTAACCTTACCCGGCAAACGCTCTTTTTTGGGCGTAGAGCATCCCGTACAAAAGCTACTCAATCGCGCGGTCGATATCTTCTCTTCTCTAGGGTTTTCCGTAGCTCTTGGTCCTGATCTCGATACCGACTACTACAACTTTGAAGGCCTGAATTTCGCAGAGGACCACCCCGCCCGGGACATGCAAGATACCTTCTACTTTCCAGGGGGATATCTGCTGCGTACCCATACAAGCAATGTGCAGGTCCACTTCATGCAAGATCACACTCCCCCTATCCGAGTTATTGCTCCTGGGAAGTGCTTCCGCAACGAAACAGTTTCTGGTAGATCCCACGTCTTTTTCCATCAGATTGAGGGATTCTACATCGACAAGCAGGCAAATTTTGCTTCCCTTTTTTCTATTATGCGCGCTTTTTGTAGACAACTTTTTTCCTCCGATATCAAAGTGCGCTTTCGTCCTAGCTACTTCCCCTTTGTAGAACCAGGTATTGAGGTCGATATAGCCTGTTTGCAGTGCCAATCCAAGGGCTGTAAGCTATGCAAAGAGACCGGCTGGCTGGAAGTCGCAGGAGCTGGTATGATCCATCCAAATGTGCTTTCTAAGTCCAAGATTGATCCTGAAAAATATACAGGCTATGCCTGGGGAATCGGTGTGGAGAGGTTGGCCATGCTCATCTATGGCATCGACGATATCCGCATTTTTAGCGAGAACAATGCGCGCCTCTTCGAGCAAGTTGCTTTCAATTCATAGATGCCTTAGAATACATCTTTCTGGAAGAGTGGCAGAGTGGTCGAATGCGTCTGTCTTGAAAACAGAAGATGGGAAACCATCCGGGGGTTCGAATCCCTCCTCTTCCGTCTTTCATTTCCCAACCGAAATATTCTGCCTGAAATAAGCTTTTTCCACCGCTCTTTACCTACAATAAGAATTTCCCATACACTCTACCTCGTTATCAAAATCGAGAAAACGACTAGGACAAGATCTTACAATCCATCTTGCATTGAGCTTTACAAGCAGGTTTGCACTAATTCCCGTTTCTTTTTACTGGGGACTCTCTGTGCCTGCTATTGCTCTGGGCTCTCGTAGTTACCTTATTCCCTCTGTTTACAATTGTCTAGACCGAGATTTGCAAACAGCGACCACCGATTTGCAGAAATGGAAAAGAAGGCATACACTCGCAAATCACAAGGTACATGCGGTCTCTTTCAGTAACTGGACTTCTCGAATCCTGCAGATGGTCATCAGATTTCTTGTAAGAATCACACAATTATCGTTCATAGAAAAGTAGAAAAACTCGGCGACCTTTTTCTCAGTCTTTCTAAGCACGCTAAAAGAGAACTATTGCGGCGTTGTTGAAAAAATCTCTAGGAAAACCTTGATAAAAAGCCCATAAACAGGCAAAGCTCCTCATCTATAAAAAATCTAAGGAGCTTCTGATGCGAAAATGTGATTGGAAAAGGGCCTTGTTGAAAAAATCAGATTTTCAGACCAACTAGGACTATCCTTGAAGATTTTCTGGCTCTCGGTTCTCATCATTTGATTCATCATCAGGCATTTTAAGTAACCTTCTACTCTTTGAGCGCTTGGTTTTCTTGAGTAGAACATGGGACCATAG